>NZ_JBFHHB010000205.1:0-5832 GCF_041597215.1 Actinotalea sp.
GCGGCCAGTGATCAGGACAGGCCGAGGGAGGCGAGCACCGTGGCCGGGATCAGGGCGTACCCCACGAAGGACACGACGTCGAGGGCCGTGTGGGCGACGACGAGCGGCATCACCCGGCCCTTGCGCAGGTAGTACCAGCCCAGCAGCAGGCCCATCGCGACGTTGCCCGCTGCCATCGCCGGACCCTGGTAGAGGTGGTACGCGCCGCGCAGCAGGGCGCTGGTGACGAGGATCGCCGGCATCCGCCACCGCAGATCACGCAGGCGTTCCATGAGGTACGCGACGACCACGACCTCCTCCAGCAGCGCGTTCTGCAGGGCGGAGAGCAGCAGGACCGGAACGGTCCACCACAGCCCGGAGAGTCCGGAGGCCGCGATCTGGACCGAGAGCCCGAGCGCACGGCCGACCGCGTACAGGGCGAGGCCGGGCAGGCCGATCGCGGCCGCGAGACCGAGGCCGGCGAGCAGGTCCCGGCCCGGACGGGCGGCGTTCAGCCCGATCCGGTCGAGGACCTCGCGCAGCCCGCGCGGCGCGGACAGCAGGTACAGGGCCAGGGCGACCGGGACGAGGGCGAACCCGATCCCGAGCAGCTGGTAGGTGAGGTCGAGCCACTCGCGCGAGGACTGCGTGGGGTTGAGGGTCGCCGTCTGCTGAGCGAGCGGGGTCCCGGCGGTGAGCCGGTCGGCGAGGCGCACCGCTGCGTAGATCGCCGACTTGCCCAGGGACAGGCCGAGGACGATCCAGACCTCGGCCGTCAGTCGGCGGCGTTCGCGGCCGTCCCGGGCGGTCCTGCCCCCGGGGGATCCTGTGGTGGGCAGGGCGGGCTCCGACGAGGGACCGGGGTGCTGTGCGGACACGCGCACACGGTACGGCCCGATCCTGCGCCACGCCTGGGAGTCCGCGCCTCCCGACGGTCGGGGACCCCGCCCCGACTCACTCGAAGCGGCGCAGGCGCAAGGAGTTCGTCACGACGAGCACGGAGCTGAAGGCCATCGCCGCGCCGGCGATCATCGGGTTGAGCATCCCCAGCGCGGCGAGCGGGATGGCCGCGACGTTGTACCCGAAGGCCCAGAAGAGGTTCTGCTTGATGATCCGCAGGGTGCGCCGGGAGAGCCGGATCGCCTGGCCGGCGCTGCGCAGGTCGCCGCGGACCAGGGTGAGGTCCGCCGCCTGCATGGCGACGTCCGTCCCGGTGCCCATCGCGAGCCCGAGGTCGGCCTGCGCGAGGGCCGCGGCGTCGTTCACGCCGTCACCGACCATCGCCACGACATGACCCTTGCGCTGCAGGTCCTGGACGGCGGTGACCTTGTCCTGCGGGAGCACCTCGGCGATGACCTCGTCGATGCCGACCCTCGCGGCGACCTCACGGGCGACGGACGCGTTGTCGCCGGTGAGCAGCACGGGCCGCAGGCCGAGGGCCGCGAGCTCTCGGACGGCCTCGAGCGAGGTCTCCTTGACCGGGTCGCGCAGCACGACGGCGCCGCGGGCGCTCCCGGCCCAGGCGACGACGACGACGGTGGCGCCGTTCCGCTCGGCCATCGACACGACCCCGTCGAGCGCGGTCGTGTCGACCTCCTGCTCGCGCAGCCAGCTGAGCCGTCCGACCAGGACCCGCCTGCTCACCTCGACCCCGCGGTGGGCTGTCCGCACCACGCCGACGACCCCGCGACCGGCGTCGTTGCGGAACTCGGTGACCTGGTCCTCGCCGATCGGCACGCCGTCCGCGCCGATCGTCGTGGGCTCGGGTGCTCCGCCCGTGGTGACGGTGAGGCGGGCGCTCGCGGTGATGGCGCGGGCGATCGGGTGCTCGCTGCGGGCCTCGACGGCACCGGCGAAGCGCAGGGTCTCGTCGGCGTCCTCGCCGGGGGCGGGAAGGACCTCGACCACCTGCATCCGGCCCTCGGTGATCGTCCCGGTCTTGTCGAGCACGACGGTGTCGATCTGGCGCGTGCGCTCGAGGATCTCCGGGCCCTTGATGAGCACACCGAGCTGGGCGCCGCGGCCGGTGCCCACGAGCAGCGCCGTCGGGGTGGCCAGGCCGAGCGCGCAGGGGCAGGCGATGATCAGGACAGCGACGGCGGCGGTGAACGCCGGCTGGGCCCCGGCGCCGATGATCAGCCAGACCGCACCCGTGGCGACCGCGAGCCCGATGACGATCGGCACGAAGACCGCGGAGATCCGGTCCGCGAGGCGCTGGACCGGGGCCTTGCCCGTTTGCGCCTGCGTGACGAGCCGCCCGATCTGGGCAAGAGTCGTCTCCTCGCCGACGCGCGTCGCGCGGACGACGAGGTAGCCGGAGGTGTTGACCGTCGCGCCGGTCACCGCGTCGCCGACGCTGACGTCGACCGGGACGGGCTCGCCGGTGAGCAGGGAGGTGTCCAGGGCGGACTCGCCCTCGACGACGATGCCGTCGGTCGCGACCTTCTCGCCGGGGCGGACGGCGAACAGGTCGCCCACGCGCAGCGCGGAGGCGGGCATCGACCGCTCGACGCGTCGGCCGCCCTCGGTGACCAGGACCGTCGCCTCGGTGGCCCCGAGGTCGAGCAGGCTGCGCAGCGCGTCACCGGCGCGGCGCCGGGACCGGTGCTCGGCGTACCGGCCGGTGAGCAGGAAGGTCGTGACGACGGCGGCGACCTCGAAGTAGAGCTCGGGCGTCCCGTGCGCAGCCCCGGCGCGAGGCAGGAGCGTCGGGGTCATCGTCATGCCGATCTCGCCGGCTCCGCCGAGCAGCAGTGCCCACAGGGACCAGCCGGTCGCGGCGACGACGCCGAGCGAGACGAGGGTGTCCATCGTCGAGGAGCCGTGCCGAGCCGCGCGCGCGGCCGCGCGGTGGAACGGCCAGGCCGACCAGGTCACGACGGGCATCGCGAGGGCAGCCACGACCCACTGCCACCCGGCGAACTGCAGCGGCGGGATCATCGAGATCGCCACCAGCGGGACGCTGAGGACGGAGGCGACCACGAGGCGTCGCCGCAGGTCCGCGCCGCGCGCCTCACCCGGGTCGGAGGTGTCCTCGTGGACCGTCGGGGCGCCCTCGGGCATCGAGTGCCCCGACAGCGCCATCTCCCGCTCGTGCTCGCCGACCGCCGCGACGGTGGCGCGGCTGTCCCGCATCACCGTCGCGGTGTACCCGGCGGCCTCGACGGCCCGGACGATCGTGTCCACGTCGACGTCGTCGCTCAGCTCGACCCGGGCGGACTCCGTCGCCAGGTTGACCAGCGCTGTGGCGCCGGCCACCTTGCCGATCTTCTTCTCCACGCGGGCGACGCACGACGCACAGGTCATCCCACCGACCGCGAGGTCGATCACGGCGACCGGTGCGGCTGTCTGCTCGAGCGGGCTCGGCGGGGTGGGGGTGGTGGCGTCGTGCGTCATCTCGGGTCCTCGGTTCGGTGCGGGCGTCAGAGCAGGGAGTTCGGGGGCACGACGGCGTAGCCGGCCTCGGTGACGGCCGCGGCGATGGCGTCCGCGTCCAGCGGCTCGGCGGCGGTGATGGTGACCTGCGAGGTCCCGCCGTTGTTGAGCTCGACCTGGACGTCGGTGACGCCCGCGAGCTCGCCGATCTCCTCCTTGACGGAGTGCACGCAGTGCTGACAGGTCATGCCGGCGACGCCGACGGTCTGGGTGCTCATGGGGATTCGTCCTTCCGGTGGGTGGGTGGTGCTGTGCGGTGGTGCGAGAGGGTGCTGACTCGTCCTCAGCTGCGGACGAGTCGCGCGATGGCCTCGGCGGCCTCGCGCACCTTGGCGTCGCCGGCCTCCTGGGACTCGCGCGCGGCGTTGACCACGCAGTGCCCGAGGTGGTCCTCCATGAGCCCGAGGCCGACGGCCTGCAGGGCCTTCGTCACGGCGGAGATCTGGGTCAGGACGTCGATGCAGTAGGTGTCCTCGTCCACCATGCGCTTGATCCCGCGCACCTGCCCCTCGATGCGCGCCAGGCGCTTGAGGTAGTCGTCCTTGCTCCCGGTGTAGCCAGGCATCTGCGCTCCGCCTCTCCGTCCGATGAGGACACCATACCCCCGTAGGGTATCAGTGGGCACCAGGTGGCGCTCAGGTCACCGACAGGAACCTCGCAGCACGAGCACAGGTCCGATCGGGAACGTGGAGCCATGAAGAAGCTCGCTGCACCGCTGCTGTGCACCCTCCTGCTCGCCACGGCGTGCAGCTCCACGACCTCGACCACCTCCGGTGCGGACACCACCGCCGCCGACGAGACGACCACGACCACCGACGACACCGTCGCCACGACCGGTGACCTCACCTACCCCATCGTCGACACCGGCCAGACCTCCTGCTACAGCAGCGCCAGCGCCGAGATCGAGTGCCCCGCAGCGGGAGAGGCCGACTACGGCCAGGACGCGCAGACCGACGGCAACCTCGCGAGCTACACCGACAACGGCGACGGCACCGTGACGGACAACGTCACCGGGCTGGTGTGGACGCAGTCGGCGGACACCAACGGCGACGGCAGCTTCGACACGACGGACAAGCTCTCGATGGACGCCTCCGCGGCCTACTGCGAGGAGCTGAGCCTGGCCGGCTCGGACGACTGGTCGCTGCCGAGCATCAAGCAGCTGTACTCCCTGATGGACTTCACCGGCACCGACCCGACCGAGGTCGACAGTGACGACACCTCCGGCCTGACCCCGTTCATCGACACCGACTACTTCGACTTCGAGTACGGCGACACGAGTGCCGACGAGCGCATCATCGACTCCCAGTACGCGACCACGACGGCCTTCGTCGACGAGTCGAACCCGCTGCTGTTCGGGGTGAACTTCGCCGACGGCCGGATCAAGGGCTACGGCCTGACCCTGCACGGCCAGGACAAGACCTTCACGGTCGCCTGCATCCAGGAGAACTCCACCTACGGCGTCAACGACTTCCAGGACAACGGTGACGGCACCATCACCGACGAGGCCACGGGCCTGACCTGGTCGCAGGACGACAGCGGCTCCGTCGACCCCGACGGGATGACCTGGGCCGAGGCCCTGGCCTGGGTCGAGGAGATGAACGCCGAGGAGTACCTGGGCTACAGCGACTGGCGCCTGCCGAACGTCAAGGAGCTGCAGAGCATCGTGGACTACACGCGCTCGCCGGAGACCACCGGTACCGCGGCGATCGACCCGATGTTCCTCACGACGGAGATCACCAACGAGGACGGTGAGACCGACTACGGCTACTACTGGAGCAGCACGACGCACGCCAGCACCAGCGACACCCCCGGGGCCAACGCCTCCTACGTGGCCTTCGGTCAGGCCCTCGGGTACTCCTCGGACAGCGGCTGGACCGACGTCCACGGCGCCGGCGCCCAGCGCAGCGACCCCAAGGAGGGCGACGCCTCCGACTACCCCGAGGGCAACGGCCCCCAGGGCGACGCGATCCGGATCGACAACATGGTCCGCCTCGTGCGCGGCTGAGGAGTCGATCGCCGGCACGGAAACGGGCTGGACGACCCGAGAGGTGTACGACAGTCTCGCGGGACGTCCCGCCCGTCGTCGTCCCCGCGTGTCGAGCGGCGTGGTGGGTGTGGCTAGGTGGCCCGTCGTCCGGCCAGGAAGCCGGCCGCTCAGGCGGCCGCGACCAGTCCGGCGACACCAGCCACGACGGCCCACCGGTGCACGGGATCGAGGAGGACGAAACCCGGCCCCGACCCGCGGGCTGCCGACCGAGCCGTTCGCGGCGGAGGAGTGCCCCGGTCAGCCCACGCCTTGGTCGAAGATGCGCCAGGGCGTGTCTGCGGAGCTGCGCACCACGAGGTAACCCCAGCCGGTGGCGCCCTCGTCCATCGAGCCGTCGTCGTGGAAGGGCCGCCAGTCCAGGTCGAAGCTGA
>NZ_JBFHHB010000206.1:0-5814 GCF_041597215.1 Actinotalea sp.
ACGAGGTCGCGGATCTCCCGGACGTCACGCGGGAGCGCGGGGCGCAGGGTGAACTGCTGAGGCGGACCCGTGGGGCCGGCGCCGTGGTGCGGGGTCGTCACGCGCTCACGGTACCGGCCCGGCCACCAGCGCTTCGGCCGTCAGCTCGTCGATGACCAGGTCCGTCACGACCCCCGCGGCGAGCGCCGCGCGCAGCGGGACGACCTTGTGGTCGCCCGCGACCGCGCACACCCGCCTGCCGACATGGCGCAGCTCGGCCGGGGTGGGGCCGGTCGCACGGTCGTTGAGGGCGATGTCCTCGTAGCTGCCGTCCGCACGCAGGAAGACGGTGCACACGTCACCGACGACACCCTCGCGGTGCAGGAGGTCGACGTCGGCACCGTCGAGGTACCCGGCCGAGTACACGTGGGAGGGAAGCCCGCCGGTCAGGGCACCGACGCCGAAGAGTGCGATGTCTGCACGTCGTTGCACGTCGAGCACCCGTTGCACGGATCGCTCACGCCACATCGCCGCCTTGGTCTCCGGGAAGTCGAAGAAGGCCGGGACGGGGAAGTGGTGCACCGAGGCGTCGAAGGCGGCACCGAACCCCGAGATCAGGTCGCTCGCGTACTCGATCCCGCTGGTCCGGGTGTTGGCCGCACCGTTGAGCTGGACGACGGCGCTCCCGCGCGTGGGCTTGGGCGTCAGGCGCCGGCCGATGGCTGCGAGGGTGGTGCCCCAGGCGATCCCCATCACCATGTCGTGGTCGAACCACGAGCTCACGAGGCGCGCCGTGGTGACCGCGACCTGGTCGAGCCGCTCGAGCTCCGTCGCCGAGTCGGCGACCGGGGCGACGTAGGCCTCGATCCCGTACCGGCGCGCGATCGTCTGGCTCAGCCCCGGGGCGCGCGTGCGCCCGGGACGCAGGTGGATCTCGACGATCCCCGTCTCCCGCGCGCGCTTGATCAGCCGCGAGACCGTCGAGCGCGAGGTGCCCAGGTGTCGGGCGATGACCTCCATCTTGAGGTCCTGCAAGTAGTACATCGACGCCGCGCGCAGCACGTCCTCGTGCTCCATGAGCCCCTCCGGTCCTCGTCACGCCGCACACCGGTGGTACGGGCCGGGGTATCGACGGCCCACACCCTGACGGCGTGCACGTTCGTGCAGATGTGTTGCGCGTATGTTCGCACGTCGCAACCATAGGGGGGCTGCAGGACCTTCGACCCGGTGCGACCCACGCCCGGACCGGGGTCCGCACCCCAGTCAAGAGCTTGTCGAGGAGGACACAGCGTGAGGACAGCACCCCTGACCCAGAAGAGCAGGGCCGCGGCGCTGGAGGCCCTCGAGGCTTCCGGTGAGGGCCACGAGCTCGACGTCCTGGTCATCGGAGGTGGCGTCACGGGTGCAGGCATCGCACTCGACGCCGTCACCCGTGGCCTGACCGTCGGCATCGTCGAGGGGCAGGACTGGTCGAGCGGCACGTCGAGCCGCTCGAGCAAGCTCGTCCACGGCGGGCTGCGCTACCTGCAGATGCTCGACTTCCACCTCGTCCACGAGGCACTGACCGAGCGCGACCTGCTGCTCAAGAAGCTGGCCCCGCACCTCGTGCGGCCCGTCTCCTTCCTCTACCCGCTCGAGCACCGCGTCTGGGAGCGCGCCTACGTCGGCGCCGGCGTCGCGCTGTACGACACGCTGGCGAGCATCGCCCCCGGGAAGCGCGCCATGCCCTGGCACCGGCACGTGACCCGCGGCGGCCTGGACAAGATGTTCCCCGACCTGCGGCACGACGCAGCGATCGGCGCCCTGCGCTACTTCGACGCGAGCGTCGACGACGCCCGTCTCGTGACGATGCTCATCAGGACCGCCGTCAGCTACGGGGCCCACGCCGCGAGCCGCACGCAGGTCGTCGAGCTGACGAAGCGCGCGACGGGCGTGGTCAACGGGGCCGTGATCGCGGACCTGGAGACCGGCCGGAAGTTCACCGTGCGCGCCGACCAGGTCATCAACGCCACCGGCGTGTGGACCGAGGAGACCGAGGCCCTGGCCGAGACCGAGGGCGGCCTGCACGTCCTGGCGTCCAAGGGCATCCACATCGTCGTCCCGCGCGAGCGGATCCGCGGCGAGGTCGGCCTGATCCTGCAGACCGAGAAGTCCGTCCTCTTCGTCATCCCGTGGTCGCGGTACTGGATCATCGGCACCACCGACACCCCGTGGGAGCAGGAGCTCACCCACCCCGTGGCGACCGCCGACGACATCGACTACGTGATCGAGCACGCGAACGCCGTGCTCGCGACGCCGATCACCCGTGACGACGTCATCGGCACGTGGGCGGGCCTGCGTCCCCTGCTCCAGCCCGGCACCAAGGAGGGCACCTCCTCCGCGAAGGTCTCCCGTGAGCACACGGTCGCCTCGCCGACGCCCGGCCTGACCGTCATCGCCGGCGGCAAGCTCACCACCTACCGGGTGATGGCGAAGGACGCGGTGGACTTCGCGATCGGCGAGCGGGCCGCGACCCTCCCGTCGATCACCGACCGCATCCCGCTCGCCGGGGCCGAGGGGCACGCCGTCCTCCAGCGGCAGGCACGGCGCATCAGCGAGGAGCACGGCTGGTCACGCGCGATGATCGACCACCTGCTGCACCGCTACGGCTCGCTGCTCACCGAGATCATCGAGCTCGTCCACGAGGACCCGTCGCTGGGCATGCCGCTCGAGGGCGCTCCGGCCTACCTGCGGGCCGAGATCGCGTACGCGGCGAGCCACGAGGGTGCGATCCACCTCGAGGACGTCATGCTGCACCGCACCCGGCTCGTCTACGAGCAGCGGGATCGCGGTCTCGCCGCGATCGACGAGATCGCCTCGCTCGTGGCCCCGCGGCTCGGTTGGGACGAGGAGCGCACCGCGAAGGAGATCGCCTCCTACCGCGCCCGCTGCGAGGCGGACGAGGCTGCCTCGTGGGAGCACGGGGACGCCGCCGCGGAGCTCGTCCGGCTCCAGGCCGAGGACATCACCCCGCTGCTTCCCCTCGGGCCGGAGGCCACGCCGACATCGAGGTGACACATGGCGGACGAAGATCACGCTAGCGTCCGCCATGTACCAAAGACCTCCGAGCGATCTCGCTCGGAGTGCACGTGACAATGACGTCCCGCGGAGGAAACGAGGAGTTCCATGGATGTATCGCTCGGTACGGTCTTCGTCTCGGAGATCATGGGAACGGCAATGCTGCTGTTGCTCGGTGGCGGTGTCGTCGCCAATGTGATCCTGCCGAAGACCAAGGGCTTCAACAGCGGCTGGATCGTCATCACGTTCGGGTGGGGCCTCGGCGTTTTCGCCGGTGTCTACGCCGCCTACAAGTCGGGCGCACACCTGAACTTCGCCGTGACCATCGGCCTGCTGGCCAACGGAGCGGCGGAATACGCACCTGGGGTGGCGGTGACCTTCGCCTCGACGATGGTCTATCTCGCCGGTGAGATGGTCGGTGCCTTCCTCGGCGCGATCCTCGTGTTCCTGGCCTACAAGAAGCACTTCGACGAGGACGCCGACCCCGGCACGAAGCTCGCCGTCTTCTCCACCGGTCCCGCGGTCCGCAACTACGGCTGGAACTTCGTGACCGAGGTGATCGGCACCTTCGTCCTGGTGTTCATCATCATCGCGTTCGGCAAGACCCCCTCGGGCCTCGGCCCGCTCGCCGTCGCCCTGCTCGTTGTCGGCATCGGCCTGAGCCTCGGTGGCCCCACCGGCTACGCCATCAACCCGAACCGTGACCTCGGTCCTCGTATCGCGCACGCCCTTCTCCCCATCAAGGGCAAGGGCTCGAGCGACTGGGGCTACGCCTGGGTCCCGGTCCTCGGCCCGATCGTCGGTGGCGCGATCGCCGGCCTCGTCGCGACGGCCTACGTCGTCTGATCCCTGGGGTGGGGCGCCGTGCACCGCAGGGCGCCCCACCCCGCACTCGCTCCACCGATTCACCAGCAGTACCGGTACGACTGTCACGCGGAGCGTCAGGACTGCCCCGGCTCCGCAACCCGCACAACGACGTGAAGGAATGACATGGCTGACTACATCCTCGCCATCGACCAGGGGACCACGAGCTCCCGGGCGATCGTCTTCGACCACTCCGGGCTGATCGTTGCCAGCGGTCAGAAGGAGCACGAGCAGATCTTCCCGAAGCCGGGCTGGGTCGAGCACGACCCGCAGGAGATCTGGACGAACGTGCGTGAGGTCGTGGGCCTGGCCCTGACCCGCGCGAACCTGACCTTCCGGGACATCGCCGCGGTCGGCATCACCAACCAGCGCGAGACCGCCGTGGTCTGGGACCGCACCACCGGTGAGCCCGTCTACAACGCGATCGTCTGGCAGGACACCCGCACGCAGAAGATCTGCGACGACCTCGCTGCCCTCGGCGGCGGCGCCGAGCGCTACAAGGAGCGCGTCGGGCTCCCGCTCGCGACGTACTTCTCCGGCCCGAAGGTCCGCTGGATCCTCGACAACGTCGAGGGCGCCCGCGAGAAGGCCGAGGCCGGCCAGCTCGCCTTCGGCAACACCGACACCTGGGTGCTGTGGAACATGACCGGCGGCACCGACGGCGGCGTGCACGTCACCGACGTCACCAACGCCTCGCGCACCATGCTGATGGACCTCGCGACCCTGCAGTGGGACGCGGACATCGCCGGCGAGATGGGCATCCCGATGTCCATGCTCCCCGAGATCCGTTCCTCCTCCGAGGTCTACGGCACCGGCCGCCAGGGCGGTCTCGTCCCCGACGTGCCGATCGCCGGCATCCTCGGCGACCAGCAGGCCGCCACCTTCGGCCAGGCCTGCTTCGAGGTCGGCAACGCCAAGAACACCTACGGCACCGGCAACTTCATGCTCCTCAACACGGGCACGGAGCCGATCCAGTCGAAGAACGGCCTGCTCACCACGGTCTGCTACAAGATCGGCGACGCGCCGGCCGTGTACGCACTCGAGGGCTCGATCGCCGTGACCGGCTCGCTCGTGCAGTGGCTGCGTGACAACCTCGGCATGATCAGCAGCGCCCCGGAGATCGAGACGCTGGCCAAGACGGTCGAGGACAACGGTGGCGCGTACTTCGTGCCCGCCTTCTCCGGCCTGTTCGCGCCGTACTGGCGTGGCGACGCCCGCGGCGTGCTCGTCGGGCTCACGCGGTACGTCAACAAGGGCCACATCGCCCGCGCCGCACTCGAGGCCACCGCGTTCCAGACCCGTGAGGTCCTGGACGCGATGAACGCCGACTCGGGCGTGGACCTGACCGAGCTCAAGGTCGACGGCGGCATGATCGCCAACGAGACGCTCATGCAGTTCCAGGCCGACATCCTCGGCGTGCCGGTCGTGCGCCCGCAGGTTGCGGAGACCACGGCACTCGGTGCCGCGTACGCCGCCGGCATCGCGGTGGGCTTCTGGAAGGGCGAGGAGGACGTCATTGCCAACTGGGCCGAGGACAAGCGGTGGACCCCGTCGATGGACGAGGACGCCAAGGCCAAGACCTACCGCAACTGGAAGAAGGCCGTGACGAAGACCTTCGACTGGGTCGACGCCGACACGGAGTGAGCAGGGTCACCTCTGCCTGACGTACGACGACGGCCGTCCCGGAAGGGGCGGCCGTCGTCGCGTCCGCGACCGGTCGGTCCCGGTGGGCCGGGTCGCGCCGCGGGTGCAGACTTGCCGCATGCGGATCGCGGTGACCGGGGCATGGGGCAAGGCAGGACGAGAGGTCGTGCGCGATCTCCTGGAGCACGGCTACGAGGTGGCCGCGACGGACCTCGTCGGTCCGGCCGGGGGCGACGGTGACCTCGGCACCGAGCTAGTGCTCGCTGACCT
>NZ_JBFHHB010000207.1:0-5787 GCF_041597215.1 Actinotalea sp.
CGACCTGGGTCAGGTCGTCTTCGTGTTCACCGCGCTGATCGTGCAGATGAGCATCCTCGAGCAGCGCCGGGCACGGGAGGCGATCCTCGTCGGGGCGAGCGACGGCAGCTCGACCGCTCCCGGCCCGACCGCTCACGGTTCGGCCGCTCCCAGCTCAGCCCCTCACGGCTCGGCCGCTCACGGCTCGGCCGACTCACGCCGGCTCGTCCTCCCGTGGCGCGACATCGCGTCGGCGAGGGTCCTGTGGGCGATCGCCGGGGGGCTGACCCTCTCTGTCCTGACGCCGGGCCTCGCGCGCACGCTGGCCGGGCCGGACGGGTTCACCGCCGTGGTGTTCGACACCGTCGGTGGGCTGACCACTCCCCTGGTCTGCCTGGTGATCGGGGCCTCCTTGGCCGCGGGGATCCCGCGGGACCCGGCGATCGTCACGGTCGTGGCGCTGCGCACCGCGGTCGGCCTCGGGCTCGGCCTGCTGGTGGGGCTCGTCCTCGTCCCGGCCCTGGGCTTCTCGCCCTGGTACTCGCGGGCGGCGATCCTGCTCTTCGTGCTGCCCGCGCCGTTCGTCATCCCGGTCTACTACAAGCGCAGCGCTGCCCTCGTCGGCAGCGTCCTGACACTCTCGACGGCCGTGTCGATCGTGCTGATCGCGGTACTCGCGATGCTCGACCTCGTCTGAGTCGCGCGGCCTCGTCCGCGCCCGGCGCCCCAGGCTGGGCTCAGGGCGCCGGCACCGAAGCGGACACGAGGGCAGCGAGTCCCGACGTCAGCGTGCTGCTCCCGCCGCGGCCCGTAGAGTCGGTGGATGACCGAGGAGCGGGCACCCGAACGTGATGACGTCCGACGCTCAGCGGGCGCCCGGCTCCGGCTGCTCGGCCGGCTGGGGCTCGGAGCCGTGCTCCTCAGTGCCGGCATCGGCCACCTGACCTCCTTGCGCCAGGAGTTCCAGGCGCAGGTGCCCGGGTGGGTGCCGCTGGACGCGGACACCGTCGTGGTCGCCTCCGGGGTGGTCGAGATCGCCCTCGGTTCGGCCCTCGCGCTCGCACCGCGCCGCTTCCGGGTGGCCGTCGGTTGGGCAGCGGCTGCGTTCTTCGTCGCGATCTTCCCGGGCAACATCTCCCAGCTCGTCACGCGGACCGACGCGTTCGGGCTGGACAGCGACTCGGCACGGGCCATCCGCCTCCTCTTCCAGCCCGTGCTGGTCGTCTGGGCGCTGTGGTCCACCGGTGCCTGGCGTTCGCGGCGGTCCGCCGGCACGGGCCCTCGCGTGTCCGAGGGCGGAGAGCCGCGCTGAGGGCCCTGGGCGGCTAGCCTTCGGCCATGCTGCCGTCGCCTCGCCCTCCTCGCTCGGACGCACGGCCCGGATCCGGGACATCGTTCGAGGGCGGGCCCCGCCGCGAGCCGCTCGAGGCCGCGCTCGCGATCCTCTCGAACCCGGCGAGCTTCCCCGAGGTGCGCGAGGCAGCGGCCGAGATCGACACCCGGTCGTTGCGGGACGGGAGCGTCCTTCCCCGTAGATGACGTCGCTGCGTCGGGCCCCGCAGCGCCCCTCGGGACGGGGCGGTCGCAGGCGGTGCCCTGCGGCTCAGCCGACTGCTGCGATCCGCTCGCGCACCTGCGCCACGACCTTGCCGAGGTTGAGAGTCCAGCCGACGCCGAAGACGTGCGGACCGATGTAGTGGTCCCCGTCCGGGTCCCAGACCCGCTCACGGAGGCGTTCGAGCGTCGGTCGACGGAACTCGTACGGCACCACGCCCGCGATCGTGCCGTGCCAGGTGCGGTCCTCGCGCGGGAGCCGCAGCTCCTTGATCACGGCCGCGACCGCCAGCCCCAGAGCAACCAGACGGATGAGCGACTCCAGCCCGCCTCCGCGTGCTCGGTCCTCGTGCACGCTTCCCATCACGACCCTCCTTGCTTCGAGACGTCCCTCGATGATCCACCCGCTGCCGTCACCGCGCCGGCAGCCGACCGCGGGGCAACACCTCAGCACCGCTCAGGTTCCGGCGGACTCCAGCTGCCTCAGCTCACCCGCGATCTGGCTCGCCCACGCGTCGATCGCATCCCAGTCACGGAAGTCCCCGACCGGCATCGAGTCGCGGGTCGCCGGCATCAGGCGCAGCATCCTCTCCGCGATGCCCACCGGCGGGAGGTGGTCGTCCCACGCCCCACGGAAGACCCGCTCCCCCCGTGATCCCACGGCCGGGGCGACGTCGTCCCACTCCTTGGGCCGGGTCGCCTCGAAGACGTCCCGCCCACTGGTGTCGACGTCCTCCGTCCCGAGCGGACCGCTGCTGAACAACCACACCGGGACCCCGGCGAGCTCGGCGTGGTGACCCATGACGAAGGAGGTCGCGTCGCGGAGCCAGTGCTGGATGTAGACGGCGCTGCCGACCACGACGGCGCCGTAGGGGCGCAGGTCCGAGACCTGTCCGACCTTCCTCGGCTCCGCGTCGAAACCTGCGGCGCACAGGTCGTCGGCGATCCTCCGCGCAATGCCCTCTGTCGAACCGTGCCTGCTCGCGTACGCCACGAGAACCCTCATGCCCCGCTCCTTCCCCCCAGCCGGCAGCACTGCCGTCGCGCGGGCGTCCCACGGGCACAGGTCCCGGAGTGCTACCCACCACCAACGCTACGACCGGACGGCGCCGGTATCCAGGGCCCTGCCGGATCCGACGTGCCGGGTGCGGGTTGCCCGGGTGCTCAGCTCGCGTCGTGCCCGACGCGCGGACCCCGGTCGGGTGCCGGGCTCCCGACGAGGGAGGTGCTCGCCGCCCGCACTGCACGGGACCGTTTGACCTCGTACATGGCCACATCGGCAGCGCGCAGCAGGCTCTCGGCAGAGCCGCTCGGGTCCCGGGTGGTCGCTACGCCGATGCTCGCCTCGACGGTGACCGTCCCCTCGGCCAGAGCGATGGGTGCCGCCAGGGCGGAACCGATGCGTCGGGCGAGCTCCTTCTCGTCGCCGCCGAGGTCCTCCAGGAGCACCGCGAACTCGTCTCCGCCGAGGCGTGCGACGAGGTCGTCGTCGCGCACGCAGGAACGGATCCGGCCAGCGACGCTCGTCAGGACCCCGTCGCCTGCCGCGTGCCCCAGCTCGTCGTTCACGAGCTTGAAGTCGTCCAGGTCGATGATCATCAGGGTGAGCCGACCGGGTCGCTCGGTCAGCCGACCGAGCGCGGCGTCGAGCCGCTGACCGAGCAGCACGCGGTTGGCCAGTCGGGTCAGCGGGTCATGGCTGGCCTCGTGACGCAGGGCCACGGTGAGGCGGTCGCGCTCGGCCAGCAGAGCGTTCAGCTCGTCGACCTTCGCGTCCAGCACGTCCACGAGACGGTTGTTGTCCGCGATGACGATCACCTGACGCCACACCACGAGCACGCTGCTGACGACAGCACCGAGGACGACCACCCAGGGCTGCACCCCGGAGAGCTCCGCCCACAGCACGCGCAGGAGCACGGCGAGGGTCGCCAGGAGTGCCACGTACGGGAGGAACGTGATGAGAGGCAGCTGCTGCGCAACCCCCAGCGGGCGCGCCGACGCCGGGCGCCTGCTCTCCGTCGCAGCAGAGAGGAGCAGCAGCGCGCTGGCGAGAAGGGTGAGGCCGAGGTGCCACTCGACGCGATCGGCGCGGACGAGCACCGGGGCGGCCGCCTGCGCGCCGGCCTCGAGCGTCGCGGCACCGGCGAGCACGACCGCCGCCCACCGGGACATCGGGGATCGGCCCGAGCGGACGATCGTGGCGATCCCGAGGACGACGGACAGGAAGAGCCCGGGACCGATGAGCAGGCCGAACCAGACCCCGGCAGCCACCGGTCCCGACGCGGGGAGCATGAGGTGCACGCCGAGCACCGTGGCCGCGATCATCACGATCGACACGTCGAGCAGGAACCGCGCCCGTGGTCGGCGTGGCCGGTGGCCGAACGTCGGGGTGAGGAGCAGGACGGCGACCAGGGGGACCGCCGTGCCCACCAGCACGAGGGCGCTCTGCGCCGAGACGCCGAGCCCCTCGGCGACGGTCAGTGGCCGCGACGCGAGGAGACCGAGCTGAAGGGCATCACCGATCGCGTACAGGCCACCTGCCGCGGCGATACCGCCCCAGATCCACCTGCGCGCCCGGTCCGTGGAGCGGGCGGCGATCCGACCGGCCGTCCTCAGGAGCGCGACGTGGGCCACCGCCAGCAACGCCCAGCAGATCGCGAGCTGCACCTGGAGGTCGAGGGAGCCGAGACCGAGGAGGATGCCCGAGACCAGGGCGAGGGCCAGGGCCAGCACGGACACGGGGTCGCGCAGGACCCGCCCGGCAGCTGCCGGGCCCGCGTTCGCCGTCGTGATCGCCTGTCCTCGCATTCCGACCTTCGCTCGTCTCTGGTGGGGGCTCCCTTGCCTATCGGCACCGCGGGTACCGAGGTGAAGCCCCCGTTCCCAGCGGGGTCGTCACGAGAGCGTCGCCGTGGTGCCGTCCGGCCGAGCGGGGCGCCGTAGCCTTGGCCGGTGCAGTGCGACCACTACGACGCGAACCGCTGCCGCTCGTGCACCCTCCTGGACCGGCCCTACTCCGTGCAGGTCGCGGAGAAGCAGCGACGGGCGCAGGACCTGCTCGGCGGACCGGACGCGATCGCCTGGCTCCCCCCGCTCCTCGGGCCCGAGCAGGGGTTCCGCAACAAGGCGAAGATGGTCGTCACCGGGACCGTCGAGCGACCGGTGCTCGGGATCCTCGGCCCGCACGGCGCCGGCGTGGACCTGCGCGACTGCGGCCTGCACACCGCAGGGCTCCGCGCGGCCCTGCCGACCCTCGCCGAGTTCGTCACCCGCGCCGGCCTGGTGCCCTACGACGTCGCACGCCGGGCAGGAGAGCTCAAGTACCTGCTGGCGACCGAGTCGCCCGATGGCGAGCTCATGGTTCGCCTGGTCCTGCGCTCGACGGAGGCGCTGGCCAGGATCCGCAAGCACCTGCCCTGGCTGCTCGCTGCCCTGCCCGCTGCGCGCGTCGTCTCCCTGAACCTCCAGCCCGAGCACAAGGCCGTGCTCGAGGGCGAGCAGGAGATCGTGCTGACCGAGGCGGAGGTGCTGCCGATGCGCCTGAACGACCTCGTTCTGCACCTGCGCCCGCAGGGCTTCTTCCAGACCAACACCGTGGTCGCGTCCGCCCTCTACCGCCAGGTGCGGGACTGGGTGGACGAGCTCGCTCCCGCGTCCGTGTGGGACCTGTACTGCGGGGTCGGCGGCTTCGCCCTGCACTGCGCCGCCCCTGGCCGAGCGGTGCTGGGCATCGAGACGAGCGCCCAGGCCGTCGCCGGAGCGCGGCTCAGCGCCTCCGGGGCGGGCCTGGAGGAGGTCGAGTTCGCGGTCGGGGACGCGGAGTCGTTCGCCCTCGCCGCTGCGCACGGGCCCGACGTCGTCATCGTGAACCCCCCTCGTCGAGGCATCGGCGCCGGGCTCGCCGGGTGGCTCGAGGCATCCACCACACGAGCCGTCGTCTACTCGAGCTGCAACGTCACGTCCCTGTCGGCGGACCTCGCCGCCATGCCGAGCTGGCGAGTGCGGCGCGCCCAGGTTCTCGACATGTTCCCGCAGACGACGCACGACGAGGTCCTCACTCTCCTCACCCGCGACTGACGGCTCGCACCCCGTCGTCCCGCTCGGCCCGCCCCTGCCGTCGAGCGCCGGCCCCCTGGTCGCGACTGACGGGCCCGCCCCCGCCCGCGACCCGACGGTCCCCTGTCTCGCGCTGACTGCTCCTCCACCCCACGACTTGGCAGGACCCACCCCACGACTTGGCAGGACCGCCTCGTC
>NZ_JBFHHB010000208.1:0-5764 GCF_041597215.1 Actinotalea sp.
AGAGGCCGTCGTCGCGCCGACCTTCCTCGCGGGGGTCGCCTTCGTACCGGTCGCCTTCGTCGCAGCGGCCTTGGACGCGGGGGCCGTCGACGCAGCGGCCTTGGACGCGGGGGCCTTCGCCGCTGGCGCCCCCGCCGCAGGCGCCTTCGCCCTCGGCCTGCGGGTGCCCGTCGCGGCGGCCGAAGCGCCCCGCGCCTCCCGCGGAGCCGGTTCCCGGGCCCCGTCCGTGGACTTGCCCGCGCGCGCCTTGTCGATGCTGCGCTGCAGTGCCGCGAGGAGGTCGATCACCTCTCCGCCCTCGCCCTGCTCCCCGAGATCGGCCACCGGGGTCTGTACGGTGGCACCGGCCGAGACCTTCCCCTCGATGAGGGCCTCGAGCGCACCGCGGTAGGCGTCGGTGAAGTCGGACGGGTCGAACTCCCCTGCGAGCGACTCGACGAGGGAGGCGGCCATCGCCTGCTCCTGAGGTCGCACGGTGACCTCCGCCTCCAGGACGGGGAAGTCGGCCTCGCGGATCTCGTCCGGCCACAGCAGGGTCTGCAGGCAGATCACGTCGCCGCGCACCCGCAGCACCGCCATCTGCTCGCGCTGCCGCAGCGCGACCTTGACCACGGCCATCCGCTCGGTCGCGCGCAGTGCCTCACGGAGCAGGGCATAGGGCTTGGCCGCGGTCGTCTCCGGCTCGAGGTAGTAGGTCTTCGCGAGCATGATCGGGTCGACCTGCTCGGCCGGCACGAACTCCTCGACGGAGATCTCCCGTTCCGTGGACAGGGGCAGCTCGGCGAGGTCCTGGTCGGTGAGCACGACCATCCGGCCGTCCGTCTCGTAGCCCTTGGCGATCTCGGCGGCCGGAACCTCCTCTCCGTCGACGCTGCACACCTTGCGGTAGTGGATCCGGCCGCCGTCCTTCTCGTGCACCTGGTGCAGCGTGACGCCTGTCTCACCGGTCGCCGCGTAGAGCTTGACCGGCACGTTGACCAGGCCGAAGGCCACGGCACCCTTCCAGATCGCGCGCATCACGTCCTCCTTGATCGGTGACGGCCCCGCTCGGTGTGCAAGGTCGGTCGCAGACCCGCCGGGCCGTGCCGTGGCGCGGATGCCGGTGGAGCACTCCTCTGTGCAGGATGAACCCGTGGAACCCATGCTCGCCACCCGAGCGGCCGATCCGGCCTCCCTGCCCCGCGGCCCGGAGTGGTCGTACGAGCTCAAGTGGGACGGTGTGCGCGCGATCGCCGACACCGACGGGGGTCGCCTGCGGCTCTCCGCCCGCAGCGGTCGGGACATCACGGTGGCCTACCCGGAGCTGGCCGGGCTGGGCGAGCTCCAAGGGGCAGTGATCGACGGGGAGATCGTGGTGATGGCCGGCGGCGTGCCCTCCTTCGAGGCGATCGCCGAACGGATGCACGTGCGCGACCCCTCTCGCGCCGCCCAGCTGGCCCGCCGCTCGCCGGTCACCTTCGTGGCCTTCGACGTGCTCCGCCTGTACGGGGTGGACATGACGGGGTGGCCCCTCGACAAGCGTCGCGCGGTGCTGGACCGGGTGGAGCTGCCCGACCGGGTGATCGCCTCGCCGATCTACCCCGACGTCGACGAGCTCTGGCAGGTCACCCTGGAGCACGGGTTGGAGGGAGTGGTCGCCAAGCGTCGGGGCTCGACCTACCAGCCGGGCAGGCGCAGCCAGGACTGGGTCAAGGCGGCGCACCGCAGCTCGCGGGTCGCCGCGGTGGTCGGATGGCGGGCCGAGGGGGCCGGCGCCCCGGGCCCCGGCGGCTCGATCGCGACGCGCGCGACGCCGAGCGCGACCGCGAGCAGCCAGGCTCTCGGCGCCGTCCTGCTCGCCGCACCGGACGCGGACGGTACCTGGCGCTACCTCGGCCGCGCCGGGAGCGGGCTGGCCGGTCGTCCGGGCGCAGCGGTCGCCCGGGCGCTGGCCGCCGTCGCACCCGGCCCTCGGCCCGACGGCATCCCGGACACCGATGCGCGGGGAACGGTCTGGTGCCGACCCGAGGTCGCGGTCGACGTCGCCTACCTGCACAGGACCCGCTCGGGCCGGCTGCGGCAACCGGTGGTGCGCGGACTGCGTGAGGACGTGCCGGTCGACCCGTGGGAGGAGCCGTGAGCCCCGGCACCTGGGTGGAGGTGGACGGCCGACGAGTCGCCCTGACCCATCTCGAGCGCGTCCTGTACCCGCAGACGGGCTTCACCAAGGCCGAGATGATCGACTACTACACGCGGGTCGCCCCGGCGCTTCTCGGCCAGCTCGCCGACCGCCCGGTCACCCGGATCCGCTTCCCGCAGGGTGTCGAGGGCGAGCGCTTCTTCGAGAAGAACCTGCCCAGGGGCGCGCCGGAGTGGGTGCGGCACCACGTGCTGCCGGCCAGCCCGGGCTCCGAGGACGAGGGCACGAGCCTCGACCTGCCGGTGATCGACGGGCTCGCCTCGCTCGTCTGGGCGGCGAACCAGGGGGCGATCGAGCTGCACACCCCCCAGTGGCGCGTCGGTCCGCGCGGCGGGCTGCGCCGCCCTGACCGGCTGGTCGTCGACCTCGATCCCGGCCCGGGAACCGGCCTCGACGAGTGCGCTGCGGTCGCCCGGCTCGTCGCCGAGCGCCTGCGGGCCGACGGACTGGCGCAGATCGTGCCGGTGACCAGCGGGAGCAAGGGCCTTCAGCTCTACGCGCCCCTGCCCAGCGGTCGCTCGGCGGCCGCCGTCCACGGCTACGCCCGTGAGCTCGCCCACACCCTCGCTGCCGAGCACCCGGGCCGGATCGTCTCGAACCAGAAGCGCTCGCTGCGCCCGGGCAAGGTGCTCGTGGACTGGTCGCAGAACCACCCGGCCAAGACGACCATCACGCCGTACTCGCTGCGCGGGCGCGACCTCCCGCAGGTCGCGGCGCCACGGCGCTGGGAGGAGATCGCCTCGGGGTTGACCCAGATCGGGCCGCAGGACGTGCTCGAGCGGCTCGCCCGCGACGGTGACCTGATGGCCGTGGCCACGTCCTAGGGGAGAAGACGGACGGCCGCCGGGAACCGGCCCCGGGCCGCCGCGCCGCGTTCGTCGGCGCCGGAGCCAGCGCCGACGGCAGGGTACGGTCGGCCCCACGGTGCGGCGAGGCACCCAGGACGGAGGCCAGGTCATGCGGATCGCGCTGATGGCGACCTGTCTGGCCGATGCCCTCGTGCCCTCCGTCGCGCGCGCGACCGTCACCGTCCTCGAACGGCTGGGCCACGAGGTCGTCTTCCCCGCGAAGCAGACGTGCTGCGGGCAGATGCACGTGAACACCGGCTTCCGACGGGAGGCGCTCGCCCTCGTCGAGCATCACGTCGAGGTGTTCGACGCTGCCCTGGAGACCTGCGACGCGGTCGTGGCGCCGTCCGGCTCCTGCGTCGGCTCGGTCCGGCACCAGCACGAGGCGCTCGCCGCGAGCGGGGGCCGGCAGCAGCTGTCCGCCCGGGCCCGCGCCGTCGCCGACCGCACCTACGAGCTCTCCGAGCTGCTGGTCGACGTGCTCGGGGTGACCGACGTGGGTGCGTACTACCCGCACACCGTCACCTACCACCCCACCTGCCACTCGCTGCGGATGCTCCGGGTCGGCGACCGTCCCCTCCGGCTGCTCCGCGCCGTCGAGGGGATCGAGCTCGTCGAGCTGCCGGCCGCCGAGCAGTGCTGCGGATTCGGCGGCACCTTCGCGCTGAAGAACTCCGCGACCTCCGCGGCGATGCTCGCCGACAAGGTCCGGCACATCGGCGAGTCAGGGGCGCAGCGGTGCACGGCCGGGGACGCCTCCTGCCTGCTGCACATCGACGGTGGCCTGCGCCGTGCCGGGCCCGACGGCGCCGGCGGGGGAGCGCGCACGATCCATCTCGCCGAGATCCTCGCCTCCACCCGGGCGACGGTGGCCCCGTGAGCGCCGCCATGGTGCGGTGCGGCCGGCTGCGGCGAGGTGGCCGATGAAGGTCGCCCTCGGGATGCCGGGCCGCCCGGCCCCGCCGCCCGCGCCGCCCGGCGTCGGGCACCTGCACGCGGCCGAGCCGTTCCCGGTCGCCGCCCGGCGCGAGCTGGCCGACACCACCCTGCGCAGCAACCTCGCCCACGCCACGTCGACGATCCGGGCCAAGCGCGCCGCCGTCGTCGCCGAGGTGCCCGACTGGGAGGAGCTGCGCGACGCCGCCTCGGCGATCAAGACGGACGCGATGGCTCGGCTGCCCGAGCTGCTGATCCAGCTCGAGGAGCAGGTCACCGCGCGCGGCGGCACGGTGCACTGGGCGCGTGACGCCGCCGAGGCCAACCGCATCGTCACCGAGCTCGTCCGGGCTGCCGGCGCGAGCGAGGTCGTCAAGGTCAAGTCGATGGCCACCCAGGAGATCGGCCTCAACGAGGCCTTGGAGGCCGCAGGGATCCAGGCGACCGAGACGGACCTGGCCGAGCTCATCGTCCAGCTCGCCGGGGACACCCCCAGCCACATCCTCGTCCCGGCGATCCACCGCAGCCGCGCCCAGATCCGCGAGATCTTCCTCGAGCACATGGCCGGGGTCGACCCGGAGATCACCGACGAGCCGAGGCTGCTCGCGATGGCCGCGCGGGCCTACCTGCGCGAACGCTTCCTGCGCGCCGAGGTCGCCGTCAGCGGGGCGAACTTCGCCATCGCCGAGACCGGCACGCTCGGCGTGGTCGAGTCGGAGGGCAACGGGCGGATGTGCCTGACCCTGCCCCGCACGCTCATCACGGTGATGGGCATCGAGAAGGTGCTGCCGAGCGCCAGGGACCTGGAGGTCGTCCTCCAGGTCCTTCCGCGCTCCTCGACCGGGGAGCGGATGAACCCCTACACCTCGCTGTGGACGGGCGTGACGCCGGGCGACGGGCCGCAGGACGTGCACCTGGTGCTGCTGGACAACGGGCGCACCGCGGCGCTCGCCGACGAGGTCGGCCGCTCGGCGTTGCACTGCATCCGCTGCTCGGCCTGCCTCAACGTCTGCCCGGTCTACGAGCGCACCGGCGGGCACGCCTACGGCTCGGTCTACCCCGGCCCGATCGGCGCGATCCTCACGCCGCTGCTCACCGGGACGAGCGAGCACGGGGACCCGAACGCCTCTCTTCCCTTCGCCTCCACGCTGTGTGGCGCCTGCTACGACGTCTGCCCCGTCAAGATCGACATCCCGTCGATCCTCGTCGAGCTGCGGGCCCGGCAGGTCGACGCCGAGCGCGGCGGGTTGCCCGGCGCCCTCGAGGCGGGGATGCGCATGATGGGGGCAGTGATGGGCTCGCCGCGGCTGTTCTCGGTGGCCGAGCAGGTGGCGGGGCTCGGGCGCTTCCTCGCGCGGGACGGCGCGATCCGACGGCTGCCCTGGCCCGGGTCGCTGTGGACCGACAGTCGCGACCTGCCCGCCCCGCCTTCCGAGTCGTTCCGGGCCTGGTGGGCGCGGGAGCGAGGGGAGGGCTCATGAGCAGGGCGCGAGCCGAGGTGCTCGGGCGGATCCGCGCCGCCCTCGGGGACACCCGGGACGACCCGCGGTCGACAGCGGTCGAGCGCCGGTACCTCGGAGCGGACGACCCGTGGGAGACGGCGATGCCACGCGCCGACCTGCTCGCGCTGCTCACCGATCGGGTCGAGGACTACCGCGCGACCCTCACCCCGGCCGGCCCCCACGAGGTCGCCGCCGTGGTCGCGAAGCTCCTGGCCGGTGTGGCCCGCGTCGTCGTGCCCGAGGGGCTCGACCGGGCGTGGTTGGCCGAGGCGCAGCGCTCGGGCGCCGAGCTGCTCGTC
>NZ_JBFHHB010000209.1:0-5757 GCF_041597215.1 Actinotalea sp.
CGCAGCGTCCCGTTCCGTCGTGCCCGGTGACCGCGACCACTCCGCTGACCGAGCCGGGAAAGGTCATGAGCTCCGGCCCGAGGCTGCCGGCCGCGGCGACCACCAGCACCCCGGCGGCCGACGCCGCACGGATGCGCGTGGCGATCCGTCGCCCGAGCCGGCGTCGCCCGAACGGCAGGACGAGGATGTCCGCGTCGTGGGCGGTCGCCCATGACACGCCCCTCGCGACGAGCTCGTCGCTGACCGTCCCGTCGGCGCGCAGCACCGGGGCGACGAGCCAGGAGGCGCGCGGGGCGACCCCGGTGACCTGTCGCACCCCCTGACCGACCAGGAGGGAGGCGCACGCGGTGCCGTGGGCCGTCGGCTCGCGCAGCCCGAGCCCGGGGATCCCCGCCCAGCAGAGCGCCTGCGCCCCGGCGAGATCGGGATGCCGCAGGTCGACGGGTGCGTCGAGAAGGGCGATGCGGACCCCGGCTCCGTGCGGCGCACGGGGCCGGTGCCGGATCGTCTCGAGGCCGGGGCACGACGGGGACGCGTGCTCGGCCAGCCACCTCCCGCAGTCCACGACTCCCTCGTGCAGGCTCCGTACGCTCGTCGGTGCTGTCGTCACGTTCGTCCCCCGGGTGCACTCGTGCCGCTCTCATCCCCTCGGAGCGCGGCGGCCCCGGTTCGTGACATCGCAGGGCCGATTTGGTCCGTGGCCCTCCCGCACGTACTCTTGACCCGCCCAAGACCGCAGGTCGTCCGCCGCCCTTCCGGGTGGCTGACCGAAGTCCCGCACGAGCGGGGGCCGGCGCAGGTGAGTGACTCCGCAGCACACGGTCCGTCCGTGCGTTCCTGAGCCCCGCGCCTGCGCGGGGCTCTTTCTCGTTCCGGGGCGAGGAACGACCTGCGGCATCACCACCGGAAGGAGTGCCATGGCGAGGCCGGACAAGGCAGCCGCGGTCGCGGAGCTCACGGATCTGTTCCGTGAGTCGAACGCGGTCGTGCTGACCGAGTACCGCGGGCTCAGCGTCAAGCAGCTGAAGACGCTGCGGACCACGCTGCGCGGCGATGCCACTTACGCCGTGGTGAAGAACACGCTCTCGTCCATCGCGGCCCGTGAGGCCGGGATCGAGGGGCTCGACGAGACCCTCGCCGGACCGTCCGCGCTCGCCTTCGTCACGGGTGACCCCGTCGCGGTGGCGAAGGGACTGCGTGACTTCGCCAAGGCCAACCCCCAGCTCGTCGTCAAGGGCGGGGTGCTCGACGGTCGTCTGCTCAGCGCAGCCGACGTCACCAAGCTCGCGGACCTCGAGTCCCGTGAGGTCCTGCTGGCCAAGGCGGCCGGCGCGTTCAAGGCCAAGCTCTACCAGGCGGCCTACCTCTTCACCGCGCCGACGGCCCAGGCCGTGCGCACCATCGACGCTCTGCGCGACAAGCAGGCATCTCAGGAGCAGGCGGCCTGAGGCCGTCCACCACCACACCCACCTGCTCCTGTGAGCAGGATCGACCAGGAAGGACCCGCCACCATGGCGAAGCTCACCACCGCCGAGCTCATCGAGGCTTTCAAGGAGCTCACCCTCATCGAGCTCTCTGAGTTCGTGAAGGCGTTCGAGGAGACGTTCGAGGTCACCGCTGCTGCTCCGGTCGCGGCTGCTGCCGCTCCGGTTGCCGGCGCCGCTGCCGCCGAGGAGGTCGAGGAGAAGTCGGAGTTCGACGTCATCCTCGAGGCCGCAGGCGACAAGAAGATCCAGGTCATCAAGGAGGTGCGCGCGCTCACGAGCCTGGGCCTCAAGGAGGCCAAGGACCTCGTGGACGAGGCCCCCAAGGCCGTCCTGGAGGGCGTCGCCAAGGAGGCAGCCGAGAAGGCCAAGGCTGCTCTCGAGGGCGCCGGCGCCACCGTCACCGTCAAGTGACCTCTCGCTGAACGCGGTCCGCGAGGCCTGCACCCTGAGGGTGCGGGCCTCGCGGCCTGTTCGGCTCCGGTCGCGCGCCCCGGTTCACGGGGTCGTGACACCGCAGTTCTTCGCCCCTGCCGGTCCGGCGACCACCCTCGCGGGGGTGGGTGCGCGGCGGCATTGGACACCCGTGATGCGGGCGAGTATGCTAGCGCTTTGCGCTGGCTTGTGCCTGCATCCCTCACCTCGCCCCTCGGCCCCGAGTTCTGCCCGGACGCCGATCTGTCGTGGTGAGCCAGGTGCGGGCCGTCTACCCGCGCTGTGCACTCGAACCGCTGGGAAGGACCCCTCTTGGCTGCCTCGCGCACCCCTTCTGCTCCGACCGCTGACGCTATCGCGAACCGCACCGCATCGCGTCGCATCTCTTTCGCCAAGATCCACGAGCCTCTCGAGGTCCCTGACCTCCTCGGCCTGCAGACCGAGAACTTCGACTGGCTCCTGGGCAACTCCGCATGGCAGGACCGCGTGAAGGTCGCACTCGCGGCCGGTCGCACGGACGTCTCCGAGACCTCCGGGCTGGAGGAGATCTTCGAGGAGATCTCCCCGATCGAGGACTTCGGCGGGACGATGTCGCTGTCCTTCCGCGACCACCGCTTCGAGCCGCCCAAGTACACGGCCGAGGAGTGCAAGGAGAAGGACTTCACCTTCGCCGCACCGCTGTTCGTCACGGCCGAGTTCGTCAACTACACGACGGGCGAGATCAAGAGCCAGACGGTCTTCATGGGCGAGTTCCCGCTGATGACCGAGCGCGGGACGTTCATCATCAACGGCACCGAGCGCGTCGTCGTCTCCCAGCTGGTCCGGTCGCCCGGCGTGTACTTCGAGCGCACGGCCGACAAGACGTCCGACAAGGACATCTTCAGCGCCAAGATCATCCCGAGCCGTGGCGCCTGGCTCGAGTTCGAGATCGACAAGCGCGACGCCGTCGGCGTGCGCGTCGACCGCAAGCGCAAGCAGTCGGTCACCGTCTTCCTCAAGGCCCTCGGCCTGACGGAGTCGGAGATCCGCGAGGAGTTCGCGCAGTTCCCGGCCGTCCTGGAGACGCTCGAGAAGGACCACGTCAACACCCAGGACGAGGCGCTGCTCGACATCTACCGCAAGATCCGTCCGGGCGAGCCGCCCACGGTCGAGGCCGGCCGCGCGCTGCTCGACAACTTCTACTTCAACGCCAAGCGCTACGACCTCGCGAAGGTCGGCCGCTACAAGGTGAACAAGAAGCTCGGCACCGACGCACCGCTGACCGACTCCGTGCTGTCCGTCAGCGACGTCGTCGCGACGATCAAGTACATGGCCGCGCTGCACGCCGACGTCACGACCCTCGACGGCGTCCGCGCCGGCGAGCCGGTCGAGGTGCGCGTCGAGACCGATGACATCGACCACTTCGGCAACCGTCGCATCCGCGCGGTGGGCGAGCTCATCCAGAACCAGGTCCGTACCGGCCTGTCGCGGATGGAGCGCGTCGTCCGCGAGCGCATGACGACGCAGGACGTCGAGGCGATCACCCCGCAGACCCTGATCAACATCCGCCCCGTCGTGGCGTCGATCAAGGAGTTCTTCGGGACGTCCCAGCTCTCGCAGTTCATGGACCAGAACAACCCGCTCGCGGGCCTGACCCACAAGCGCCGCCTCTCGGCGCTCGGCCCCGGTGGTCTGTCCCGTGACCGCGCCGGCATGGACGTCCGTGACGTCCACCCCTCGCACTACGGCCGCATGTGCCCGATCGAGACCCCTGAGGGCCCGAACATCGGTCTCATCGGCTCGCTCGCGACCTACGGGCGGATCAACGCCTTCGGCTTCGTCGAGACCCCGTACCGCAAGGTCACCGAGGGGTTCGTCACCGACGAGGTCCACTACCTCACGGCCGACGACGAGGACCGTTACGTCATCGCGCAGGCCAACGCCCCTCTCGAGGAGAGCGGCTACTTCAGCGAGGACCGCGTGCTCGTCCGCGTCAAGGGCGGCGAGGTCGAGCTCGTGCCGCCGACGATGGTCGACTACATGGACGTCTCGCCGCGCCAGATGGTGTCCGTCGCGACCGCGATGATCCCCTTCCTCGAGCACGACGACGCGAACCGTGCCCTCATGGGCGCCAACATGCAGCGTCAGGCCGTGCCGCTGGTGCGCTCCGAGGCCCCGCTCGTCGGGACCGGCATGGAGCGTCGTGCGGCCGTCGACGCCGGTGACGTCATCCTCGCCGCGAAGCCGGGTGTGGTCACCGAGGTCTCGGCCGACCTCATCGTCATCGCGAACGACGACGCGACCACCTCGACGCACCGCGTCGCGAAGTTCCGCCGCTCGAACCAGGGCACCTCGTACAACCAGCGCGTGCTGGTCGAGGAGGGCGCCCGCGTCGAGGTCGGTTCCGTCCTCGCCGACGGCCCCGCGACCGACGAGGGCGAGCTCGCGCTCGGGCGCAACCTGCTCGTGGCGTTCATGTCCTGGGAGGGCTTCAACTACGAGGACGCGATCATCCTGTCGCAGCGCCTCGTGCAGGACGACGTCCTGTCCTCGATCCACATCGAGGAGCACGAGGTCGACGCCCGCGACACGAAGCTCGGGCCCGAGGAGATCACGCGGGACATCCCGAACGTCTCCGAGGACGTCCTGGCCGACCTGGACGAGCGCGGGATCATCCGCATCGGTGCCGAGGTCTCGGCGGGCGACATCCTGGTCGGCAAGGTCACCCCCAAGGGTGAGACCGAGCTGACCCCGGAGGAGCGCCTGCTTCGTGCGATCTTCGGCGAGAAGGCCCGCGAGGTGCGCGACACCTCGCTCAAGGTGCCCCACGGCGAGTCCGGGACGGTCATCGAGGTGCGCACGTTCAGCCGCGACGACGGCGACGAGCTCCCCGCCGGCGTCAACGAGCTGGTCCGCGTCTACATCGCGCAGCGCCGCAAGATCACCGGCGGTGACAAGCTCGCCGGTCGTCACGGCAACAAGGGCGTCATCTCCAAGATCCTCCCGGTCGAGGACATGCCCTTCCTTCCCGACGGCACCCCCGTCGACGTCGTCCTGAACCCGCTGGGTGTGCCGGGACGAATGAACGTCGGCCAGGTGCTCGAGGTCCACCTCGGGTGGATCGCCAAGCAGGGCTGGGACATCACGTTCGCCGGGGACGACGCGACGTGGCCGGCGGACGTCCCGCAGGCCGCCGTGAAGAGCCCTCCGGGCAACCCGGTCGCGACCCCGGTCTTCGACGGTGTGCCCGAGAACGTGCTGACCGGGCTGCTCAACGTCACGCACCCGAACCGGGACGGCGAGCGGATGGTCAACCCGAGCGGCAAGGCGCAGCTCTTCGACGGTCGCTCCGGCGAGCCGTTCCCGGACCCGATCGCCGTCGGGTACATGTACATCCTCAAGCTCCACCACCTGGTCGACGACAAGATCCACGCCCGGTCGACCGGCCCGTACTCGATGATCACCCAGCAGCCGCTCGGCGGTAAGGCCCAGTTCGGTGGTCAGCGATTCGGTGAGATGGAGGTGTGGGCGCTCGAGGCGTACGGCGCCGCGTACACCCTCCAGGAGCTGCTCACGATCAAGTCGGACGACGTCCCCGGACGCGTCAAGGTCTACGAGGCGATCGTCAAGGGGGAGAACATCCCCGACTCGGGGATCCCGGAGTCCTTCAAGGTCCTCCTCAAGGAGATGCAGTCGCTCTGCCTGAACGTGGAGGTGCTGTCCTCGGACGGCGTCTCGATCGACATGCGGGAGAACGACGACGAGGTGTACCGCGCTGCGGAGGAGCTGGGCATCGACCTGTCCCGCCGCCCGAACGCGTCGAACATCGAAGAGATCTGAGCCCGTCGGGGCCGGGCGC
>NZ_JBFHHB010000210.1:0-5732 GCF_041597215.1 Actinotalea sp.
GCTCGGGTTCGCCCTCATCCTGCACCTCTCGCGTGCGCTGTACGCCCTGCACCGGGGACGGGCCGCGGTCGCCGCGACCGCCGCCGGCTGGCTCGTCGTCGCCGGTGCGTCCCTCGTCCTCGCCCCCCTGCTGACCGACGGCGGCCCCGATCAGGTCGCGACCCTCCAGGCGCTCGCCGTGGCGAGCTCGCTCGGGATGACGGTCGCGGGCGGCGGACTGGTGCTCGGCGTCGTACGGGCCGCTGGGCGGCCCGCTGCGCGCGGCCTGCCGCGCACCGTCGCAGCCCTCGTCCTCGCCGGCCTCGCCGCGGCATGGCTGGGCCGCGCGAGCGTCACGACGGTCCTCGGCCCGAGTGGCGACGCCGGGCTGGCCAGGGCGCTCGGGTCCGGCGCTGCGGGCGCGGTCGTCGCCGGGGTCGTCGTCGTCGGACTCGTGGCCCTTGCCGATCGAGGGGTGCTCCGGTCCCTGCGTCCGGCAGCGACCGAGGCGCCGCACGGTGGTTCGCAGGACTCGGACCTCCCGCACTGAGGTAGGGTGGAATCCCGTGGCAGCGCGAGCAAATCGACTGGCCGGGCGGTCGGACAACACGACCCGGCACATCTTCGTCACCGGAGGCGTCGCCTCCTCGCTCGGGAAGGGTCTGACGGCGTCGAGCCTCGGACGGCTCCTGAGGTCGCGTGGCCTGAGGGTCACCATGCAGAAGCTCGACCCCTACCTCAACGTCGACCCCGGGACGATGAACCCGTTCCAGCACGGCGAGGTCTTCGTCACCGAGGACGGCGCCGAGACGGACCTCGACATCGGTCACTACGAGCGCTTCCTCGACGTGCCGCTCACCGCGACGGCCAACGTCACCACCGGGCAGATCTACTCGTCGGTCATCGCCAAGGAGCGGCGCGGCGAGTACCTCGGCGACACCGTCCAGGTCATCCCGCACATCACGGACGAGATCAAGTCCCGGATGCGCGCGCAGGCGGGCCGCGACGTGGACGTCATCATCACCGAGATCGGCGGGACGGTCGGCGACATCGAGTCCCAGCCCTTCCTCGAGGCCGCCCGTCAGGTGCGTCACGACGTCGGTCGGGACAACGTCTTCTTCCTGCACGTCTCGCTCATCCCGTACATCGGCCCCTCCGGGGAGCTGAAGACCAAGCCGACGCAGCACTCGGTCGCTGCCCTGCGCTCCATCGGCATCCAGCCCGACGCGATCGTGCTGCGTTGCGACCGGGACGTCCCCGAGTCGGTCAAGCGGAAGATCTCCCTGTTCACGGACGTCGACCCGGAGGCCGTGGTCACCGCGGCCGACGCCTCGAGCATCTACGACATCCCGCGGGTGCTGCACAGCGAGGGCCTGGACGCCTATGTGGTGCGTCGCCTCGACCTGCCGTTCCGCGATGTCGACTGGTCGGCGTGGGAGCGGGTCACCGACGCGGTGCACAGCCCGGAGCACGAGGTCGAGATCGCGCTCGTCGGCAAGTACGTCGACCTGCCCGATGCCTACCTCTCGGTCATCGAGGCCCTGCGAGCCGGCGGATTCGCGAACCGGAGCACGGTGAAGATCCGCTGGGTCGCCTCGGACACCTGCGCGACGCCCGAGGGCGCCGAGCGCGCGCTCGGCGGGGTCGACGGCGTCCTGGTGCCCGGGGGCTTCGGGGTCCGGGGTATCGAGGGCAAGGTCGGCGCGTTGACCTGGGCCCGGACCACGGGCGTGCCGACGCTCGGCATCTGCCTCGGCCTGCAGGTCATGGTCATGGAGTACGCCAGGACGATCCTCGGCCTCGCCGGTGCCTCCTCCTCGGAGTTCGACGACGCGCCCGAGCACCCCGTCATCGCCACGATGGCCGAGCAGCGCGCGATCGTGGGCGGTGACGGCGACATGGGCGGCACCATGCGTCTCGGCTCCTACGAGGCTCGCCTCGAGCCGGGCTCGGTGGTCGCCGAGGCCTACGGGACGACCCGGGTCACCGAACGGCACCGTCACCGCTACGAGGTCAACAACTCCTATCGCGGGCGGCTGGAGGAGGCCGGTCTGGTCATCTCCGGTGTCTCCCCCGACTCCTCGCTCGTCGAGTTCGTCGAGCTGCCGCGCGAGGTGCACCCGTACTACGTCGGCACCCAGGCGCACCCGGAGTTCAAGTCCCGTCCGACCTCGGCACATCCGTTGTTCGCAGGGTTGATCGCCGCGGCGCTCGCCAGCCGGTCGGCCTGATGGTCCCCGTCGACGTCCACGCCCCGCGACCCGTCACGGGGCGCACGCTGCTCCACGAGGGCATGGTCTGGGACGTCGTCCGGGATGCCATCGACCTCGGCGAGGCCGGGACGGTGCGTCGGGAGTACGTGCGGCACCCGGGCGCCGTCGCCGTGCTGGCGCTCGACGACCAGGAGCGGGTGCTGCTGCTACGGCAGTACCGGCACCCGGTCGGGCGCGAGCTGTGGGAACCCCCCGCCGGGCTGCTCGACGTGGAGGGCGAGGACCTCGTCGTGGCCGCTGCCCGGGAGCTCGCCGAGGAGGCCGACCTCGTCGCCGGCTCGTGGTGGCACCTGCTCGACTACTTCACCACCCCGGGTGGATCGGACGAGTGCATCCGGCTCTTCGTCGCCCGCGAGCTGACCCTCGTCCCCGAGGCCCTGCGGCACGTGCGGGAGGCGGAGGAGCGCGGGATCGTGCCCGAGTGGGTGCCGATCGACGAGGCCGTCGCGGCCGTGCTCGGGGGCGAGCTGGGCAATCCGTCCACCGTGGTGGGGGTGCTCGCCCTCGCGGCCGCCCGGGCGAGGGGCTGGTCGGACCTCGAGGCGGTCGAGCTCCCGCAACCCTGACAGGGCGCCCGATTTCACCCGCCGCAGCAACCGGAACGCGCCGGCGGGCTGTCTACGATGACGGGGTGCTGCGCCCCTGGACCTTCGAGGATGCGGCGTTGCGTCCCTCGACACGGGGCTGGGTCCTTGCCGGGATCCTCGTCGGCGGCACGGTCGTGGCCGTGCTGCTCGCGATGACGCCGGAGACGAGCCTGGCGCGGGCCGAGCTCACCGTCACGATCGCCGTGGCCCAGGTCGTCCTCGCTGCGGCAGCGGTGCGCCTGCGCGAGCACACCACAGGACTCGTCGTCCTCGCCGTGCTGGCGGTGCTCCTGGTCACCGTGCTGGTGGCGGACGCCGACACCCTGGTGCGGGTGGTCCTGGCGTCCAGCGCCTACACCTACCTCGTCCTGTACGCCGCCTACGCCTTCGAGCGGGCGGCGATGCGCGGGATCCTCGCTCTCGTCACTCTCGGGTCGGCCATCGGCGGGTTGGTCTCGCCGCTCGGGTTCCGACCGATGGTCTGGCTGTGCACGGTCGTCGGGGTCAGCGCCGCGGGAGCCGTCGTCGGAGAGCTCGTCGCGCGGCTCCGTCTGTACGCGACGATCGACTCGCTGACCGGGGTGCTGAACAGGACGGCCTTCGACGCCGTGGCCACCGCCGCGATCGCGGGGAGCCTGCGGCGCTCGGAGGACCTCGTCCTGGCGATCATCGACCTCGACGAGTTCAAGAACGTCAACGACACCCACGGGCACGCAGCGGGCGACGTCATGCTCGGCCGGGTCGTGGACGCCTGGAGCGATCGGTTGCGTACCCAGGACCTGCTCGGCCGGATCGGCGGCGACGAGTTCGCCCTCCTGCTTCCGGCGACCACCATCGACGGTGCCACGGCCCTGCTCGACGACCTCGCGGAGGTCAGCCCTCTCGCGTTCTCCGCCGGCCTGGCGGGCGTCCGTCCGGGCGACGACGTGGCCGCGCTGCGTCGTCGGGCCGACGCCGGGATGTACGAGGTCAAGAGGAGCAAGCCGCACACCGTCGGCTGAGGCCGGCCCGGCCGATCCCTCAGGCGGCGGCGAGTGCCCCGGAGGCCCGGTCCGGACCCGGCGGACCCGTGGGCGTCTCGCGGGTGCGCAGCCCGTCGACCAGGCGGGTCTGCGCGATGACGAGCACGCTCGCACCGAGCATGTGCAGGGCCACCATCCAGCCGGGCAGGCCCGTGAAGTACTGGACGTAGCCCACCAGGCCCTGGGCGAGCGTGACGAGGAGGAGCACGCGCAGCCGGCCGCGCAGCAGCGGGCTCGTCGTGGCGGACCGGTGGACGAGCACGACGAGGGCGACGAGCGCGGCCACGTACAGCCATACCGACACCGAGTGCGCGCGGGTGACCGCCACCGGGTCGAGGGCGAACCGGTAGGGGGCGTCCTCGTCACCGGAGTGCGGACCGGTCCCCGTGGTGACCGAGCCGAGCACGAGCATGACCACCGCGAGGGGGACCGTGAGGAGGCCGATCGCGCGCACCGGTCCGGTGGCGTCCCAGCGTGCGCCCGTGTCGGGCTGGTCGAGCCGGAGCAGGAGCTGCGTCGAGGCGGCCACCAGCACCATCGAGAGCAGGAAGTGCGAACCGACGAGCGCCGGGTGCAGCTGGACCAGGACCGTGAGCCCGCCGAGGACGGCCTGGACGAGCACCCCCACGATCGGGACGAGTGCGAGCAGACGCAGCGGACGGGCCCGACCCGCCTGGCGCCACACGGCCCATGCGGTCGCGACGGCGATCACCACCAGGACGCCCGTCAGCGTGCGGTTCCCGAACTCGATGAACGGGTGCCACGAGGTCGCCTCGTGGCGCACCGGGGTGAACTGACCGGGCTCGCACTGCGGCCAGGTGGAGCAGCCGAGCCCCGATCCGGTGAGCCGGACCGCACCGCCGGTGACCACGATGAGCACCTGGGCGACGAGGTTCGCCAGCACGATGCGACGGGTGGCCCTGCCGGAGGGGTGCAGGACGGCGGCGCGGAGCGCGCCGAGGGGCGAGCGGCGGGGGAGATCGGGCACAGCGCCACGGTATCCGTTGGGAGCCGTGCTCACGACCAGCGGGCGAACCGCGCGACGGCGGCTCCCAGGAGCACGGACCAGCCCGAGAGGACGAGCAGGGGGAGAGCCTGCACGGTGCCGTCGGTCGAGGCGGACCGCAGGGCGTCGCCCAGGGCACCGGACGGGAGCCACGGGGCAGCAGCCGCCAGTGGACCGGGCAGGACGTCGGCCGGGAGGATCACGGCCCCGCCGACCAGGAGCAGCACCCACACGAGGTTCGCCACGGCGAGCACGGCCTCGGCGCGAAGGACGCCGGCGAGCAGGAGTGCCAACCCGCTGAACGCGAGAGTGCCCAGCAGCAGGGCGACGAGGGCGAGGGGCGCCCCGGAGACGGACGGGCGCCAACCGAGCAGGGCGGCGACCCCACCCAGGACGGCGAGCTGCACGAGCTCGAGGGCCAGGACCCCGAGAGCCTTGCCCAGGACGAGCCCCGAACGGCCGAGCGGTGTGGTCGCGAGCAGGCGCAGGACGCCGGCCCGTCGGTCGAACGCCGTCGTGATCGCCTGGGAGGTGAACGCGGTGGACATCACGGCGAGGGCCAGGACCCCGGGGGCGACGACCGCGACCCGGTCCTCGCCTCCGACGTCGACCAGGTCGCTGCGGGTCAGCGCCACGAGGATGAGCACCGGGAGGATCAGGGTCAGCAGCAGCTGCTCGCCGTTGCGCAGGGTGGTCCGGAGCTCGAAGGAGGCCTGCGCGAGGACCCGGCGGGCCATGGGCGCAGCCCGTTGCTCCACCGGGCCACCGGGAGCCGTCGTGGCCGTCATCGCAGGCTCCTGCCCGTCAGGTCGAGGAAGACGTCCTCGAGGCTGCGCCGGCCGGTGGTCACCGAGGTCAGGCCCAC
>NZ_JBFHHB010000211.1:0-5711 GCF_041597215.1 Actinotalea sp.
CTCGCCGTCGGCGGACACCTCCTCGGCGGCGGATCGCCACCCGACGCCCGCCTGCTCCTCGCCCTGGGCGCACTGGCCCTGCTCGCCGCACGGCCCGTCTCCCGCGCCACCCTCCGCCCCGTCGAGCTCCTGCTGTGGGCCTCGGCCGTCCAGGTCGCCGTCCACCTCGCGCTCTCCTGGCTCTCCGGGGCAGGACCGACGAGCGTGACCGTTCCCGGTCACCACGGGGTGGAGACGGTCGTCGGTGCGGCGCACCACGCGATGATTCCGAGCGCCTCCATGCTCGTGGCCCACGTGGCCGCAACGGTCCTCACGGTCGCCCTCCTGGTCGGCGCCGACCGGGCGGCCTGCCGCGTCACGTCCTGGTGGCGGTCGCTCCTCGTCCTCGCCACCGCCGGCGCAGCGCGACCGGCACCGAGGACCCACCTCGTACCCGGCGCGGCACGGACGGTCCAGGGACGCCGGGTGGGGCCGGACCTTCCAGGACGAGGGCCACCCCGCTTCGCGCTCGCCTGACAGGTACGCCCGGGCGGACCCGACGTGCTCGTGTCGTCGTGCTCCCGGACGCCGCACCCGTCCCTGCCTCCCCACGAGGTCAGGGCTCTCGCGCCCGCGCAGCCCGCTCCGCCGACCACCTGAGACCGGAGAGAGATGTCCCTCCTCGCCGTCAACCGCTCCCGTTCCGCACGCGGGGCGGCCGTCCTGTGTGCTCTGCTCGTGGGGCTGATCGCCCTTCCGCTCGCACCTTCCGCGGCCCATGACGAGCTGATCTCGACCGATCCCGCACCCGAGGCGGTGCTGGACGCCGCTCCGCAGGAGATCGCCCTGGAGTTCAGCGCCGACCTGCTGAGCATCTCGCCGACCCTCGTGCTGACGGGACCGACGGGTGCCGTCGTTCTCGGCGAGCCTGCTGTGGACGGCACCAGGATCGCGGCCGGCGTCCCGGACGGGCTTCCCGCCGGCCCGTACACGGTCGCCTGGCGCGTGGTCTCCGGCGACGGGCACCCCATCCAGGGCAGCTTCGCCTTCGAGGTGGCCACCCCGGCCACCGGCCCCGATCCCGCTCCCACCACGACGGCCTCGGCCGAACCGAGCGCCCCGACCACGACACCCGGACCGACGCCGAGCCCCACGCCGACGTCGTCCCTCGACACCGACGCACCCACCGGCGCACCCACCGGCGGCCTCACCGCCGTCGCCATCGGCGTCGCCGCTCTCGCGGCGATCGGTGCCCTGGTCGCCGTGCTCGCCCGTCGTCGGCGCTGACCGCCCCCTCCTTCGAAGGAGTCCCGATGTCCCGCATGCACCGCTCCCCCGTGGCGTTCGCCGCACCCGCCCTCGCCCTGCTCCTCGCCCTGACCGGCTGCCAGTCCTCCACCGACCCGGCGACCGCCGACGGCGCCCTGACGTTCACCGACCCCTGGGTGAAGGCTGCCGACTCGGGGATGACCGCCGCCTTCGGCACGGTCGTCAACTCCTCGGACGAGGACGTCGTCCTGGTGGCCGCGAGGAGCGAGGTCTCGCTCATGGAGCTCCACGAGATGGCCACCGATGCGAGCGGCGGGATGGTCATGCGTGCCAAGGAGGGCGGATTCGTCGTCCCGGCCCAGGGCAGCCTCGAGCTGGCACCCGGCGGTGAGCACCTGATGTTCATGGACCTCACCTCTCCCCTCGCCCCCGGGGACGACGTCGAGGTCACCGTCGTGGCGGACGACGACCGCAGCTGGACGTTCACGGCACCCGTGCGGACCTTCACCGGCGCCAACGAGGAGTACGTGGGCGAGACGGACGGGACGACGGACGAGACGGGCGGCACGCACGGGTCCGAGAGCCCCATGCCGACCTCGGCGCCGTGACGGACGGGATCGGGCGTCGCGGCTTCCTGCAGACCGGGGCCGCGGCGATCGGCGGCGCCGCGCTCGGCGCCGGCGGCCACCTCGCCTGGCAGACGGCCACGCGCTCGCCCGCAGCGGCCGCCGACGCCGTGGGGCGTGCCGTGGAGCCCTTCCGGGGCGAGCACCAGCACGGGGTCGACACCGTGCCGCAGTCCTTCGCCGCATGGCTCGCCTTCGATCTCCTGCCGGGTGTGGACCGGGAGGCCCTGGTGCGCCTCATGCGCATCTGGACCGACGACATCGAGCGCCTGACCGCGGGCCGGCCCGGCCTGACCGACACCGAGCCGGAGCTCGCCATGACGCCGGCCCGCCTCACCGTGACCGTCGCCTACGGCCCGGGACTCCTCTCCGCCGCGGGCCGGGACGATCTCGCGCCCCCCTGGCTCGCGCCCCTCCCCCCGTTCTCGATCGACCGGCTCGAGGACCGGTGGTCCGGGGGCGACGTCGTCCTGCAGGTCTGCGCGGACGACACGCTCGCGATCGCGCACGCCGGCCGCCTGCTCACGACGCAGGCAGCCACGTTCGTCCGGCCGCGCTGGACCCAGCAGGGCTTCCGCGCGAGCCCCGGGGCCACCGCGCCCGGCACCACGATGCGCAACCTCATGGGTCAGGTCGACGGGACGAGGAACCTCGACCCCGTGGCGGACGCCGACCTCCTGTGGTGCGGGGCCGACGCACCCGAGTGGCTCGTCGGCGGCACCTCGATGGTCGTCCGGCGGATCGCGATGGACCTCGACGGGTGGGACCTCGTGGACCGCACCGGACGCGAGTTCACCATCGGCCGCCGGCTCTCCGACGGATCGCCGCTCACCGGCGTCGACGAGCACGACGAGCCCGACCTCGGCGCGACGGACGAGCTCGGGCTGCCGGTCATCGACATGGCGGCGCACCTGCGCCGGGCGCGGACCGAGGACCCCGACGCACGCTTCCTGCGCCGGGGATACAACTTCCACGATCCCGGCGAGCCGGACGGGCGATCGAGCGGGCTCGTCTTCGTCACCTTCCAGCGCGACGTCCTCACCCAGTACCTCCCCGTCCAGCGCAGCCTCGACCGGCTCGACCTGCTCAACACGTGGACGACACCCGTCGGATCGGCCGTCCTCGCCGTCCCCGCCGGCCCGCTGGACGGCGAGTTCCTCGGGGAGCGACTACTGGGCTGAACGTGTGACAAGTCACATCGGCATGACAAACGTGATCAAGAACACGGGCACACGTCCCTGCTCAGAGGTGGACGAAGGCACCATACTGACCACGGCGACCCCCGGAGCTCCGCGGAGTCATACCGAAGTGACAGGAGAAGATCGTGCTCGACCTCGCCCCGGAGATCTGGCGGCAGCGCCTGGTCATCGAAGGACTGTGCCCGGAACCCATCGGGCCGGAGTCCATCAAGGAGTACCTCTCGCAGCTCTCCAAGGCGATCGACATGGTCCAGCTGATCGAGCCCGTCACCCATCAGTCCCCGCAGTACGGCTGGGCCGGGTGGATCCACTGGGAGACCTCCGGCGCCCACTTCTACGCGTGGGACGTGCCCCGGCTCTTCTTCAGCGTCGACATCTACACGTGCAAGGAGTTCCGCGCCGAGGCGGCCGTCGAGCTCACCCGCGAGTGGTTCAACGCGACGAAGATCGTCCACAAGGAGTTCTGATGGCGGTCGACACCTGGATGCACTTCGACCCCCGAGGTGACCTCCTGGATGCGACACGCGAGTGCGAGGCGGAGATCTTCCTGCGGTGGTACGGCAACACCCGCGCCCAGCTCGAGGACGAGTACGGGCCCTACGAGGACGCGACCCGCTTCATCTGCCTGACCGACTCCGCCGGCGAGGTCGTCGCGGTCATGCGACTGCTCGCCCCCGGGGGCGTCGCGGGGCTCAAGACCCTCGCCGACCTCCAGCGCAGCCCGTGGAACGTCGATGGTGCCCGGTCGGCCGCAGCGGCGGGGCTCGACCTCCGCTCGACATGGGACGTCGCGACGATCGGCACCCGACGCTCCTCGGCCGGCTCGGGCGTCCGCTACTCGCTCGCGCTCTACCGCGGACTGCTCATGGCGACCCGGGCGAACAGGATCACCGCCATCACGGCGATCCTCGACGAGCGGGTGCGGCGGCTCCTGGAGTCCTCCGGCCTGGCGATGTGGACGCTCCCCGGCGCCCGCGCAGCGGAGTACCTGGGATCGCCGTCGAGCACCCCGATCTACGGGGACACCGCCAAGCTGGTCGACAACCAGCGGCGCAACGCACCCGAGGCCTACTCCTTGGTCACGATCGGCCAGGGGATGGACGGTTTCGCCATCCCGCCGATGGAGGCGTTCCGGCTCGACGTGAACGAGCGCCTCACCACGGCCGAGGTCCCTGTCACGCTCGCCGGGATCTCCTGACCCGGTCCGCCACGGCGAGCCGGGTCAGTCCCCGCTCGGCGCTCCGCCGGTGCGCACGAGGTGCTTGGCCGTCCACTCCCGCACCCACGGGACCACGGCGTCGGGAGGCATCGGCCGCGCGATGTGATAGCCCTGGAGCACGTCGACCCCGAGCGGGACGAGCTCGGCAGCGCCTCGCGCGTCCTCGACCCCCTCCGCGACGAACCGCAGCCCCATCGCCCGCGCCATCTGGCTCGTGGTCTGCACGATGAGCCGGCTCCGCTCGTCGGTGGAGACCGGCGCGACGAAGGAGCGGTCCATCTTGAGCTCCTGGACGGGCAGGTCACGCAGGTACGCGAGCGAGGAGAACCCGCTGCCGTAGTCGTCGATCGAGACCTCGACCCCGTGCGCACGCAGGTCGTGCAGGACGAGCCGGGCGCGCTCCGGGTCGGTCAGGAACGAGTCCTCCGTCACCTCGACCAGCAGGCTCCCGTCGGGAAGGCCGGACTCCTCGAGCGCCGCGAAGAACCTCTGGAGCAGCGGCCCACCCATGAGCTCGGGCGGGGCCCAGTTCATCGCGACCCGCAGGCTGATCCCCTGGTCCGACCAGCGGCGGGCATCCGCGATCACCTGGTGCATGACCACCTCGGTCAGGGCAGGCATGAGTCCTGAGCGGCGGGCGTCCGACAGGAAGGTCGCCGGTGGGAGCAGACCCTCCGCCGGGTGCCACCACCGGACGAGCGCCTCCATCGCGACGACCTGCCGGGTCCTGGCATCGACCTGAGGCTGGTACCAGGCGAGGAGCTGGTGCTCGGCGATCGCCGTCCGCAGGGCCTCGCCCCGCTGCAGGCGCAGGTGCGACAGCCCGTCACGCGCGGCGTCGTAGAGAAGGACGCCGGCCCGTGACGTCTTCGCCTCGTACATCGCGATGTCCGCCCGGCGCAGCAGCTCGGTACCCGCGGCATCGTCCTCGTGGCGGCGGGCGATCCCTGCGGACGAGTCGATCGAGACGTCGATGCCGTGGACGAAGAGCGGCTCCCGCAGGACGGCCCTGACCGCCTGGGCCGCCTCGAAGAGGTCGAGGTCGTCCTCGCTCGGCACGAGCAGCCCGAACTCGTCGCCACCGAGCCGGGCGATCCGCACGCCCGCGGGGGCCGACCGTTCGAGACGGGCGGCGAGAGCGACGAGCACGTCGTCACCCACGGCATGCCCGAGGCTGTCGTTGATGTCCTTGAACGCGTCGAGGTCGATGAGGACGATCGACGCGGGGCCGCGGTGCTGGAGCGCGTGGTCGGTCGCCTTCATCAGCGCCCGCCGGTTCGGCAGCCCGGTGAGCTCGTCGGTGAGCGAGAGGCGCATGGCCTCGGCGGCACCGCGCGCCTCGGCCAGCGCGAGCTGCATCCGCCAGCCGGTCAGGGCGAGCGTCAGGATGGCCAGCCCCACGACGAAGGAACCGAGCAG
>NZ_JBFHHB010000212.1:0-5707 GCF_041597215.1 Actinotalea sp.
GGCGCGGACCGCGCGACGGGGTGGGCCGTCCCGGAGCGGCGGCCGCCGCTGCCGAGGTGGGCGCGCAGCGGCCCGATCCCGTCGTTGGTGACCACGCCGGCCCAGACGAGCTCCCACAGGGCGTCCACGACGGCAGCCACCGGCACCTCCTCGTCCAGGTCCGCCCGCACGCGCTGGCTCAGCGGCTCGAGGAACCACGCGCCACCACCGTCGAGCGCGGCGCGCACCGCTGCCGCGATCCCGTCGACCGGGACGGGAGCCTCGTCGGGGAGCGTCAGGTCGGCGGTGACGGCCGGGTGGAGGCTCACGAGCCCGTCGCGGGTGGCCAGGGCGGAGTGGCCGGCCCACAGGACCTCGCCTGCGGCGGTGAGCTCGTCGAGCATCGCGGGTGCGTAGTCGCTCACCCGTGCAGGGAGCACGAGGGACTCCAGCGCGGAGGCGGGCACCGGGAAGCCGGCCAGCTGCTCGACCACGCGCGCCAGGCCGTCGATCCCTCGGACCCCGTTGCGAGCGGCGAGCAGTCGAGGCGCGGGCGCCGGGTCCTGCGAGCCATGACCCGCCGGGACCTCCACCCGGCGCTCCTCGACCTGGTGCCACTGCGGAAGGAAGGTGCCGAGCGCTTCCTGGGGGACGGGCTCGGCCTCGGCCCGCAGCACGGCGAGGGAACGCCGGCGCAGGAGCCGCAGCACCCCGGCGTCGCAGTGGTCGGCCCCGGTCCCGCCGAGGCTGTCCGGCCGGATGCGTCCGGTGGCGAGCACCCCCGCCGCCGTGAGCCGTCCCAGGACCTCCGCCGCGACCGCGAGGGGAAGGTCGAAGCGTGCGGCGACCTCGCTGGTGGTGAACGGGCCGTGCGTCCTGGCATGCCGCCGCAGCAGGTCCCCGAGGGGATCGGCGACCAGCTCGGTGAACTCCTCCGGCACCCCGACCGGGAGCGCGACTCCCAGAGCGTCCCGGAGCCGCCCCGCATCCTCGATCGCCGCCCAGTGCTCCGTCGCGGCCCACCGCACACGGATCACCCGACGCTGCTCCTCGAGTGCCGTGAGCCAGTCCACGACCTCGGCGAGGTCTGCGGCGGTGCTGCGCTCCAGGGCGGCTGCGCCGGTCAGCGGGCCGTGCCGACGGACGACGTCGGCGAGCTCCTCCGGCCCCCGTGCGCGCCGGCCGTCCGCCCGCCCGCTCACCTCCGCCTCGACCGCCAGCACCGCATCGGGGTCGAGGAGGTCGGCCAAGGGGCTGGCCTGCCCGGCGAGGAGCTCGGCGAGGAGCTCGGGGTCCAGGGCGAGTGCCGCGGCCCGTCGTTCGGCGAGCGGGGCGTCGCCGTCGTACAGGAACTGGGCGGTGTAGCCGAACAGGAGCGACTGGGCGAACGGGGACGGGGAGGGCGTGGTGACCTCCACCACGCGAATCCGTCGGTTGGCGATCTCACGCATGAGGGTTGCCAGCGCGTCGACGTCGAAGTCGTCCTGGAGGCACTCCCGGGCTGCCTCGAGCAGCACGGGGAACTGGGGGTGCTGGGCGGCCACCGCGAGCAACTGGGCGGAGCGCTGGCGTTGCTGCCACAGGGGCTGCCGGCGGTCGGGCCGGCGGCGGGGCAGGAGGAGCGAGCGGGCCGCCGCCTCGCGGAACCGGGCGGCGAAGAGGGCGGAGCCGCCGACCTCGGCGCGGACCCGCTCGTGGACCTCGTCCGGGTCGAGCAGCAGGTCGGTGAGCTCGAGTCCTGGCAGGTCCGCGACGGACCATTCCCCGAGTGCCGGGTCCCAGGTCCCCTCGCCCGACTCGACGACGTTCGGCAGGCGCAGCACGATCCCGTCGTCGGAGTGCAGGACGGCGGCGTCGAGCCCGTAGCGCTCGGCGAGGCGCGCGCGCAGCACGAGGGCCCACGGGGCGTGCACCCGCGCACCGTGCGGGGAGTGCACGATCACCCGCCAGTCGCCGATCTCGTCCCGGAACCGCTCGACGACGACGGTCCTGTCGTCGGGGACCTGCCCCGTCGCCTCGCGCTGCTCGGTCAGGTAGGCGACGAGGTTGTCGGCGGCCCAGGGGTCCAGACCGGCGCCGGCGACCCGGGCCCGCGCCTGCTCGGCCGGCAGGGCGGCGGTCTCGCGCACCCAGGCGCCGATCGCCCGGCCCAGCTCAGCCGGCCTGCCGGGGGAGTCGCCCTTCCAGAAGGGCAGCCGGCCGGGTTGTCCCGGAGCAGGCGAGACCCTGACCTGGTCGTGGGTGATCTCCTCGATCCGCCAGGTGCTCGAGCCGAGGGTGAACGTGTCACCCACGCGCGACTCGTAGACCATCTCCTCGTCGAGCTCGCCGACGCGGGTGCCGCCGCGGGTGCCGGCCGCGTCGGCACCCATGAGGAACACCCCGTACAGGCCGCGGTCGGGGATGGTCCCGCCGCTGGTCACCGCGAGCCGTTGAGCGCCGGGTCGACCCCGCAGCACACCCGTCGCGCGGTCCCAGACCAGGCGCGGGCGAAGCTCGGCGAAGTCCTCGCTCGGGTACCGCCCCGCAAGCATGTCGAGGACGGCGTGCAGGCTCGCACGCCCGAGGGTCGTGAAGGGCGCGGCCCGGCGGACGACCGCCGCGAGCTCGTCGACCGTCCAGTCCTCGATCGCGACCATGGCGACGACCTGCTGGGCGAGGACGTCGAGGGGGTTGGCCGGGACCTCGAGACGCTCGATCTCCCCGGCGCGCATCCGCTCCGCGACGACGGCGGCCGGGACGAGCTCTCCGCGGAAGGTGGGGAACATGACCCCGTGCGAGATCGCGCCGACCTGGTGCCCGGCGCGGCCGATGCGCTGCAGTCCCGAGGCCACCGAGGGTGGTGCCCCGACCTGGACGACGAGATCGACGGCTCCCATGTCGATGCCCAGCTCGAGCGAGGAGGTCGCGACGACGGCCGGCAGGGTGCCTGCCTTGAGCTCCGCCTCGGTGCGGGTGCGCTCGGCACGGCTCATCGACCCGTGGTGCGCCCTGGCCAGGACGGTGGCTCCGTCGGCGGGAAGGCCGACAGCGGCTCCCGACTGGGCGCTGATCTCCGACGGGACGAGCGAGCCGGGCTCCGGCAGGTCGAGGCCGAGGCGACCGGCCCAGGTCTCGTTGACGCGTGCGGTCAGACGCTCGGCCCCGCGCCGCGAGTTGGTGAAGACGAGGGTGGACCGGTGCGCCGAGACGAGGTCGACGACACGCTCCTCGACATGGGGCCAGATCGAGGCACGCTGCCGCGGCGAGGCGTCGGCAGGGACCTGCGAGGCGTCGTCCCCGCCGAGCGGGCCGGCCGCGCCGGGGCTCGCGGGAAGGTCCGCGAGGTCCGGAACGGGCACGACGACATCGACCCGGATCTCCTTGGTCGAGGGAGGCTGCACGATCCGGACCTCGCGCCCGCCCTCGGCCGGGGTGCGTGCTCCGGAGAGGAAGGAGGCGACCTGCTCCACCGGCCGGACGGTCGCCGAGAGCCCCACCCGCTGCGCGGGGCCGCCGTGCTCGGCGAGCAGGGCGTCCAGCCGTTCGAGGCTGACGGCCAGGTGCGAGCCGCGTTTCGTCCCGGCCACGGCGTGGATCTCGTCCACGATCACCGTCCGCACCCCCACGAGCCCGGCCCTCGCCCCGGAGGTCAGCATGAGGAAGAGCGACTCGGGTGTCGTGATGAGGATGTCGGGCGGCTGGGTGGCGAAGCTGCGGCGCTCACCGGGCGGGGTGTCGCCCGTGCGCACCCCGACGCGCACCTCCGGCACGTCCAGACCCGCTCGCCGAGCGGCCTGGCGGATCCCGACGAGCGGGGAGCGGAGGTTGCGCTCCACGTCGGAGGCGAGAGCCTTGAGCGGGGACACGTAGACCACCCGGCATCGCGCGGCGGGATCGGCGACGGGTTCCCCTGTCAGCAGCCCGTCGAGGGACCAGAGGAAGGCTGCGAGGGTCTTCCCGGAGCCGGTCGGGGCCACGACCAGGGCGTGCGCGCCCGACCGGACGGCGTCCCACGCGCCGACCTGTGCCGCGGTGGGCGCGGCGAAGGCACCGGCGAACCAGGAGGCCGTCGGCGCGGAGAAGCCGTCCAGGGGGTCCGGCCGCGCTGAGCTCACCACGGCATTGTGGCCCGCACCTGCGACACCCGCCGGACCGAGCCTGGGCACCGAGCGCAGGGCGGTCCGCGGCAGCACGGCCGGGCGAGACGCGGGACGGGGCTGCCGCGCGGACGTGGCAGGCTGTCGCGATGCGCTACAGCGACTTCCGCGAGGCCGTCGTCGACGTCTTCGGGGCCCGGCTCGGGCCCGTCCTGGTCGACGAGCAGGTCCTGGAGCGGCTCGGCGACCGGACCGCGGCCCAGGCCCTCGCCGACGGGGACGAGCCGCGTACGGTCTGGTGGGCGCTGTGCGATGCGATGGAGGTCCCCGTGGCACGACGCTGGGGACCGGACCGGCCCTCGTCCTGAGCGCAGGGCCCTCGCGGGTGCCGCGGGTGCCGGACCGGGCGCCCGGCGGGCCGTGGGTGCTCCCCACGGCGTGTCGGAGCCAGAGGCGTGCAGTCGAACAGGTGTTCGGCTAATCTCTCCTCAGGCGAGACGGTCCCACCGCCTTCCACAGCCGGCCCGGCGGGGTCGGCGGCGTGTCGGAGGCGGGACGTAGCGTCATCGCACGAGACAGAGCACTGGTGGACGAGGTCCACACCGATACCGGTGGGCACACCCCGCCCCGCGACACCGAGGTGAGACATGGCAGCTCCCGCAGACCGCGCCAAGGCCCTGGAGGCCGCGCTGGTCCAGATCGACCGGCAGTTCGGCAAGGGATCGATCATGCGTCTCGGTGACGACGGCCGCGCACCGGTCGAGGTCATCCCGACCGGCTCGATCGCCCTGGACATCGCCCTGGGCATCGGCGGGCTCCCGCGCGGCCGTGTGGTGGAGATCTACGGGCCGGAGTCCAGCGGAAAGACGACGGTCGCGCTGCACGCCGTGGCCAACGCCCAGCGGGCCGGCGGCATCGCGGCGTTCATCGACGCCGAGCACGCGCTCGACCCGGAGTACGCCAAGAAGCTCGGCGTCGACACCGATGCGCTGCTGGTCTCCCAGCCGGACACCGGGGAGCAGGCCCTGGAGATCATGGACATGCTGATCCGTTCCGGGGCGATCGACCTCGTGGTCATCGACTCGGTCGCCGCCCTCGTGCCCAAGGCAGAGATCGAGGGTGAGATGGGCGACAGCCACGTGGGTCTCCAGGCCCGGCTCATGTCGCAGGCGCTGCGCAAGATCGCCGGCGCGCTCAGCCAGTCCAACACGACGGCGATCTTCATCAACCAGCTCCGGGAGAAGATCGGAGTCTTCTTCGGCACGCCGGAGACCACCACCGGTGGCAAGGCGCTGAAGTTCTACGCCTCGGTGCGCCTGGACATCCGCCGCATCGAGACCCTCAAGGAGGGCACGAACGCGGTCGGTAACCGCACCCGCGTCAAGGTCGTGAAGAACAAGGTCGCCCCGCCGTTCAAGCAGGCCGAGTTCGACATCATCTACGGCGAGGGCATCTCCTACGAAGGTGGCCTGATCGACCTCGGCGTGGAGCACGGCATCGTGCGCAAGTCCGGTGCGTGGTTCACCTACGGGGAGATCCAGTTGGGTCAGGGCAAGGAGAAGGCCCGCCAGTTCCTCAAGGACAACCCGACCCTCGGGCAGGAGATCGACCACAAGATCCGCGTGAAGGTCGGCATCGTCCCCGCGGAC
>NZ_JBFHHB010000213.1:0-5697 GCF_041597215.1 Actinotalea sp.
CGAGGGCTCTACCCGCGGATGCGCGTGCTGGACCAGCTCGTCCACCTGGGCCGGGTGTACGGACTGTCGGCGTCGGCAGCCCGACGGCGCAGCAGGGACCTGCTCGAGCAGCTCGGCCTGGAGGAGCGCTCGCACGATCACCTCTCGACGCTCTCCCTCGGCAACCAGCAGCGCGTGCAGGTCGCGGCGGCCCTCGTGCACGACCCCGCCCTCCTCGTCCTCGACGAGCCGTTCTCCGGGCTCGACCCGCTCGCCATCGACGCGATGGGCGTGCAGCTGCGGGCCCGCGCGGACGCCGGGGTCCCGGTGCTGTTCTCCAGCCATCAGCTCGAGCTGATCGAGCGGCTCTGCGACGACGTGGTGATCATCGACCACGGCCGGGTGGTGGTCGCCGGGGACTCCGCGACGGTGCGGAGGTCCACGACGGGCCGCCGTTACCGGCTGCGCGTCGAGGTGCCCGAGGCGAGGGTCGGCGAGCCGTGGGCGGCAGCGCTCGTCGCGCCGGTCCCGGGTGCCCGGTTGCTCGGCCAGGACGGGCCGGTCGTCGTGGTCGACCTGGACGACGGCGCGGACGACCAGCTCCTGCTCGCGGCGGCGCAGGCAGCGGGGACGGTCCGGGAGTTCGCTCCGCTCGTCCCGACCCTTGCCGAGCTGTACCGGGAGGTCGTGCGATGAGCGCGCGGCGGCTGAGCGCCGTGCGTGGCGCCTGGGTGATCGCCTCGCGCGAGATCGTCGTCAAGCTGCGCGACAAGGCGTTCCTCGGGTCGACCCTCTTCATGCTCGTACTCGTGGCCGTCGGCACCGCCATCCCCGTGCTCCTCGCGCAGAGCGTCCCGGAGCTGCGGGTGGCCGTCGAGGGTGACGGGGCGCGCGCAGCGGTGCGCCAGGCGGCCGTCCTCGGTGCCGAGGTGCAGAAGGACACCCCGACGGTCCCCGCCTCGCTCGCCGTCCTCGGCGACGGCGGGCTGCCGCCGGCGAACCTCTCGCTCGTCGAGCTCGAGCCGGGCACGGACGTCTACCGGCTCGTCCGCGACGGCGACGTCGACGCCGCCGTCGTCGGGCAGGACGTCGACTCCTTGCGGATCCTGGGGGCGCAAGGCGTCCCGACGGAGATCTCCTCGCTCGTCCGCGCCGCATCGGCCACCCTGCAGGTCGAGCAGGCGGCGGCCGAAGGTGGGCTGAGCCCGCAGGAGGTCGCCGCGCTGACCGCGCCGGCCGTTCCGACGGTCACGCTGCTCGACGCGCGTCCGAGCGGGAGCGTCCCGCCCGAGCTGCTCGTGCTCGTCTTCGCGTTCCTCTTCTACCTGTCGGTGCTGACCTTCGGCATGTCCATCGCGCAGAGCGTCGTCGAGGAGAAGCAGTCCCGCGTCGTCGAGCTGCTGGTGGCCGCGATGCCGGTGCGCCGGCTGCTGGCCGGAAAGGTGATCGGCAACACGGTGATGGCGGTCGGGCAGATCGTCGTCATCCTCGGGACCGGGCTGCTCGGCGCGCGGCTCGTCGGTCAGGGGGAGCTCGTCTCGCAGGTGCTCGCCGCCTCGGGCTGGTTCATCGCGTTCTTCCTGCTGGGCTTCGTCATGCTCGCCTGCCTGTGGGCCGTGGCCGGGTCGCTGGCCACCCGCACCGAGGAGCTCCAGGCGACCACCGTCGTCATGCAGGTCTTCGTCATCGTGCCGTTCTTCGCAGCGATCTTCGCGCTCGACCCCGGTCAGACGCAGACCTGGCTCTCCTACGTGCCCTTCACCGCGCCGCTGCTCATGCCGGCCCGGGTGGTGCTGGGCAACGCCGCCGCCTGGGAGCCGTTCGTCTCGGCGGGGATCGTGCTGGGCACGGCCGTGCTGTTCGTCCTGCTGGGCGCGCGGCTCTACGAAGGGTCGGTTCTCCACACGCAGTCCCGGCTCCATGCCAGGCAGGCCTGGCAGTCCTGGCGCGACGAACGACGAGGAGCGACCCGATGAGCGGAACCCCTGACGTGGGCGGAGCGGCGGGAGCCGGCCCGGTCCCCGGTGTGATCGGCACGCCGCTGAGCCCTCGCGCCACGCGCGTGCTGCTGCTCGGCGCGGGCGAGCTCGGCAAGGAGGTCGCGATCGAGCTGCAGCGCCTCGGCGCGGAGGTCGTGGCGGTGGACCGCTACGCCGACGCCCCGGCGATGCAGGTCGCGCACCGTGCCCACGTGATCGACATGCTCGACGCGACGGCGCTGCGCGCGCTGCTCGCCGCGGAGCAGCCGCATGTCGTGGTCCCCGAGATCGAGGCCATCGCCACGCAGGTGCTCGCCGAGGTCGAGGAGGCGGGGGTGCGCGTCGTGCCGACCGCCCGGGCGACCCGGCTCACCATGGACCGCGAGGGCATCCGTCGGCTCGCTGCCGAGGAGCTCGGCCTGCCGACCTCGCCGTACGTCTTCGCAGGATCCCTCGCGGAGGTCGAGGCCGCCGTCGGGAGGCTCGGGCTGCCGTGCGTGGTCAAGCCGGTGATGTCCTCCTCCGGCAAGGGCCAGTCGGTGATCCGCGCAGCGGAGGACACCGAGGCGGCATGGGAGTACGCGCAGACCGGAGGGCGGACCGCCGGCCACGGGGACGCCGCCGTGCGGGTGATCGTCGAGGGCTGGGTGGAGTTCGACTCCGAGATCACCCTGCTGACGGTGCGGCACGTGCGCGGGACGGCGTTCTGCGACCCCATCGGGCACGTGCAGGTCGACGGCGACTACCGCGAGTCCTGGCAGCCCGCGGCGCTTCCCGAGGGGGTGCTCGCCAAGGCCCAGGCGATGGGAACGGCCGTCACGCGGGCGCTGGGCGGCTGGGGCGTGTTCGGGGTCGAGCTCTTCGTCGTCGGGGACGAGGTCCTGTTCTCCGAGGTCTCGCCACGGCCGCACGACACAGGGCTCGTGACCCTCGTCTCGCAGGACCTGTCCGAATTCGCCCTGCACGCGCGGGCGGTGCTCGGACTCCCCGTGGGGGAGGTGCTGCGGCTGGGTGCCGGTACGGGACAGGACGCCGCGGCCTCCTGCGCGGTGCTCGCGGAGGGGACCGGCGTGCCGCAGTTCAGCGGCGTCGACGCCGCCCTCGGGGTGCCGACGGCCCAGGTGCGGCTCTTCGGCAAGCCCTCGGTGGCGGGGCGGCGCCGGGTCGCGGTGACGCTGGCGCGCGGTGCCGACGTGGAGCAGGCGCGCGAGCGTGCTCGGGAGGCTGCGGCGGCGCTGAGCGTCGAGCTCGTCTAGGAGCCGCCCGGACGGGTCGGTGGGCTCAGCCGATCCGGCCGAGCGCGATCCCCGCGTGGAGCAGGGCGGCGAGCGTCTCCCCGTCGGTGATCGTCCCGTCGCTCACCAGACCCATGACCTCGGGCCAGGGCACGGTGCGGACCGCCGTGATGCCCTCCTCGTCCTGGGCCGCCGTCGTGCCGGCTGCTGCGGCGGCAGGGCGCAGACCACGCGCGAGGAAGATGTGCTCGGGGGCGTGACAGACACCGTTGAGCGCGTCCATCCCGCCGAGGCGCTGCCACGTGTCGGCGACGAGCCCGGTCTCCTCCTGCAGCTCACGCCGGGCGGCGAGCAGCGGTTCCTGGCCGTCGGAGCCGCCGGACGGGACCTCGAGGGAGGTCCTGCCCGTGGTGTAGCGGAACAGCTCGACCAGGACGACCTCGTCGTCCTCGGTCACCGGGACCACGAAGACGGCCGGGTGCCGGACCTCCACCACCCCGTAGATCCCCTCGCCGCCGTCGGGCCGGGTGACGGTGTCCTCGCGCACCCGGATCCACGGGTTCTCGTAGGCGGTGCGGGAGGAGTGCGTCTGCCAGGGGCTCACGGCGTCATCGTGGCACTGGACGGACGGCGTCGCCCGTCCCGCGCGGGCGGCAGGATGGGGGAGTGGAGGATCGCGAGCAGGACATGGGGGTCGGGGTGGGCCCGTGGCCCGGCGGCGAGGCGGACTGGCCCGACGACCCGCGCTACGACCGGGAGCTGCTCGCGGGAGGTGACCGGCGCAACGTCGTCGACGGCTATCGCTACTGGACGATGGAGGCGATCGTCGCCGACCTGGACACCCGCCGGCACGGCTTCCACGTGGCCGTGGAGAACTGGGCGCACGACATGAACATCGGCTCGGTCGTGCGGACGGCGAACGCCTTCGCCGCCGCCGAGGTGCACATCGTCGGCCGGCGTCGGTGGAACCGGCGTGGCGCGATGGTGACCGACCGGTACCAGCACCTGCGGCACCATCCCGAGGTGGGCGACCTCGTCGCCTGGGCGGCGACCGCGGGCCCGGGCGGCGGGGCGTTGCCGGTCATCGGGATCGACAACCTCCCGGGCTCGGTCCCGCTGGAGGGGTACCCGCTGCCGCGCGAGTGCGTCCTGGTGTTCGGGCAGGAGAGCGTCGGGCTGTCCGCGGAGGCGCGGGCGGCGTGCGTGGACGTGCTGCACATCCGGCAGTTCGGGTCGACGCGCTCGATCAACGCGGGGGCGGCCGCCGCGATCGCGATGCATGCGTGGGTGGTCGCGCACGGGTGAGGTGGGGGCGCAGGGGGGTCGGCAAGGCGAGGGTGGTCGCGCCCCACAGCTGGAGCGGTTCGTGCGTGTCCACCGCCCGGTCGGTCCTCGGCTCGGATGTCGGCGGGCGTTCGTACACTTGTTCTATGTCCACCACTGGCCCGGAGGCTCCGATCGCGACGGTCGTCGCGCGGCTCCGGGCCGACGTCAGCGAGTTGATGGCGCTCGACCTGTCCGAGGTGGACGGGGCCAACGGGCCGGAGCTGCACCGGGTGCTCGCCATGGCGGCCGGGCAGGTCCAGGCAGTGGCGGCACGGGTGCTCGCCAAGGTCGAGGACGACGGGCGCTGGGCCGCGGCGGGGTGGCGGACCTTCGGGGACTGGGCGGCCCGGCGGCAAGGGGTCTCCCTGTCGACGGTGCGTCGTGATGTCGCGCTCGGGAGGGCGCTGGACGCCGAGCTTCCGGCGACTCGCGCGGCGGTCGAAGAGGGCGCGGTCTCGATCGAGCACGCTCAGGTCCTGGCTCGCTTCGGCCCCTCGACGCCGGCGCGGCAGGCGGCCCTGGCGTCTGATCGGCCGGAGCTGAACGAGGCGCATCTGATCGCGCAGGCCCGGCGGCAACCTCCGGACGAGTTCCAGCGCACCGTTCGCCGGTGGGCGGCGAGCGTCGACGCGGCGGCGACGGAGGCCGAGCACGAGGCCGCGTCGGCGCGGGAGTACCTCACCGTCTCCCGCCGGTCCGACGGGGTCGTCCTCCAGGGCTTCCTCACGCATGAGCACGGCGAAGCCGTCGTCCTCGCGCTGCGCGCGGTCGCGGGGGTCCCCGCGGCCGACGATCGTCGCTCGCGGGAGCAACGGCAGGCCGCGGCCCTCGTCGACGCGTCTCGGCTGGTCCTGGACCGCGGACTGGCCGGCGGCGGGCAGTCGGTGCGGCCGCACCTCTCCGTGCTCGTGCCCTGGGAGACGTTGCGGAGCGAGGCGTTGCGTGCGGCCGCGCAGGACGAGTCGCGTGAGGCGGGCCCGACGTGGCTGCCGGCCGGCTGGTGCCCCGACGAGAGCGCGTCCGGGTCGTCCGCGCCCGCGCAGACCACCGGAGGGACGATCGTGCCCCGGTCGGTTCTCGACCGGCTCGCCTGCGACTCGGAGATCTCCCGGATCGTCTTCGGCCCGGACGGTGAGGTGCTCGACGTCGGGCGTGCCCGCCGGACCTACACCGGGCAG
>NZ_JBFHHB010000214.1:0-5678 GCF_041597215.1 Actinotalea sp.
ACCCGTCCGCCTCCGCCCGCAGGACGACGACCCCCGGGCGCGCACCGGCAGCGAACCGCAGGCCCGCGATCCCGCCGGCGGGAGCGGCGAGCCGCCAGAGCACGCCCGAGCGCAGGTCGAGGACCGCGCGGTCCTCGGACCGGGACGCCGGGACGGCCGAGGTGTCCAGCATCGTCCACACCGGCCCGGGCAGCAGGCGCTCCTCGGCTCCGGCGCCGTCGTACACCCCGGCCGCCACGACCCCCGCACCCTCGGCCGGCCCGTCCTCGGCGCACGCTCCGCGCGTCCCGAAGCCCCCGCTCGCCAGGGTGAGCAGCGACTGGCGGGCGCGACGGCCGACGCCCTCGGGGCTCAGCGTCCACCCGGGCAGGTCGTCGAACCGGGGCATCGCCCCGGCGCGGTGCCGACGGAGCTCCTCGGCGAGCACGCGCACGACCGACGCGCCGACCGCCGGCAGGGTCCCGTCCTCAGCCGCTGGCTCGTCCTCGACCGCCGTCCCGTCCCCGACCGCGAGCCGGTCCCCGACCGCGAGCCCGTCCCCGACCGCGAGCACCAGGCCGGGCCCGATGCCGAGCGCCGCGAGGTGGGCCGTCGCCCAGGCCAGGGCTCCCTCCTCGCCGCCGGGTGGGGCCGGCGCTCCGGTGACGCGGCGCGCACGGCCCGCCGCGCCGCGCACGGGGCGCGGGCCGTCCACCGTCACCCGGTAGGGCGTGGGCCGGGCGCCGACGCACAGGTGCAGCGAACCCGGCCCACCGGGGCGTGCACCCAGCGACCGGTCGGCCTGTTCGATCTCGGGCCCGCCCACCACGACGATCTCGACGCCCAGCGCGCACAGGCCCTCGATCAGCCGGGCGAGACGACGCCGGGCACCCGGGCCGAGCGCGGCCACGTTCCGCCCGCCGAGCAGGACGGCGGCAGCGGTGCCCACCGTCGACGGGTCGGGCGTGTCCACGGCCCGCTCACCTCACGGCGCCGACGGGCCGCGGGTCGCCGGACCCGGTGCTCCCGCGCGACGGGGACGGGGGTCGGAGCCCGCGTGGGCGTCCGGGCAGGAGCCGCTCGTACTGCTCGAGGTAGAGCCGGACCATGCGCTCCATCGAGAAGCGGCGTTCGACGTCACGCCGGCAGTCCGCCCGGTCGATCTCGTCGAGGCGGGCGACGCACCGCGCGAGTTCCTCCTCGTCGCCCCGCAGGAATCCCGTCTGCCCGTCGCGCACGATCTCCGGTGCCGCCCCGTCGGGGAAGGCGAGGACGGGGGTGCCGAAGGCCAGCGCCTCGACCATCACCAGACCGAAGGGCTCGGGCCAGCTGATCGGGTTGAGCAGCGCACCCGCCCCCCGGAGCAGCTCGGCGCGACCGGACGGGCCGATCTCCCCGAGGTACTCGACATCCGGGGACAGCAGCGGCGCGACCACGCGGTCGAAGTACTCGCACTCGGCCTCCTCGCGCATCTTGGCCGCGAACCGCAGCGGGCGGCCGGCCGCACGGGCGATGCGGATCGCCCGGTGCAGGCCCTTGCCGTGACCCATCCGTCCGAGGAACGCGAGATACCCGCCGTCCCCCTCCCCGACGGGGAAGCCGCTCAGGTCGAGGCCGTGGTAGATCACCCGGGCGAAGGGCAGCTCCGGGGCCGAGCGTCGCTGGGACTGCGAGATCGCGACGAGCGGCACGGTCCGCGCGATCCGGCGGTAGAGCAGCCGCAGCTCAGGGGTGAAGGCCCCGTGGCAGGTGGTGAGGATCGGGACTCCGCCGCGCCCGCCGAAGGCCAACGGTCCGAGCGTGGTGTGGTCGTGGATGACGTCGACGTCCGCGAGCGCCGCGTAGGCCGCGACGACCTGGACGGCTTCGGCCTCGGTCCTGCCCATCGGCCGGACCGGCTGCTCGTACCACCAGGCCTTGGGCACCGGACTCGTCGACGAGCCGACGCTGAAGAGCCGCACGTCGACGCCCGCCTGCCGCAGCCCGCGCGACAGGACGTCGACGACCCCTTCGGTGCCCCCGTACCCGATCGGCGGAACAGGCACGAACGGTGCTGCCACCATCCCGACGCGCATGGCTCCCCCTGCCTCAGCCGCGGTCCGCCGGAACCCGCCAGTGCTCCCGGTACGCCGCAGGCGACAGCGCGGAGTGCACAGGGAAGAGCAGGACGGGAAGGCAGAGGCGTTCGATCGTGTGCTGGACCGTGAGCGCGTGGCCGGGCGAGAGGTCGCGCGACCAGCCCATCACCACCAGCTCGGCGTTCTCGGCCGCGGCGGCCGCCGCGATGACCTGCCCGGGGTCCCCGCGACGCAGCTCGAGCCGGAGCCGGCGGCCCCGCAGGTGCTCGGCGAGGAACTCCCCGCGCCAGGCCCCCGCGGAGTGGGAGCCGTGGTCCCAGAACACCGGCACCGAGCTCACGTCGATCACGTGCAGCACCACGAGGTCCACGCCCGCGCCGCCCAACAGCTCCGTCGCCGGTTCGACGGCGGCCGTCGACTCCGGACCGCCGTCCAGCGGGAGCAGCGCCCGACGCAGGCTCCGGCGTCCCGGCGGGAACGACCCGACCGGGACGACGACGAGGGGGCGCTGCACCGAGGACATCAACGCCGTGGCGATCCGTCCCATCGGCCGCTCGCAGGAGCCCGCGCCCGTCGCCCCGATGACGCCGAGGGCGACCTCGGCCCCGGCCATGGCCCGGGCGATCACGTCGGCCGGATCGCCGTCGAGGACGTCCAGGCGCAGGCCTGCCGACGACGCGGCGACCTCGAGTCCCGCGACGGTCCCCGTCCCCACGTGCAGAGCCGTGGGTGACGCCTGGAGCAGACCGGCGAAGACCACCGCCGCCCTCATCACCTCGGGGGCGACGGGACTGGCATCGACGGCCGCCAGCACGGTGGCCATCTCTCCACGATACGTCCGCTGGCCGGGTTCGCGCCGAGCGAGACGGGGCCCTCGCCCGCCGGGCCGGCAGACGTGCCAGGGTGGTCGAAGGGCACCGTGGCGCCCGGGCGCTCGACGAGGAGGGGCCGATGACCGCAGGTCCGTGGCGGCTGCGCTACGAGGGCTACGACCCGACGGAGGAACCCCTGCGCGAGGCCTTGTGCTCGCTCGGGAACGGGTACCTCGGGTCACGGGGCGCCGCTCCCGAGTGCGCCGCGGGTGGCGCGCACTACCCGGGCACCTACCTGGCGGGCGTCTTCAACCGGCTGGCCGAGACGTTCCACGGGACGACGGTGAGCAACGAGTCGATCGTCAACCTGCCGAACTGGCTCGTGCTCCGCTTCCGCACGCCAGGTCAGGACTGGTACTCGCCGGACGAGATGCCTCCCGAGGAGTACTACCTGGAGCTGGACCTCCGTCGGGGGATCCTCGCCCGGGGCCTGACCTGGGTGGATGCCGAGGGCCGGCGGACCGGCGTCACCCAGCGTCGGATCGTGCACATGCGCCACCCGCACCTGCTCGCGCTGGAGACCACCTTCGTGGCGGAGAACTGGAGCGGCGAGCTCGTCGTGCGCAGTGCCCTGGACGGGCGGGTGGGGAACACCCTCGTGACGCGGTACCGCGATCTGGCTCACCACCACCACGACCCTGTCCGCCAGGAGGAGGTCGACTCCGAGACGGTGCTGCTCCAGGTGGAGACCACGCAGTCCCTGGTCCGGGTGGCCCAGGCCGCCAGGACGAGAGTGCACCGCAACGGCGATCGGCCACAGGTCGCCCGCACGCTCGTCGGCGACCACGGCTGGATCGGCCACGACCTCACGGTCCCGGTCGAGGAAGGCCGGCCGGTGACCGTGGAGAAGGTCGTCGCCGTCCACGCGGGCGGCGACCGGGCGATCTCCGAGAGCGCGGAGGCCTCCGTGCGCGCGGTGCAGCGTGCCGGTCGCTTCGACGACCTGGTGGACAGCCACGCCTCGCGGTGGAGCGCGCTGTGGGAGCGCTTCGGCACGGAGCTGGTCGGCACCACCGACTCCGTCCGGCAGGCGCTCAACCTGCACACCTTCCACACACTGCAGACCGTCTCACCGAACTCGATGGACCTCGACGTGGGCGTCCCCGCCCGAGGGCTCTGCGGGGAGGCCTACCGGGGGCACATCTTCTGGGACGAGATCTTCGTCCTGCCGTTCCTCGACCTCCGGCTGCCCGCGCTCAGCCGGAGCCTGTTGATGTACCGCTACCGGCGGCTCGACGAGGCTCGCCACCGCGCGGCCGCGGCCGGCCACAGAGGCGCGAACTACCCGTGGCAGTCGGGAAGCGACGGCCGCGAGGAGACCCAGCAGCTGCACCTGAACCCCCGCTCGGGCCGGTGGCTGCCCGACCACAGCAGCCTGCAGCGGCACGTCAACCACGCCGTGGCGTTCAACGTCGTCCACTACACGCAGACCACCGGCGATATGGACTTCCTGCGCTACCGCGGCGGGCCCATGCTCATCGAGATCGCGCGGTTCCTGGTCTCGATCACCAGCTACGACCGATCCCTCGACCGCTACCGGATCCGGGGCGTGGTGGGCCCTGACGAGTTCCACGACCGCTACCCCGGTGCGGCCGAGCCGGGCCTGGACGACAACGCCTACACCAACGTGATGACGGTCTGGCTGCTCAAGCAGATCCGTGAGCTGCTCGAGCAGCTCCCCGCGCACCACCGCGCCGACCTGTGGGAGGAGCTCGGGCTCTCGGCCGGCGAGCTGGACCAGTGGGAAGCCGTCACCCGCAAGATGTTCGTGCCGTTCCACGACGGCGGGATCCTCAGCCAGTTCGACGGCTACGAGCGCCTCGAGGAGCTCGACTGGGACGGCTACCGGCGCCGCTACGACTCCATCCAACGGCTGGACCGCATCCTGGAGGCCGAGGGCGACGACGTGAACCGCTACAAGGCGGCGAAGCAGGCCGACACGCTCATGCTCTTCTACCTGCTGTCCGCGGAGGACCTGGTCGAGGTCTTCGCGCGCCTCGGGTACGACTGGGACACCTCCCAGATCCCCCGGACCATCGAGTACTACGCGGCCAGGACCTCGCACGGCTCGACGCTCTCCGGGATCGTCCACTCCTGGCTGCTCGCCCGGCTCCACCGCGAGGACTCGTGGCGGATCTTCACGCACGCCCTCGACAGCGACATCGCCGACACCCAGGGCGGCACCACCGCCGAAGGGATCCACCTCGGGGTCATGGCCGGTTCCCTCGACCTGCTGCAGCGCGGCTATGCGGGGATCGCGATCCGCCACGACGTGATCTGGCTCGAACCCGCGCTGCCGGCCGAGGTCGATCGGCTCGCCTTCCCGTTGCACTTCCGTGGCCATCGCCTGAGCGTCGACATCGAGAAGCAGACCCTGACGGTCAGCGCCCCGCCCTCGCACCTGCCCGCCGTGCGCGTCGGCCACCACGGGACCGTGCACACCCTCACGGCCGGCGGCAGCGTGACCATCGAGCTCGAAGGGCACCCGGAGGTCCGGGCGGACGCCGACGACGGGGACGCGGACCCGTGGGGCTGAGGCCGGGAGCGGGCGGGCGGCTGGGGACCCCGGGGCCCGGGGCGAGCGCGTAGCCTCATCCTCGGCGTGAGAACCGGTCGGGTGTCGCCCCAGCCTTGTCCCGAGGGAGTGCCCGACCGATCTCCTCGCCGCCCGGGCCTCGGGGCCTAGGGGAATTAGTTCTGACCTGGGAAGAAACCGCTGACCTGGGAGACCGAGCCAGTCGATCTTGGG
>NZ_JBFHHB010000215.1:0-5675 GCF_041597215.1 Actinotalea sp.
CTCCCCCGACGGGGAGGCGCCCTCCTGTCGTCCTGCCGGGACAGCTCCGCCCGCGCTCCACGAGGAGCCGTTGGTCGGGAGATCCCCCGACGAGCTGCCCCTCGGGAGGTCGGCGCCCCCTGCGCGCCGACCTCACCGACGACGACCGTCCTGACCTCCCGGGCCGGTCCCGACCTCGGTGCGACCCTCCGCGCTCAGCGGTCGAAGCTCTCCTCGAAACCGACGGCGAGCGCCTGGCGGGTCGTGAGCGAGAACGTCGTCGGACGGATCCCTGCCTCGTCGAGCGCCGTCGCGTAGGCGCGGGACGCGGCCGGCGCGTCCCCGAGCTCGGCGAGCCGGTCGCCGAGGGAGCGCCACACCGACGCGGACTGCCGCCCGGCCGAGAGCATCGCCAGCCGGTCGGCTGCCCAGCGGTACTCGCCGAGCGCCTCCGGGAGCCGCCCCCCTGCCGCGAGGCAGTCGCCCAGCACGATGTGGGCGTCGCAGGCGTCGAACCCGGCGCCGTCGTCCAGGAGTGCGAGCCCCTCACGGGCGAGCGACTCGGCCAGGGCCACGTCGCCCAGCACGAGGTGCGCGCGGGCCGACTCGTAGCGGCAGCGGGCGATCTCGTACTCCGAGCCGACGTTGACGAGCCCCTCCGACGCCAGCCCGAGCTGCACGAGCGCGGCCTCGGCCTCGGGAGGGTTGGACCTCAGGAGGAGCCAGCCGTAGTGCAGGCGCAGGCGCGGGACGTCGCGGCTCGGGTCGCCCTCGCTGAGGTAGGCCAGCGCCCGCTCCGTGAGCCGACGGGCCTCGGCGAAGTCTCCGCGCCCCTCCGCCACGAGCGAGGCGTTCCAGTACACGCTCCCGCGGCCGCGGCGGGTGCCGTCCTTCTCGGCCATCGCAACCAGGCCGGAGGCGCGGTGCGCCGCGAACAGCAGGTCGCCGCGCTGGTAGTAGGACCACAGGACCGTCGAGGCGAGCCTGAGGTACTCGTCCGTGCCGGCGAGCCCGACGGGCTCGACCGCCGCGAGGATCTCGTCGCCGAGCTCGATGCTGTGAGCCAGGTCACCGGCCTCGTGGTAGATGCTGACCAGGTTCGTCGCGAGAGTGGCGACCTGGAGCCATCGGCCGGCCGCCCGCGCCTCGGCCAGCAGCGGCTCCAGCACCGCCACCGCCTCGGACATCTCGCCGAGCGCCTCGTGCGCCATCGCGAGGGCGAAGCGCGCCTCGGCAGCGTGCCGAGGCGAGATCGAGGCGATGTCGAGCGCGAGGAGCCGGGACTTCGCCTCCGCGGCGGACCCGTTGGCCAGGGCGAGACGAGCGAACCCGAGCTCGAGCCGCGCCTTCTCCTCGCTCGGGGCGTCGTCGCCGAACCGCAGGTACTCGGCCGTCGTGCCCAGCCGCGCGGCCAGCACGACCAGAGCCGCATCGGTCGGCGTCCGTCGGCCCGCCTCGATGAGCGAGACGTAGCTCGGCGAGAAGTCGTCACCGGCAAGAGCGGTCTGGGAGAGGCCGGCACGGAGCCGCTCGGCGCGCAGACGCTCGGAGAGATCAGTCACAAGGGCAAAGTCTACGCGTGACTTGCCTGTCATGACACCCCCGAGACACAGCCTTTCGGGTGATTCGCCGTCGGCTCCCGAGGGTCGGGCACCGACGGGAGACTCACTGCTTGCAGCAGCCCGTGCCGATGCTGACGGTGGCACCGGAGCCGGAGATCGGAAGGCCGAAGACGGCGAGTGCGACGGTGAGAACGGCGACGGTGGCGGGCTTCAGGATGCGGAACATGTCATCTCCTCAGAACGGGCTGTCACGGCTACTATGACAGAGGACGGCCGTGGCGACCAGCCACCGGCGCTGCCTTTGCCTGCGCAAAACCGGGATCAAGTGGGGCAATCCCCCCAGTTGCGGATGTGAGATGCATCACAGGGACCGAGTCGTTCATCGTGCCGACATCACCTGGTCACATGGATTGTGACGGCGCGGGCCGGAGCGACGGCAGGGGGAACGATGCAGCGCGGGACATCGCGCGACGGCGGCGTTCCGGGAGCGGCTAGCGTCGTGCCGCTGCCTCTGCGACCCGCAGAACGGCGCGCTCGACCGCGAAGACCGGGTCCCGCCCGGCACCCTTGACCTCGGCGTCCGCCTGCGCGACGGCGGCGATCGCGGCCGCGAGGCTCTCGGGCCGCCAACCACCGAGCTCGCGGCGCGCGCGGTCGAACTGCCACGGTGCCATCCCGAGCTCCGCGGCTCCGATCCCTCGACCGCGCGCCGCGGCCACCTTCGCCAGGATCCGCAGCCTCGCGGCGAGCGCGGCCACGACGGGGACCGGATCGGTTCCGGTCGCGAGGGCATGGCGCAGCAGGGCGACGGCCTCCCCCGGCTTGCCCTCGACGGCAGCGTCGGCCACGCGGAAGCCGCTCGCCTCCACCCGACCCCCGTAGTACCGCGCGACGACCTCGCTGGAGATCACCCCGGAGGTGTCTGCGACGAGCTGACGACAGGCGGAGGTCAGCTCACGGAGGTCGGCTCCGCAGGCCTCCACGAGCGCGCGCAGGGCCTCGGGCTCAGCCCGTCGTCGCGCCGCCTTGAGCTCGTTGCCGGCGAAGGCGAGCTTGTCCGTGTCCTTCTTCACCGGGTCGCAGACGACGACCACCGCTCCGGAGGCCCGGACGGCGTCCAGCACCTTCTTCCCACGGTTGCCGCCCCCGTGCACGAGGACCAGCACGACGTCGGGGTCGGGCCGGGTGACGTAGTCGAGGACGTCGGCGAAGGCGGCGTCGGTCGCCGTGTGCAGGTCCGCGAGCACGACGAGGCTCGACTCGCCGAACAGGGAGGGGCTCGCGGCCGAGCGCAGGAGCCCCGGCTCGTACCCGGGGCCCTCGATCCTGGAGACCTCGACCTCGGGGTCGTTCTCCCGCGCTCGCGCGACCACGCGTTCGACCGCTCGCTCGGCGAGGAGCCCTTCGGTCCCGGTGACCAGGACGACCGGTGCCGGTTCGACGGCGTCCCAGCTCACTGTCGACGCGGAGGGCTTGCGCGAGGCGGGGGGCACGGGACAAGCCTGCCACGCGACAGCCACCTCCCGATCCCCGTCCGCGCGGCTCCCCGCCGTCCCGCGCGCGCCCCGAACGACGGCCCGGTCGGCCACGCCCGGCGGGCCCCTTGCCGGGACGCCGACCGCAGGGCCCGAGCACGCAGGGCCCGAGCCACCAGGACCCACCCGAGCGCTGTCAGCGCCGCGAGGGCGACCGCGCCCGGGAACCCGCCGGTCCACCCGAGCCGCGCCCCCGGGAGTGCGGCGCACCGCACGGCCACGCCGGCGATCCACCCGGTGGCCAGCCCCGACCCGTGCGCGAGGACCTGCGCGGCCGTGGGCGAGAGCGGTGCGGCACCTGTCGCGAGCAGGCCGAGCACGGTGGCCGGGAGGACAGCCGGTGCGGCCAGGACGTTGGCGGGGACGGCCCACGACGAGAGCGCGGGATCGAGCAGCACGAGGATCGGGCCGCAGGCGCTCTGCGCTGCGAGGGGCACGGAGACGGACTGCGCGGCCCACCGCGGGAGGGCGGTCAGGGCTGCGGCCGCCGGGCCCGCGAGCAGCACGATCGCCGCCGTCGCGGCGACGGAGAGCAGAAAGCCGTAGGCCACTGCGAGAGCGGGGTCGACGACCAGGAGGACGACGACGGCGGCCGCGAGGGCCGGCAGGGCACTGGACCCGCGTCCGGCGAGGAGTCCGGCGACGCCGACCATGCCCATGAGTGCCGCCCGCAGCACGCTGGGCTCGGGGTGGACGAGGAGGACGAACGCGCCGACGGCGGTCGCGAGCAGCGCGGCGCGCAGGGTGCGCGGGGCGCGCAGCGCGGCGGCACCTGCACCGACGACGATCGCGACGACGGCCACATGGGTCCCGGAGACCGCGGTGAGGTGCGTCAGGCCGACGTCGAGCATCGCCTGCTCGACCTCGGCAGGGACTCGCGAGGTGTCGCCGATGGTCATCCCCGGGACGAGCCCTCTCGCCTGGGGCTCGAGACCGGCGGAGGCCGTGAGCAGTCCCCCGCGCAGGCGAGCGACCAGCGCGTCGACACCGACCGCCGGGCGCAGGACGGTCACCGTCCTGGCGGACAGGGCGCCGGAGACCCCCTGCACCGGCGTCTCCCCCAGGCGCCCGTCGATCCGGACCACCGCTCCCCGGACCCATCCGGGGCACGGCGCAGGGGCGGTGACCTCGAGCCGCGCGCCCACCGCCCTCGTCGTCCCCCGCGCGGTCACGCCCGACGCCGCGACGACGGCGCGGCATCGTGACGAGCTCGCGTCCCACGGCAGCGCAGCGACCTCGGCATCGGTGCGCAGGACGCCGACCGCGCGCACCACGGCGCGTTCCTCGCGCAGAGCATCCAGACCGCCGCGTGCCTCGGCCGTCGCGTGCGCGCCCGCGGAGGCGAGGACGGCCACCCCCGCTGCGGACGCGAGGAGGAGCGCTCCCCCGGCGGAGCTCCCTCGCCGCGGGCGGTGACGCACCACCAGGGCGAACGACACGGCAAGGAGAGGGACTGCCATCGCGAGCACGACTCCAGGGGCGCCGCCCGGAGCCGCTCCGTCGAACTGCTCCGGCGATCCGGCCACCGTGACCTCGTCGCCGGCAGCGCCGGACGCCAGGAGCGCGCAGCACCAGGCGACCAGCGCGGCCGGGACGAGCCGCAGGTCGAGCGGCCCGCGCGGCGTTCCGTCCGCAGGCCCCCGGGGACCGCGCAGAGACCCGTCAGCGGGAGCGCGCGGACCGCGAGCCCGCGGGCGAACCCGCGCCGGCTCAGACACGGACCAACCCGTCGAGTCCGGCGAGCAGGGCGGGGCCGATCCCCGGGACCTCGGCGAGCTCGTCCACACTCGAGAACCTGCCGTGCTCCCTGCGCCACTCCACGATCCGCTCGGCAAGGACCGGTCCGATCCGCGGCAGGGCCTCCAGCGCAGCCGCGTCGGCGCTGTTGAGGTCGAGCACACCGGGCTGCTCTGCCGCGGTCCCGTCGACGACCCCGGCGGGTTCCTGCTCCCCGAGCCGCGGCACCACGAGCTGTTCACCGTCCTGCACGGGACGGGCCAGGTTGACGCGCGCGAGGTCCGCTTCCGCGAGGGCCCCGCCTGCCGCCGCGAGGGCGTCGGCCGCGCGGGCACCCTGGGCCAGCACGACGACGCCCGGCACCTGTACGGCGCCGACCACGTGCACGACGAGCTCCTGGGTCGGCGCTGCGGTGGTCGACCCCGCGTCGCCCTCCGCGGAGGTGCCCGTCACCCGGGCAGCCTCACCGGTGGAGACGAGCACCTGCGGGCCGCGCGACGCCGTGCTGGTCGCCACTGCGCCGGCGAGCGCGAGCAGCACGAGGGAACCCGCCGCTCCGGCGCGTAGCGACAGGGCCCAGCGCCGCGCGGGCGGGACCTCCCGAAGGGGTGCGCGCTCGGCGACGAGCGCGTCCCTGCGCAGGGCGAGGAGCTCGGCGCGGGCAGCCCGGGCCCGGGCTCCCGCGAGGAGCACGGCAGGCGCGTCGACCGGCGCATCCTCGTCGGGCGCGCGTGACGGGCGTGCGCGATCCTCGGCCCGTCCGGGGCCACCCGCGCTCCCGGCCGGACCGGCCGAGAGCATCGCGTCGAGACGCGAGCTCCCGGGCCGGTCGAAGGTCACATCCGGACGCTAAGAGTCGCGA
>NZ_JBFHHB010000216.1:0-5563 GCF_041597215.1 Actinotalea sp.
AGCGGACCGAGGATGGTCAGGGCGAAGGACAGGACGATGGCGAACCAGGCCACTGCGCGCACGGCCGGAGCGGCCCCGACCGTCGCGAGCGCGATGCCGACGAGCACCCACACGGCGGGGATCGTGACCGCCGCCTGTCGCAGCACGTCCAGCGCGGCGATGTCCCCGCTCTGGGCCTGCGCCGTCAGCCCGACCACGCCGCCCGAGATCAGCAGCGCGAGGGCCGGGCCGACGAGGGCGAGCACCGCGTGACTGGCCAGGAGGCGGGTGCGCGGCACCGCACCTGCCAGCAACGGATCGACCCGGAACTCGTCCTCCTCGGCGTGCAGCCGCATCATCACCTGCACGCCGTAGACCGCGGCGATCAGGCCGACGAGCCGGATGATCGTCACGAGGAACTCGAAGACGAGGCCAGAGGTGCTCGCCCCGCCCGACGCGATCGCCTCGGCGAAGGCGGGGTTCTGCAGGAACAGCTCCCCGACGGTGGTCGAGAGGAAGCCGAAGACGACGCCCAGCACCGCGAGGGCGATCGTCCAGGACACGATCGCGCCGCGCTGGAGCCGCAGGGCCAGTCCCCACGGGTTGAGGATGCCGCGTCCGCGATCAGGGCCCGGCCGGGGAGGGAGCAGCCCCATGCCCAGGTCGCGCCTGGACTGCAGGAGGCCTGCGACGGCCACGGCCGCGACGGCGAGCCCGAGGCAGGCGAGCAGCGGCCGCCAGTCGTTCCCGTCCGCCACACGGACCTGCTCGAGCCAGCCCAGCGGGGTCAGCCAGATGAGCCAGTCGGCCGCTCCGCTCGTGTCGATGTACCCACGCGCGACGAACGCGACGCCCAGGGCGGTCACCGCGAGGGAGCTCGCCGCCCTGGCCTCCGAGCCGATCTGCGCGGTGACGGCCGCGATCCCGGCGAACATCAGACCGGAGGCGGTGAACGTCGCAGCGAGGGTGATCGAGTCGCCCGCCTCGCCGCCGAAGGCGATCGTGGCGACCGAGACGACCACCCCGAGCAGGACGGAGGCGATCGCTGCCATCGCCACGGCCACCGCGAGCCGTGCGTCGCGCCCGACGACTCCCGAGGCGATCAGCTCCGCCTGGCCGTTGTCCTCGTGGGCCCGGCTGTTGCGCACGACGATCCCGATGGCCATCAGCCCGGCGAAGAAGGCGCCGAGCGCCCCGGCGCGCCAGGCGTTGAAGCCGTCGGCCGTCGTCAGCTCGCGGGCGGGACCGAAGATCAGGCTGAAGGCCGGGTTGCCCTCGACGGTCATCGCCAGGCCGGCGCGGCTCGCCTCGTCGGGGAACACCCACGGGTAGGCGAGCACCGAGCTCACCGAGAGCGCCGTGATGAGTGCGATCCACGGGGCGATGCGACGGCGGTCCTGCCGGAGGGAGGCGTGCAGCAGCGGTCGGACCCCGACGAACGTGCCGCTCATCCGCGCCGCCGGTGCGCAGCGCGCCGACGGGTCGGCGCGGCTCGCTCGTCGTCCGGCCCCGGCGCCGACTCTTCTCCGTAGGCCCGGAGGAAGAGATCGCTCAGCGAGGGCGGCGCGACGGTGAGCTCGGTGATGCCGAAGTGGCTCAGGGTGGCCATCGCGTCGTTCACCTGGGTGCGCTCGACGGCCACCGTCAGCACGTCGCCGTCCAGGTGGCCGTCCTGCACCGGGACGAGTCCGGCGAGGTCGGCGGGGGGCTCGGCCAGCACCGCCCGGATGCTCGTGCGGGTGTGCCGGCGCATCTCGTCCAGCGTGCCGCTCTCCACGATCCGCCCGTCCCGGATGATGCTGATCCGGTCCGCGAGGGCCTCGGCCTCGCTGAGGATGTGGCTGGAGAGCAGGATCGTCCGCCCCTGAGCCTTCTGCTCGGCGATCTCGGCGCAGAAGACCTCCTCCATGAGCGGATCGAGGCCGGAGGTCGGCTCGTCCAGCAGCAGGAGCTCGACGTCCGAGGCCAGGGCGGCGACCAGGGCGACCTTCTGCTTGTTCCCCTTGGAGTACTGCCGGCCGCGCTTGGTCGGGTCGAGCTCGAAGCGCTCGATCAGCTCAGCCCTCCGCGTCTCGTCCAGCCCTCCGCGCAGGGTCCCGAGAAGGTCGATCGCCTCGCCGCCCGTCAGGGAGGGCCACAGGCTGACGTCGCCCGGGACGTAGGCCAGCCGGCGGTGCAGGGCGACGACGTCCCGCCACGGGTCATGCCCGAGGACCTGGACCCGCCCGCCGTCGGCCCGGAGGAGGCCGAGCAGGATGCGGATCGTCGTCGACTTCCCGGCTCCGTTCGGCCCGAGGAACGCGTGGACCTCGCCCGGCCGCACCTCGAGGTCCAGCCCGCGCAAGGCCCGGAAGGACCCGTAGGACTTGGTCAGGCCGTCGACGAGGATCACGGGGTCCATCCCCCGAGCGTAGGACGCGCTTCCGTGCGTCTAGGAGGGACCGGCCGCCGACCCGCCGCACGGGTCCTGGTACTCCACGCTCGGCACGTACTGCAGCCACTCCTCCTCGGTGAGCGGCGTCCCGACCAGTCGGCAGATCCGGCTCGTCACCTCGGCGGGGTCCAGGTCCCAGACGGTGACGGTGGGAGCCACGCCGCCGGCCGCGACGCGTGTCCCGTCCGGGGAGATGCTGATGCTGTACAGCCCCGCGTCAGCCGCCGTCAGCGAGGCGGTGAGGACCGGTGCCAGGGGATCGGTCACGTCCCAGGTCCGCAGGATGCCGTCGCCGCTCACCGCTGCCAGCGTGCGTCCGTCGGGGGTGAAGTCCACGTCGTACACGTAGTCGCCGGAGCCGCGCAGGGGCGCGCCGACCCAGTGGGCCGCCTGCGGGTCGCTCACGTCGGCGAGGCGCACGGTGCGGTCGGCAGAGGTCACGGCGAGCAGCGTTCCCGCGGGGTTGAAGATCATCCCGTGCGCCTGCAGCCCGAGCCCGTCGAGCGGCTCCCCGAGCATCGTCGGCGTCGCCGGGTCGGACACGTCCCAGAGCGTCACGACGTCCGGGTCGGCGCCGCCCACGGCGAGGACGTCGCCGTCCGGCGAGAAGGTCGACCACAGCTCGAGGGCGTTCGGGGAGTCGATGACGCCCTGGGTGACCGGCCGGCCCGGGTCGGTGACGTCCCAGAGGCGGACGGTCGAGTCGTCACCCGCCGCGGCGAGGGTGCGCCCGTCCGGACTGAACACGACTCCTTCGACGAGTGCTTCCGGGGGGTCGGGCATGGTGCTCAGCAGGGTCATGCTCCCCCCGGACACCGCCCACAGCCACACGGGTCCCTCGGCGCTCCCGGTGGCCAGCAGCTCGCCGGACGGCGAGTACGCGGCGGTGCCGTCGAAGGTGTGGGAGTCCGGGGCGCTCGTCGCCGGGCCGAGGGCCGTGGCGCGATGGGGGTGCGAGACGTCGAAGAAGCGGACCTCGTTCGCGGCGCCCGCCACCACGAGCTCGCCGTCCGGGCTGAAGTGAACGGAGAAGGCGCGGCCCCCCGTGAGGGCAGGGGAGGGGGTCGGTTCGGCCCACAGTCGCAGCGAGCCGTCCGGCCCGGTCGTCACCAGACCTCCGCCGGTGGGCAGGAAGGCGAGATTGGTCACCGGTCCGGGGTGGGGGATGTCGGAGACGAGGACGCCGGTGGAGCGCTCGTAGATGCGCAGGTGGTGGTCGGAGCTGCCCGTCGCCACCAGGATCCCGTCGGGGCTGTACCCCACGGCGTTGACCCAGCTGCCCGCGCCCTCGATCGCCACGCCCGACTCGGTCGGCACCTCGTGCGGGCCCACGAGCGACCAGGTCCACGCGTCCTGGTCCTTGGACCCGGCGACGAGCTGGAGCCCGTCCGGGGCGAAGGCCACGGACGTCACTCCCCCCGCGGCGGACTCGAGGGGCGGGAGGACCACGACCGTTGCGGGGTCGTCGAGGAGCGACCACCGGTACACCCCGCGATCGGCGCTCCCCGCGGCGATCGTCGAGCCGTCCGGGCTGAAGGCGAGACTCGTCAGGCCGGCCTCGGGGCCGTCGAGCACCTGCGGCGCTGTGCCTGCCGGGTCCTCGAGGTCCCAGAGGTACAGCGCGGGATCGTCGCCCACGGCGGCGAGCATGCTGCCGTCAGGGGAGAAGGCGAGCGCGGAGACGGCGCCCCGCGGGCCGACGAGGTCGGCCCGGTGCGCCGGTCCTCCGTCCGCACCGAGGTCCCACAGGTGCACGCCGGATGCGGCGCCGGCCGCGGCGAGCAGCGTGCCGTCGCCGTCCAGGGCCGTGGCGCGCACGGCGTCGTCGTCGACGGCGAGGGCGGCGGCCGTCTCGAGCAGCTGCGGTTCGAGCTCGTCCGAGAGTGCCCAGACGCGGACCTCGCCCGTGCCGGAGCCGCTGGCCATCACGCGCCCGTCCCCGCTCAGGGAGAGGGTCGGCAGGGTTCCCGTCGCCTCGACGCGAGTGCTGAGCGGTACGGCGGAGCTGTCCAGGAGCGCTCCGCGAGCCTCGGCCGTCGGGGCCGTCCGATAGCTCAGCACCGCGAGCTGGGCCGCGGCGGTCGGGTCGCTCGCCCGGATCCGGCTCGAGGCTTCGGCCAGCTGGCGGGAGACAGCGAGGTCCCGCTCGTCGCCCGCTCGCGCGCTCAGGCGCCACGTGTAGCCGGACACCCCGACGACGGCCAGCACGAGCACGGTCAGCGAGGCCACCAGGGTCCGCAGGCGACGGGTCTGCCGGAGCGCTGCCCGTTCGTGCTCCCGGACGGCCGCCGTGCTCGCCTCGAGGAACGCGCGCTCCTGGTGCGTCAACGTCGCCCGGTGGTCGGGATCCGTCGACCACGCGCGCATGTGCTCGAGGCGGCCGGACCGGTAGAGCATCCCCGGGTCGTGGCCCGCGCGGACCCACGCCGCGGCCGAGGCCGCGAGCTCACGGTGGACGAGGAGCCGATCACGATCCTCGTCGATCCACTCCCGCAGGCGGGGCCAGGCGCTGATGAGCGACTCGTGGGCGATCTGGACGGAGGTGTCGTCGGCGGTCACCAGGCGCGCCTCGATGAGGCTCTCGATGAGCGAGTCGGGTGCGAGGGCGGCGAGCTCCTCGCGGGAGGCGCGCCTGCGGGTGTCGGCGACGTCCTGGCCGACGTGCACCAGCCGCAGGAAGAGGCGGCGTGCGGCAAGGGCGTCCCGGTCGGACAGGCCTGCGTGCAGTCGCTCGGCCGTCGCCGAGACCGCGCCGCCGATCCCGCCCGACTCGACCAGGTGGGCGAGGGTCAACCGTCGGCCCCCACCGAGCCGCCAGGTCTCGTAGAGGCTGTGGGCGAGCAGGGGGAGCGCGCCCGGGTCGTGCTCCGCTCCGCGGCGCCCGCCGACGAGGTCGTCCAGGACCATGTCGACGAGCCCCGGTTCGAGCTCGATCGACGCCAGACGCGCGGGCTGCACGACGGCGCTGCGCAGCTCGTCGACCGTCATCGGCCCGACGATGACCTGGTGGCCCGCCAGGGCGGCCGCCAGCGCGGGGAAGCGCAAGGCCTCGCCGTAGAAGTCCGCGCGGAGGCCGAGCACCACGCGCATACCGCCGGCGACGAGAAGGGTGACCTCCTCGACGAAGCTCGTGCGCTCGGCGGCCGAGAG
>NZ_JBFHHB010000217.1:0-5488 GCF_041597215.1 Actinotalea sp.
GTCACGGCGCGATTGGTCGCTCGGCCGTCCGGGGACCGTCCGAGGGTGCCGAGGACGACGACGAGCTCACCGAGGCCGCGCCCCAGCAGCTCCTCGGCGAGCCGGTACAGGGAGCGGTCGGCCGCCCGGGCGAAGGAGTCGCGCAGGGCGAGGTCCTCGATGGGGTAGCCGGTCAGCGTCATCTCCGGCAGGACGACCAGATCGGCCCCGGCCTGGGCGGCCCGCGTGCACCACTCCAGGACCTGCGTCGTGTTCCGGCCCAGGTCGCCCACACGGGCGTCGATCTGAGCCAGAGCGATCGTCATCGGCATGGCTCAACCCTATCCGCGCGACCATCGCCCTCCGTGCGGCAGGATGGGGCCATGGACAGGCAGCAGGACTTCGTACTCCGCACCGTCGAGGAACGGGACATCCGCTTCATCCGTCTGTGGTTCACGGATGTGCTGGGGATGCTGAAATCGGTGGCCGTGGCCCCGGCAGAGCTCGAGTCGGCGTTCCGCGAGGGCATCGGCTTCGACGGGAGCGCCATCGAGGGGCTGACCCGCGTCTACGAGGCGGACATGCTCGCCAAGCCCGACCCGTCGACCTTCCAGGTCCTGCCCTGGCGCGGGGACCACCACGGCACGGCGCGGATGTTCTGCGACATCCACACGCCCGACGGTGAACCCTCGCTCGCCGACTCGCGGTACGTCCTCAAGCGCGCGCTGGCGAAGGCCTCGGACCAGGGGTTCACCTTCTACACGCACCCCGAGGTCGAGTTCTACCTGTTCGAGGACCCGGCCGACCCGGAGAAGCCGCTCGTCCCGGTGGACTCCGGCGGGTACTTCGACCACGGCCCGCGCGGGACCGGCCACGACTTCCGGCGCGCCGCCATCACGATGCTCGAGTCCATGGGCATCTCGGTGGAGTTCTCCCACCACGAGGCCGGCCCCGGCCAGAACGAGATCGACCTGCGTTACGCGGACGCCCTGACGACGGCCGACAACATCATGACCTTCCGCACGGTGGTCAAGGAGGTGGCGCTCGAGCAGGGGATCGTCGCCTCCTTCATGCCGAAGCCGATGGCGGAGTACCCGGGCTCGGGCATGCACACGCACCTCTCGCTGTTCGAGGGTGACCGCAACGCCTTCTACGAGCCCGGCGCCCCGCTCGAGCTCTCCGCCACGGGGCGCAAGTTCATCGCGGGCCTGCTGCACCACGCTGCCGAGATCACGGCCATCACCAACCAGTACGTGAACTCCTACAAGCGGCTGTGGGGCGGCGCCGAGGCGCCGTCGTACATCTGCTGGGGGCACAACAACCGCTCCTCCCTCGTGCGGGTCCCGATGTACAAGCCGGGCAAGGGCAACTCGAGCCGGGTGGAGTACCGCGCGCTGGACTCGGCAGCGAACCCGTACCTCTCCTTCGCCCTGCTGCTCGCGGCGGGGCTCAAGGGCATCGAGGAGGGCTACGAGCTGCCGGAGGGCTCCGAGGACGACGTCTGGGAGCTCACCGACGCCGAGCGCCGGGCCCTGGGCATCCGACCGCTGCCGTCCTCCCTCGACCAGGCGATCGAGATCATGGAGACCAGCGAGCTGGTCGCCGAGACGCTCGGCGAGCACGTGTTCGACTTCGTGCTGCGCAACAAGCGCGACGAGTGGAACGCCTACCGCTCGCAGGTGACCGCATTCGAGCTGAAGCGGTACCTGCCGGTGCTGTGAGCCCGCGATGAGCGAGTCCGCACCGCAGTCCCGGCGCACCGGGAGCCTGCGAGGAGTGCTCACCCGCGCCGGGTTCACCGACCCGGAGCGGGCCGTCGACCTGCTCGCGGACCCGGACCTCGTCGCGCTGCTCGGTTCGGTCGACGAGACCCCTCCCTTGGCCATGGCGCTGTCCAAGGCCGCGTCGCCGGACGACGCGCTGCTCGCGGCGACCCGGCTGGCCGCCACTCCGGGCCCGGAACGGGCCACGGTCCGATCCCTGCTCCGTACCGACGGGCCGGAGCGGGACACGCTGATCGCCGTGCTCGGTGCCTCCTCCGCGCTCGGGGACCACCTCGTGCGCCACCCGGATGATCTCGACGCCCTCGCCGAGCCGAGCCCGATCGGGACCTCGGGCGAGGTGGTCCGCGCGGAGCTCCTGGGAGCCGTGGGAGCCGATCCCGAGGCGGAGGTCCCGGTCGCCACGATCACGGGTCAGCGGGGGACCGACCTCATGCGCCGGGCGTACCGGCGACGTCTGCTCGCGATCTCGGCTGCCGACCTGACCAGTGCCGAGCCGCTCTCGCTCCTTCCCTCGGTCGGGTCCGCCCTCGCCGATCTCGCCTCGGCCGCCCTCGAGGCCGGTCTGGCCCTGGCACGGGCGGATCAGGTCGACCACGGCGCGGGGGTCCGGCTCGCGGTGCTGGGCATGGGCAAGACGGGTGGCCGGGAGCTCAACTACGTCTCGGACGTCGACGTCATCTACGTCGCCGAGCCGGTCGAGGGCACCGCGGAGCAGGCAGCGCTCGCCTCCGCGACGCGCCTCGCCACCGGGATGGCGCGCGCATGCTCTGCCGCCTCCGGCGAACCCGCGCTGTGGCCCGTGGACGCCGCGCTGCGCCCCGAGGGCAAGAACGGTCCCCTCGTGCGGACCGTGGCGAGCCACAAGGCGTACTACGAGCGCTGGGCCAAGACCTGGGAGTTCCAGGCCCTGCTCAAGGCCAGGGTGGTCGCCGGTGACCGGGAGGTCGGCGCCCAGTACCTGGCCGAGATGTCGCCGATGGTGTGGTCGGCCGTCGAGCGGGAGAACTTCGTCGAGGACTCCCAGGCGATGCGGCGCCGGGTCGAGCAGCACGTGCCCGCGGCCGAGGTCGACCGTCAGCTCAAGCTGGGTACCGGCGGGCTCCGCGACGTGGAGTTCACCGTCCAGCTCCTCCAGCTGGTGCACGGTCGCTCGGACGAGTCGATCCGCAGCCCCCACACCCTCTCCGCGCTCGCCGCGCTCTCCTCGGGTGGCTATGTCGGGCGCGACCACGCGGGTCGGCTCGCCGTCTGCTACCGGTTGCTGCGGGTCCTCGAGCACCGCATCCAGCTGCACAAGCTCAGCCGCACCCATCTCATGCCGACAGCCCCCGGGGACCTCAGGCGCCTGGCACGGTCGATCGGCCTGCGCGACGAGGCCGAGGTGATGGAGCGCTGGCGCACCGCGCGCCGGGACGTGCGGCGCCTGCACGAAGAGCTCTTCTACCGTCCGCTGCTCCCCGCCACGGCCAGCCTGAGCCGTGACGAGGTCGCCCTGGCGCCCGAGGCGGCCCGAGCCCGACTGCTCGCCATCGGCTACCGCGACCCCGCCGGGGCCATGCGGCACATCACCGCGCTCACCGAGGGGCTCAGCCGGCGGGCCGCGATCCAGCGGCAGCTCCTGCCCGTCCTGCTCGGCTGGTTCGCCGAGGGTGCGGACAGCGATGCCGGCCTGCTCGCCTTCCGACGGCTCTCGGACGAGCTCGGCACCACGCACTGGTACCTCAAGCTGCTGAGGGACTCCGGGGTGGCAGCGCATCGCCTCGCCCGGGTGCTCTCGACCTCGCGCTACGCGGCCGACGCGCTCGCTCGCTCACCGGAGTCCGTCGCCTGGCTCGACGACGACGGCGAGCTCGCCCCGCGGGACCTCGCGCGACTGTCGGGAGAGGCCGACGCCCTGCTCGCCCGCCAGGAGGACGCCAAGGTCGCCGCCACGCTGCTGCGGGCGCTGCGCAGGCGCGAGCTGGCCAGGACAGCCGTCGGCGAGGTGCTCGGCAGCACGGACCTCGTGTCCGGGGCGGCCGCGCTCACCGCCGCGGCCGAGGTGGCGCTCTCCGGGGTCCTGCGCATCGCCGAGTTCGAGATGAGGCACGGACCCGAGGGGACCCTCACCCGGATGAGCATCATCGCGATGGGTCGGCTCGGCGGGGCCGAGCTCGGCTACGGCTCCGACGCGGACGTGCTCTTCGTCCACGACCCGCTGCCGGGAGCCGACGAGTCGCGTGCCCAGGCCCAGGCCACGGCGATCGCGACGCGGGTCCGCGCGCTGCTCGGCGAGGTCGGGGCCGAGCCCGTGCTGGAGGTCGACGCCGACCTGCGCCCCGAGGGGCGCAACGGACCGCTGGTGCGCACCCTCGGCTCCTTCGCCGAGTACTACGGTCGCTGGTCCGCGCCGTGGGAGAGCCAGGCCCTGCTCCGTGCCCGTCCGGTCGCAGGGGACCAGGACCTCGGAGACCGCTTCGTCGCGCTGATCGACCCGGTGCGCTACCCGCAGGGCGGAGCCTCCCCGACCGTCGTCAAGGAGGTCAGGCGGCTCAAGGCGCGGATGGAGGCCGAGCGCCTGCCCCGCGGGGTCGACCCGAACCGGCACCTCAAGCTGGGCCGGGGCGGTCTGTCCGACGTCGAGTGGACGGCTCAGCTGCTCCAGCTCCAGCACGGTTTCGAGGTCCCAGCGCTGCGGACCACCTCGACGCTCGGCGCGCTCACGGCGGCCCATGACGCAGGCCTGCTCGACGAGCAGGACCTCGCGATGCTCGACGAGGCCTGGCGGCTCGCCTCAGGGCTGCGCAACGCCGTGGTCCTCTGGACGGGGCGTACCGGCGGGGCGACGGCCGACGTGCTCCCGCACGACCGACGCGAGCTGCTCGGGCTGGCCCGCCTGCTCGGCCATCCTCCTGGCACGCCCGTCGACCTCGCCGACACCTACCTCCGGGTCGCGCGTCGGGCCCGAGCGGTGGTCGACAGGGTCTTCTACGGCTGAGCCGTGGTGCCCGGCTCGCGGACTCAGCGGAGCGGGTGCACCCCGAGCCGCGGACCCTCGATCTTGGGGCACACGTCCGTGACCAGGACGAGACCGGCCTCGACCGCCCGGCGTTCCGCCGCGGCGTCGTGCACGCCGAGCTGGAGCCAGACGGCCTTCGCGCCGACCTGGATCGCCTCGTCGATGACCGCCCCCGCGCGATGGCTCGCGACGAACACGTCGACGACGTCGATGCTCCCGGGCACCTGGGTCAGCGAGGTGTAGCCCTGCTCGCCGTGGACCGTCTGGGCCGCCGGGTGAACGGGGACCGTCGTGTGGCCGAGCGACTGGAGGTAGGCCGCGACACCGTACGCGGCGCGCGCGGTGTTCGTGGAGAGCCCGACGACCGCCCAGCGCGCGGGGGTGGCCAGCAGGGTGGTGAGGACCTCGTCGGGGGTGGGTGCTGTGCTGCTCATGGCCTCAGCGAAGCACATCCGGGCCTGGGACCTGCACCTCGGACGGGGCGGTGGGGGTGGCCGGCACCGTCGACTCGTCGGCTACCGGGAGCGTGAGTCGGAAGGTCGCCCCGGAACCGGGCCCGGGAGACATGGCCGTCAGGTCCCCGCCGTGGTCGCGCGCCAGGCCCCTGGCGATCGTCAGGCCGATACCGGAGCCGTCGGAGCGGCGGGCCGCACCCCCCGGGGCCCGGTAGAAGCGCTCGAACACCCGCTCGAGGTCCTCCGGTGCCAGGCCCACCCCGGTGTCGGAC
>NZ_JBFHHB010000218.1:0-5474 GCF_041597215.1 Actinotalea sp.
GCGGTGGGGACTGGGAGGAGGGCGGGGCCACCGGGGAACGGTGGCCCGGCCCTGACCGGTTCAGTTCAGGCCGAGGTTCGTGAAGTCCTGGACGGCCTTGTCCCACGACGTCGCTGCGTCGTCGGTCTTGTCGACGTCGACCCGGGTGAGGGCGTCGGTGACGGTGGTGTTGATCGCGAAGTAGTTCGCGCCCTTGAACGGGGCGACCGTCACGGCCTCCGCGCGGTTCGCGAGGATCTGGCCGGTCGGGGCGTCGTTGAAGAAGGCGTTGGTCTGACCGAGCAGGTCATCGCTCGCCAGTGCCTCGACCTGGCTCGGGAAGGTGCCCTTGGCCTTGAACGCGGCGATCTGCTGCTCCGGGGCGGTCAGCCACGCGGCGAGCTTGCGGGCCTCCTCCGGGTGCTCGGACTGCGCCGGGACGGTCAGGAAGGAGCCGCCCCAGTTGCCGCCGCCACCGGGGAAGGTGTCGGCGATGTCCCAGCCCTCGACGCCAGCGGCGTTGCCCTCGATGACACCGAGCATCCAGCCCGGGCAGAGCATCGTGGCGAAGCCGTCGTTCTGGAAGGCGTTGTTCCAGTCGTCGCTCCACTGGCTCAGGTGGGCCGAGAGGTTGTCGTCGACGGAGGCGGCGAGGACGGCGTCGTACACGGCCTTGACGTCGGCGTTGTCGGCGAGCGGCTTGGCCGTGCCGTCCTCGTTCTCGTACGCGGCGGGGATCTGGTTGATCATGCCCTGGTAGATGGCGCCTGCCGAGTCGAACCACGGCACGTCGGAGCTGGCGGCGAAGGTCGTGCCGACGCCGAAGTAGGTGTCCCAGTCCCCGTCGAGGAGGGCGGCGACCTCGTCGCGGTCCGTCGGCAGGCCGGCGGCGGCGAACAGGTCGGAGCGGTAGCAGACACCCTCCGGGCCGATGTCCGTGCCGTAGCCGATGAGCATGCCGTCCGGCGTGGTGGCCTGGGCGACCTTCCAGTCGAGCCAGCGGCCCTCGACGTCGTCGCTCGTGAGGTCGACGAACTTGTCCGGGTACTGCATGAGCTCTGCCAGCCAGTCGACCTCGATCGCCTCGATGTCGGTCAGGCCGGAGCCGGCGGCGAGGCCGGTCGTCATCTTGTCGCGGGCCTCGTTCGAGGTCGCGGCCTTGGTGGCCTCGATCGTGATGCCCGGGTTCTCGGCCTCGTACTGCGCGTACAGGTCGTCGTAGCCGAACTCGTTGAACGTGGTGATGGTCAGGGTGATGTCCTCACCCGAGGCCGCTGCCGAGTCGGACGACTCGGTCGAGGTGGCGGTGTCGCTGCTGCCGCAGCCGGCGGTGAGGGCGGCGACGCTGGCCATCCCGACCGTGAGCATCAGCCACGGCTTCCTGATCGTGCGCACGTGTGACTCCTTCGTCGTCCGGTGGCATCGGTGCCGCCGGTGGTGGTCCGGACCGTTCCCGGCCGGGTGCTTCGCGTGGGGGTGGTGCCCCCGGGTGGTCCTGTCCTGCCGGACAGCGCCACTGGAACCGGTCCCAGAATTGCTGGGAGCTAGGCGACCCCATATTGGGACCGGTCTCAGGTGTCGGGTGCGACGCTCCACCCTGATGGCGCTTGCAGTCAAATCCCGTAACCGAACTGTGATGATCCGCAGGGCGGACGCGCCGGGGGACCCCGTGGGCGGGGGAGGGCAGGAGGTCCCAAGTTTGGCCCTCGGGGGACCGTGAGAATCAGGGAATGGTCCGATGGGACGAACACCAGGCGCTGGCGTCACCGAGTCGAGTGGCGATCCTCGAGCTGCTTCGCGCCCGTGGTGAGGCCGTCGGGGTCGACGAGATCTCCCGCGAGGTCGGGCTGCACGTCAACACGGCGCGCGAGCACCTCGACCGTCTGGTCACGGTCGGGTTCGTCACGCGCGAGCGGGAGCACCGCACCGTGCGGGGTCGCCCCAAGATGCTCTACCGGAGTGCCGTCCCCGTCGAGGACGGCCCGCAGACCGTGCGGGCCCGGCTCGACGCCGTGCTCGTCGCCGGCTACGGGCAGGCCGCCGAGTCCCCGGCGGACGCCGCGCGCGCCGCCGGGCGGGCGCTCGTCGAGGGGCTGCCGCCGTTGGTCGGCGCTGCGGCCCAGGACGCACCGAGCCAGCTCGGTGCGCTGGTCGACCACCTCGAGGGACTCGGCTTCAGCACCGAGACCTCCGGCTACGACATCCACCTCGAGCAGTGCCCCTTGGCTCATCTCGCGCAGAGCAGGTCCGAGGTCGTGTGCTCCGCCCACCTGGGGATGACGAGTGCCTTGGCCGAGAGGCTCGGCGGGCCGCTCGAGGTCGAGGGCGTCGACCCCTTCTCCAGCGTGTCGGGAGCGTGCGTCCTGCACCTGCGCGAGGCCTGAGGCCCTCTCGTCCTCGCACGTCCTGGCCACCCGGGCGTGCCGGGCGGCCAGGAGCGTGACTCACAGGTAGCGCGTCGGGTCGAACTCGGCCAGCGGGATGATCCGCACGCGCGGAAGGCGCGAGGTGAAGGCCTGGACGTCGTGCTCCAGGTCGAAGATCTCCAGCCCGCCATCGGTGAGCTGACGCAACGAGGAGCTGACGAACTCGCCGAAGGCGAGCAGGCCGACCCTGCGTCCCGGGCCCAGGAGCGCGGCGAGCTGGGGGGCGAAGTCGCCGTCGTGCGTGGCGAGGAGGACGTCGCCGGGACGGTCGGCCAGCGCGTCGAGCGTGCGCTGGATGCCGATGTCGACGACCTTCTCGCTGCTCTCACCGGACAGCGGGATCGGCTGGAAACCGATCGCGAGCAGCGCCTGGACGAAGCTCATCGGCAGCGAGCCGCTCGAGGCGTTGAGGAAGAAGAGGCCCTTGGCCTCCGTCCCACCCCAGACGCTGCGCGCGTGGTCGAGCACGCGCTCCCACCGCGGGCGCTGGTCCGGGGCGGGGCGTCCGCCGAGGATCGATCCGCCGAGGGTCGCGTCGATGTTCTCGCCGTCGACGAGCAGGTACGTGGTCACGGGTACAGCCCCCTGATCTTGTGTGCCTCGGCCACCCGCCGCACGCTCAGCATGAGCGCGGCGTCGCGCATCGAGATCTTCTCGCGACGCGCGACGTCGGCAACGGCATCGTAGGCGTGCAGCATCCGCTCCTCGAGCCGCTGCTCGATCTCCGCCTCCGTCCACCAGTACGCCTGCTGGGCCTGGACCCACTCGAAGTAGGAGACGATCACGCCGCCGGCGTTCGCCAGGATGTCCGGGACGACGACGATCCCGCGCTCGGCGAGGATCGTGTCGGCGCGCGCGGAGGTCGGTCCGTTCGCGCCCTCCACGACCCATCGGGCGCGCACGAGCGGGGCGTTGTCGTGGGTCAGGACTCCCTCGACGGCTGCCGGGACGACGACGTCGACCTCGAGCTCGAGCAGGGACTGGTCGCCCAGCGGGTCCGCCTCGGGGAAGCCCACGACCGATCCCGTGCGGGCGACGTGCTCGAAGAGCGCGACCATGTCGATCCCGCCCTCGCGGTACAGCCCGCCGTACTGGTCGGAGACCGACTCGACGCGAGCCCCGGCCTCGGCGTACATCGCCGCGGCGTGCGAGCCCACCTTGCCGAATCCCTGGACGGCGACGCTCACGTCGGCGAGCGTCAGGCCCTCCTCGCGCAGCGCCGCACGGGTGGAGTGCACGACCCCGCGCGAGGTCGCCGTCGCCCTGCCGAGCGATCCGCCGACCTCCAGGGGCTTGCCCGTCACCACTCCGGGGATCGTGTAGCCCTGGTTGACCGAGTAGGTGTCCATCACCCACGCCATGGTGCGCGCATCGGTGCCGACATCCGGCGCCATGATGTCCCGCGCCGGCCCGATCATCGGCATGATCTCGCTCGTGTACCGCCGGGTGACGCGCTCGAGCTCGGCCTGGGAGAACTGGCGCGGGTCGATCGAGACGCCGCCCTTGGCGCCGCCGTACGGCAGCTCGACGACGGCACACTTCCAGGTCATCCACATCGCCAGCGCGCGGACCTCGTCGACGTCGACGCTCGGGTGGTAGCGCAGCCCGCCCTTGCCCGGCCCGCGTGAGACGTTGTGCTGCACGCGGTAGCCGTGGAAGAGCGCGGTCGATCCGTCGTCGCGGCGCAGCGGGATCGAGACGTTGATCTCCCGACGCGGGGTGGCGAGCATCTCGTGCAGGCCCTCGTCGTAGCCGAGTCGCGCGACCGCCCCGGCGAGCTGCGTCTTCGCCGTCGTGATCGCGTCGTCGTGGGCAGGGCGGTCCGGAGCCGGGGTGCTCGCGCGGTCGCGGCCCGTCGTGTCGACCTGTCCTGTGGGAGCGAGGGTGTCGCTCATGCTGCAGTCCTCCTGGGCGGACGTGGACGCCGACAGGATGACCCCCGTCGGTCGCACCCACTCTGGCACTCCCGGCGCCACGGCGTGCGGATCGCCACGTCGGCGCGCGGGGCACGCAGGCATTTCCACGGGCGACGTCGGACTTTCCTCTGTCGGATGTCGGGGCTCGCGCCTACTGTGCGTCCATGGCCGATGCGATCACCGCGACAGGACTCGTCAAGCGCTACGGCGCCGTCACGGCCCTCGACGGGGTGGACCTCACCGTGCCGGAGGGGACCGTCCTCGGTCTGCTCGGGCCCAACGGCGCGGGGAAGACGACGATCGTCCGCGTCCTGGCCACCCTGCTGCGTCCGGATGCGGGGACGGCCACCGTCGCCGGTGTGGACGTCCTGGCGAAGCCGCGTGAGGTGCGCAGGCGGATCGGCCTGTCCGGCCAGTACGCCGCCGTCGACGAGTACCTCACCGGCTTCGAGAACCTGAACATGATCGGTCGGCTCTACCACCTGGGGCGCAAGGTCGCGGCGACGCGTGCCAGGGAGCTCCTCGCGGCCTTCCGCCTCGAGGACGCCGCTGACCGCCCCACCCGCACCTACTCGGGGGGTATGCGTCGTCGGCTCGACCTCGCCTGCGCCCTGGTGGCCGATCCGCCCGTCCTCTTCCTCGACGAGCCCACCACGGGTCTCGACCCGCGCAGCCGGGTCGAGATGTGGGGGGTGATCGAGTCGCTCGTCGAGCGCGGCACCACGCTCCTGCTCACGACGCAGTACCTGGAGGAGGCGGACGCGCTGGCCAGCCGCATCGTCGTCATCGACCACGGGCGGATCATCGCCCAGGGCACCGCCGACGAGCTCAAGGGGCAGGTCGGCGGGGAACGGCTCGAGATCACGATCGCCGACGGAGGTCGTCTGCGGGAGGCCTCCGGCATCGTCGAGCCGCTCGGCGTCGGCCCCGCGGTCCACGACGAGCACCGGCGCTCGGTGCTCGTGCCGGTCTCGGGCGGGACGGCCGTGCTGGTGGAGGCCTTGCGCCGGCTCGACTCCGCCGGGATCGCGCTGGACGACGTCGGGGTGCGCCGGCCCACGCTCGACGACGTCTTCCTCAGCCTCACGGGCCGTCCGGCAGAGGAGCTCCGCGACGATCCCGACGAGGTCCCCGCGGCTGGTCGCAAGGCAAC
>NZ_JBFHHB010000219.1:0-5402 GCF_041597215.1 Actinotalea sp.
GGCGGCCAGTCGCTCGCGGGCCTCCGGGGTGCGCACCTGGAGCAGGCGCAGCGGGGAGGTGTTGAGCGCCGTCGGCCCCCAGCGGACGAGGTCGTAGACCGCCTCGACGGTCTCCTCGGGAACGGGCTCGTCGGACCAGGCCCGCACGGAGCGGGCACCGCGGAAGAGGGCGTCCTGGGCGGTCGGGTCGATCTGGAACGTGGGGGCGAGTGCGGTCTCTGTCATGCCTAGTTCAACGCTCAACTACCGTCGAATCATCCCAGGTTCGACTGTGTGCCTCGTCACATCGATGTCCCCCGGTGCTCGGCCCGCCGCCTAGGCTTGTCCCATGTCCACAGATCGCCTCGTCCTCGGGATCGAGACCTCCTGCGACGAGACCGGCGTCGCCCTCGTCCGCCTCACCGACGAGGGCTCCGAGCTGCTCGTCGACGTCGTCGCGAGCTCGATGGACGAGCATGCGCGGTTCGGCGGGATCATCCCCGAGATCGCCTCGCGCGCCCACCTCGAGGCGATGGTGCCCACGCTGAGCACCACCCTCGAGCGTGCGGGCGTCACGCTCGCCGACGTCGATGCCGTGGCGGTGACGGCCGGTCCGGGCCTGGTCGGGCCGTTGACCGTCGGTGCTGCCGCGGCCAAGGCACTGGCGATCGGCATCGACAAGCCGCTCTTCGGGGTGAACCACGTGATCGGCCACGCCGTCGTCGACGAGCTGGTGCACGGACCGTTCCCCGAGCGCGTGATGAGCCTCGTCGTCTCCGGGGGCCACTCCTCCTTGCTGCTCATCGACGACACCGTGAACGTCACCGAGCTCGGCTCGACGCTCGACGACGCCGCGGGCGAGGCCTTCGACAAGGTCGGCCGCCTGCTCGGCCTGCCGTACCCCGGCGGCCCGCACATCGACAGGCTCGCCCGCGAGGGCAACCCGAGGGCGATCCGCTTCCCCCGCGGTCTCACCGCCGCGAAGGACCAGGCCGACCACGCCGCCGACTTCTCCTTCTCCGGGCTCAAGACGGCCGTCGCCCGCTGGGTCGAGGCACGTCAGGACGCGGGGGAGGAGATCCCCCTCGCCGACGTCTCCGCCTCCTTCGCCGAGGCCGTCGCCGACGTGCTCACCGCGAAGACGATCGCCGCCTGCCGCGCGCACGGGGTGGGCACGCTCGTCGTCGGCGGTGGGTTCTCCGCGAACTCCCAGCTGCGCGACATGGCCGCCGCCCGCTGCGAGGAGGCAGGGATCGAGCTGCGCATCCCGCCGATCCGCTACTGCACCGACAACGGCGCGATGATCGCCGCGCTCGGTGCCGCCGTGCTGCGGCGCGGGATGGCGCCCTCGAACCTCGACCTCCCGGTCGACTCCTCGATGCCGTTGACCCAGGTGCTCGTCTGAGGCTGCGGCTTCCGCGAACTCCGAGTGCATGCCGGCTCCAGCGCGCGCGCCCTGACCGGACGCGGTTATCGTGCGACTCGTGGGGGGCCCGTCGCAGGACGAGGTCATCGGGGCGCAGGACGCCGGGGGTCCGATGGCCTCCTCCGCCGCGCGCGAGGCCGAGGAGAGGTTCGCTCTCCTCCTGGAGTCCTCACCGCACGCCGTGCTCGTCCTCGCCGTCGACGACGCGACAGTCCTGGCGGCCAACTCCGTCGCGAACCAGACCTTCGGCGACGGGCGGAGCCTCGAGGGCGCGCCGCTCACGTCGTTCGTCGGACAGGAGGCAGGGCGCTCCGTCCTGGCGCGGATCGCGCAGGTGGATGCCGCAGGCGTCCCGCGCACCTCGGTCCGGCAGGCCGTCCTGCCGCGGAGCGGGACGACCCCCACCGAGATCCGGTCGGCCCCGGTGGGCTGGCGGGGCGAGCGGGCCGTGATGGTGACCATCTGCGACCTGACGGACCGGATGACGCTCGAACGGCAGGCCGCCGACCTGCTCGCCGTCGAGCAGCGCTTCCGTCAGGCCTTCGACGGCGCGGCGATCGGCATGGCCCTGGTCGCGGTGGGCCCCGTGCCGCCACCCGGTACCTTCCTCGAGGCCAATGCCGCGATGAGCGCCCTGGTCGGGCGTTCTCCCGAGGAGCTCAGGGCGCTGTCCTTCGCCGACATCACCCACCCGGACGACATCGATGCGGGGTTCGGGGCACTCCGGGCGGTGCTCTCGGGTGACGCACCCCGAGCCGTCATCGAGAAGCGGTACCTGCGACCGGACGGGTCGGTGGTGTGGGCCCGGGTGACCACCTCCGCCGTGCGCGGCCCGGACGGTGCCGTGCTGCACCTGACGTCTCAGGCCGAGGACGTGACGGCGCGCAAGGAGGCGGAGTCCGCGCTCGTGCACCGAGCGATGCACGACTCGCTCACCGGTCTGCCCAACCGTGCCCACCTGCTCGACCACCTCGAGGCGGCGCTGGGAAGGGCCGCCCTCTCGGCGACGGTCGTCGCCGTGCTCTACCTCGACATCGACGACTTCAAGGAGATCAACGACTCGCTCGGGCACACCGCGGGCGACGAGGTGCTCGTCCAGGTCGCGCAGCGCGTCGCAGCAGAGCTCCGCGGGGGCGACCTCGCCGCGAGGCTCGGTGGCGACGAGCTGGTCGTCGCCTGCAGCGAGCTCGCCCACCCGGCGGACGCCGACGCGATCGCCGAACGGATCCTCGGTGCCGTCGCCCGACCGCTCGAGATCGCCGGGCACGTCCTGCACCTGACGGTGAGCGTAGGGGTGGCGACGGGAGGGGCGGACTCGACGGCCGTCCGCCTCCTGAGGGACGCCGACCGCGCGATGTACCGGGCCAAGCGGGGCGGGAAGGCCAGGTACGAGGTCGGCGACGCCACGCTCGCCTCACATGCGATCCGCCAGATCGAGATCTACGACGGCCTGCACCGCGCTCTGCACGAGGACCAGCTCCGGCTCGTCTACCAGCCGGTGGTCGACCTCGCCTCCGGTCGCGTCGTCGCGGTCGAGGCGCTGCTGCGCTGGGAGCATCCCGCACGCGGGCTGCTCGCACCTGGCGAGTTCATCGACGTCGCCGAGAGCAGGGAGCTGATCGTCCCGATCGGGCGCTGGGTCCTCGAGCAGGCTGCGCGTCAGGGGGCTGCCTGGGCCGAACGGTACGGGCACCGGGCTCCGCGGGTGTGGGTGAACGTCTCGGACCGTCAGGTCGGACGGCATGACCTGGCAGGGTCGGTACGCCAGGCCCTGGACGTGAGCGGGCTTCCCGCCCGGTTGCTGGGGATCGAGCTGACCGAGCGCAAGCTGATCAAGACAGGGGACTCGGCGCGAGCCGATCTCCGCGCCGTCCGGGAGCTCGGGGTTCCCTTGGCCATCGACGACTTCGGCACGGGACGGACGGGTCTCGACTACCTGCGTGAGCTGCCGGTCGCGGTGCTCAAGATCGACAGGAGCTTCATCGACGGGCTCGGCGCCGACCGGGCCAGCACGGCGCTCACCGACGCGCTGATCACTCTCGGTCATGGGCTCGGACTGAGCGTGACCGCCGAGGGCGTCGAGACCGAGCAGCAGCTCGCGATGCTGCGCGGCTGGGGCTGTGACCGCGCCCAGGGGTACCTCCTGAGCAGGCCGGGGAGCGCCGTGGAGCTCGAGCCCTTCCTCGCCGAGCGCCTCGGCCCTTCGCGCAGGGCCTGATCCCGGCCACGGGCGCCCCAGCGCGAGATCGCCGTTCCGTGGCGAGATCGCCGTTACGAACCGGCGATCTCGCGACGAACCGGCGATCTCACCGGGACGCGCGGGGCAGGGCGGGCGTGCCGCCGCTCAGAGCGGCCGGCCGGCCCGCATCTCCGCCACGAGCGAGGCGACCACGGCGCCCAGGTCCCCGTCGTTGCGCCGCGCGACGGCCCGCTGACGCTGGTACGAGGCGCCCTTGCGCAGGATGGTCCGGATCTGCCCGAGCTCCTCGGTGCACCGCAGCCGCTCGGCCGTCGGGGCGAGCTCGAGGAGCAGGTCCTCGACGGCCTCGGTGACCAGCCGCTCGTTGCCCTCGCGGTCCAGGATGATGATCGCGTCCATGCCGTACCGCGCCGAGCGCCACTTGTTCTCCTGCACGAACCAGGCGGGCAGGCTCGGCAGCTCGCGGCCCTCGTCGATCATCGTCGAGAAGTGCTCGACGAGGCAGTGGATGAGCGCGGCGAAGGCGAGCACCTCGGTGAGGTTGGGCGAGCCGTCGCAGATCCGCATCTCCAGCGTGCCGAACCGGGAGGGCCGGATGTCCCAGCGGATCTCGCTGATCTCGTCGATGACGCCGACGTGCACCATGTCGGCCGCATAGGCCTCGAACTGGTCCCAGGTGTCGAACTGGAACGGCAGTCCCGCGGTCGGCAGCTGCTGGAACATCAGGGCCCGGTTCGAGGCGTAGCCGGTGTCCTTCCCTCCCCAGAAGGGCGAGGAGGCGGAGAGTGCCTGGATGTGCGGGAAGTAGGTGAGCACCGCGCGCAGGATCGGCAGCACCTTGTCGCGGTCCTCGATCCCCACGTGCACGTGCACGCCGAAGATGAGCATCTGCCGGCCCCACCACTGCGTCCGGTCGATGAGGGTCGCGTACCGCTGCTTGTCGGTGACCTTCTGGTTGGTCCACCGCGCGAAGGGGTGCGTCCCCGCGCACATGAGCTCGACCCGGAGCGGGTCGGTGATCGCGCGGAGCTCGGCGATCGAACGCTCCAGGTCGGCGCCGGCCTCGGCGACCGTGTGGCAGACGTCCGTGATGATCTCGACGGTGTTGAGCAGGAGCTCCTGCTTGATCGTCGGGTGCTCCCCGCCTCCGGGCGGTGCGACGGCGTCCAGGACGGTCTGGGCCACCTGGCGCAGGTCGCCGGAGTCGGCGTCGACGAGGGCGAGCTCCCACTCGACGCCGATCGTCGACCGCTCCGAGGCGGCGAAGGGGATCTCCATCACAGCGGCTCCACCATGATCACCTGCTGGGACCCGGCGATCCGGGTCAGGACGATCGTCGCCTCGCCGTCTCCGCGCAGGTCCAGCTGCTTGCGCAGCTGCTCGGGGACGACGGCGGTCCCGCGCTTCTTGATGGTCACCCGGCCCACCCCCCGTTCGCGCAGCGCGGTCCGCAGCCTCTTGAGGCCGAACGGCATGACGTCCAGCACACGGTAGGCCTGGGCGGCGGGTTCGTCGACGAGATGGTCCGAGGTCACGTAGGCGATGGTGCGGTCCACGAGCCGTCCCCGCACCTGCTGGGCGACGAGGCTGACGAGTCCTGCCCGGATGACGGCGCCGTCGGGCTCGTACAGGTAGGCGCCCAGCGCGCCGACCTCGGGCTCGGGGACGCCGTCGAGCGGAGCGCGGACCGTCGTGGCAGTCTCGCCCCGCAGGACGAGGGCGGAGCGCCCCGGGCCGCTCGGGGCGAGGGGACCGAACCAGAGCCCCGCCTCGACGACGTCTCCGTCGACGCTCACC
>NZ_JBFHHB010000220.1:0-5388 GCF_041597215.1 Actinotalea sp.
CAAGCCGGCGCCGCGCCGCAAGCCGGGGTCGCGCCGCACGCCCGGGCCGCGGCGGAAGCAGGTGCCGCCGGCGAGGCGTGGCCGGCGGTCGACGCGGACCGCGCCACCTCGAGCGGGTCGGCGCGGCAGCTCGGCACCGTCGTGGGCGTCGACGACCCTCGTCGGCTGGTCCGACTGCTGCACCTGCTGCGCGCGACGGCGACGCACGGCGAGGTCCGGGACCTCGTGGTGATCGACGACGTCGGTGGTGTGCTCCGGGCCCTCGACGCCGTCCCCCACGGCATCGGCGCCGAGCTCCTGGTCGACCTGGTCCGTGACGCCTCCCGCCTCGGGATCGGCGTCGCGGCCGCGGGCAGCCCCGCTGACCTGCTCCGGATGGTCCCGCACTCCGCCGCCCGGCTCGTCCTGGCCACCGCCGACCCCCACGAGGACGACGTGCTCGGTGTCCCCCGGTCGAGCCCTGCTCGCAGCCGCCCGGGGCTCGGCGTCCTGCTCCCCGGGGCAGAGCTCGCGCAGATCAGCTGCGGACCCGGCGGGGCCGCCCCGGACGGCGCGCAGAGACCGAGCGGTCCGCCCGTCGCCACCGCACAGGGGGCCGACGCCCTGGTCCTCCTCCCGATCCCTCGGGAGGTGCACCTGATGCCCGGGGCGCAGACGGGTCTCGCCGGTCCGTTGCTGCTCGTGCTCGGTCGCGGCGGTGACGCAGCCGGGCCCGTCGCGATCGACGCAGCCCACGGGGTGCTCGTGATCGGGCCCCGGGGCTCCGGCAGGAGCACCGCGCTCGCGACCTTGCGAGCAGGACTGGCTCCCGAGGTCGAGGTCCGCACGCTCGCCGAGCTCGGAGAGCGGGGCGACGAGCCCGACCTGCCGGGTGCGCTGCGTGTCTGGGCCGCCGGCACACCGGGCCGGGTCCGGGTGCTCGTGATCGACGACCTCGAGGTGGCACTGCGGGCAGCGCCCGCGCTCGACGACCTGCTCGGCGCCTGGGTCGAACGCGCCGAGGTCGGAGCCGACGTCCCGGTCCTGCTCGCGTCCGTCGGCACCGAGCGTGCGGCAGCCACGTTCCGCGGGGTCGTCGCCGAGCTCCGGCGCGCCGCGCCCGTCGTCGTGCTCGGGCCGGGGAGCCCGGGGTCGGTCGAGGCCTCCGGGGCGCGTGCCTCGGCCCTCCTCGCCGCCGCCGATCCGGCCCTTCCCCACCACCCAGGGCGCGGCGTGCTGCTGCACGGCGGGACGGCCACGCCCGTCCAGGTCGCCAGGCCCGCCGGATCGGGCCCGTCGGCACGGCGGGACTAGGACAGGCCCCGGCGGTCTCCCCTGGCGGCATCGACCACGAGTGCGACCACGACGACGAGCGCGAGCAGCGCCGCGAACCATGACGCGCCCCGCACGACGAGCGGGGTCCCGGCACCGGCACCACCGATGAGGGTGCCGGCGGTCGCGGCCTGGAGCAGCTGCCAGGTGATCGCCGGGCCGCGCACCCGGTCGCGCCCGCGCAGGACGGCCCGCTTGGCGAGGGCGAGGAGTGCGGCGAGGACCAGCGCGAAGGCGGCGAGGGAGAGGTCGACCGCGACCGAGTCGGCGACCCCCCGCAGCACGACACCGAGCGCCCACAGGCCCCCGACGGCGAGCGCGGCGGACTCGACGGCGAGGCCCGCGGCCGCGACGGCCCGCCAGGCGTGCACGCGGCCCGGTTCCTGCCAGGAGGGGTGCGGTGCGCTCATGGCCGTGACCCTACGACGCCTCGGACCGGGATGCGGTCCCCGAGTCGCGCGCCGGACCGGGGCGCCACGAGACCGGAAGCGTCGCCGTTGACCCGTTCGGACGAACCGGGAGAGCGCGTCCCCAGGAGTGCCCGACGAGAATCGAACCGATGTGATCAACGCCTCACTGTTATCAGGATGAAACGCTGTCGTCACCTCTTGTGCATCCGAAGTTGCCATGTGAGGCTTGATGCCAGTCGTAGGACGTTCGCACGACACCCCCCTCTCGACTCCGCTCCTCCCAGAGGAGCGTCGAGCCGTGTGCCCGTAAGGAGAGATGTGATGGATTGGCGCCACCGCGCTTCGTGTCTTGACGAGGACCCTGAGCTGTTCTTCCCGATCGGGAACACGGGACCCGCGCTCCAGCAGATCGACGAGGCGAAGGCCGTGTGCCGTCGATGCCCCGTCACCGAGACCTGCCTGAAGTGGGCTCTCGAGTCCGGCCAGGACGCCGGCGTCTGGGGTGGCCTGTCGGAGGACGAGCGCCGCGCTCTCAAGCGCCGCACCGCCCGCGCCCGCCGCGCCGGCTGAGACCCACGGTCGGGCGACCGACCAGCACGAACGACGACCCCGGTCGCGCTCCCCCGGCGCACCGGGGTCGCGGCATGTCCGGGGTCAGCCCTTGATCTCGTCGGGGCCCTTCATCTCGTCCAGCTCCACCTCCAGGACCACCTGCGTGCCAGGACCGTCAGGGCGCGCACCCCAGTCGATGGTCCCCCGGAGCTCGTACTGCACGAGCGTCCTGACGATCTGCGTGCCCAGCCCGGCGCCGGGGCCCGAGGTGGACGGCGAGAGCCCCGCGCCGTCGTCGGCCACCGTCGCGCGCAGGTGACCGCCGGTCCGCTCGGCGGTGATCTCGACCGTCCCGCCCTTGCCGTCGGCGAAGCCGTGCTCGACCGCATTGGTCACCAGCTCGGTCAGGACGAGGGCGAGTGCCGTCGCCGAACCGGCCGGGACCATCCCGAAGGTGCCGGTCCGCACCGTGCGGACCGCGGTACCGGCGGACGCGACGTCCGCTGCGAGGCGGAGGCTGCGATCGACCAGGGCATCGAAGTCGACCGTCTCGTCGAGGGTCTGCGAGAGCGTCTCGTGCACCTGGGCGATCGTCGTCACGCGGCGGATCGCCTCGCCGAGCGCCTCCCGTGCCTCCGTCGACGTCATCCGTCGGGCCTGAAGGCGCAGCAGGGCGGCGACGGTCTGCAGGTTGTTCTTCACCCGGTGGTGGATCTCCCGGATCGTGGCGTCCTTGGTGAGCAGCTCCCGCTCGCGTCGGCGCAGCTCGGAGACGTCGCGGCACAGGAGCACCGCACCCGTGCGCTGCCCCTTCTCGGTCAGCGGCACGGACCGCAAGGAGAGGCACACCCCCCGGCTCTCCATGTCGGTCCGCCACGGTGCGCGGCCCATCACGACGAGCGGGAGGGACTCGTCCGTCGTGGCGGCCGTGTCCTCGAGGAGCTCCGTGCTCACCTCGGCGAGGGACATGCCCACGAGCGAGCCGAGGTGGCCGAACCGGTGGAAGCAGCTGAGGGCGTTCGGGCTCGCGTAGAGCACCTCGCCCTCGGAGTTCAGCCGGATCAGGCCGTCGCCGACCCGCGGGGCACCACGCCGAGGGCCCGTCGCGGCGTTCGGGACGGGGAACTCCCCGCGCGAGACCATGCCGAGGAGCTCGTCGGCCGACTCGACGTAGTTGAGCTCGAGCCGGCTCGGGGTACGCGCCCCACCGAGGTTCGTCTGCCGTGCCACGACGGCGATCGCGCGGCCCATCCGCACCACGGGGACCGCTTCCTCGCGCACCGCGTAGGTGCCGAACCAGCGCGGTTCGCGCGAACGCTGGATGCTCACCTCGGCCAGGGCGCGGTCGAGCTGGGCCCGCTGCCCGTCGGGGGCGGAGCTGCCCACGATGTCGTCGTAGTGGACGGTCGCTCCCGTCGAGGGTCGCGCCTGGGCGACGCACAGGTAGCCGGTCTCGGTCGGCAGCCACAGCACGAGGTCGGCGAAGGCCAGGTCCGAGATGATCTGCCAGTCGCCCACCAGGAGATGAAGCCACTCGACGTCCGAGGGCGCGAGGTCGGAGTGGCGGGCGACGAGCTGGCTCAGCGTGGACACCAGCAAAGCGTAGGTGAACGGGCCCTCTGCCTTGTTAGCCTCGTCCCACCACACCCAGGAGGCAGCCGGTGCACCTGTCCGCGCAGGCGACGTACGACGCAGGGCCCGACCGGGTCGCCGTCATGTTCGCCGACCCCGAGTTCGTCCGGATCAAGGTGCTCGCCACCGGGGCCACCGCTCAGACGGTCGACGTCGCGGGGACGGCCGCCGGTGCCTTCACCGTCACCACGCGACGCCAGATGCCCACGACGGACGTGCCGCCGCAGTTCCGTGCTCTTGTCGGCGGGAACCTCGAGATCCGTGAGGTCCAGGCCTGGCAGGCGGCCTCCGGCGACACCCGGCACGGGACGATCGTCGTGGAGGTGACCGGAGCGCCCGTGCGGCTCACCGGCACGATGCGGATGACCTCCCCACGCGCGGGCGTGACGGCCATGGAGATCAGCGCCGACCTCAAGGCGTCCATCCCGTTCTTCGCGAGCGCGGTGGAGAAGGCCATCGCCGACGCCATGCACAGCGCCATCCGGGCGGAGGAGGACGCGGGGGCCGCCTGGCTCTCCCGCTGAGGACGGCGCGGTCCGCGCGACCTCGAGGGTGCCGCGGACCGCTCGCAGGCGGACCTGCGCCGGGCGCCCGGCTGCTCGCTATCGGGCCCGTGAACGACCGTGCCTCCGCCCCCCGGGCGGAGCCCAGGTCTCAGAGGGTCAGACGGACCTGGCGGATCTCCTGGGCGTGCAGCTCCTGAGAGACCTGCAGGGCCCAGTCCTGGACCTCACGCCACCGACGGAAGTCACCGTTCTCGGCCTGGACCAGCGCGACGACGGCGCGCTCGGCAAGGGCGAGCCCCGACCTGTCGAGGCGCCCGGGGAAGCTCCGGTGACCCTTGGCGTGCAGGCGGGCGATCAGCGAGGGGACCTCCTCCGCATCCCCCGCGGGTGCCGGGGGCGTACCGACCGGGCCGGAGGAGAAGAGCCACACGGGCCGACGGTTGAGCTGGGCGACGAAGCGGTCGCTGAAGGCCCGCGCCGACGCCGCCCACCGACCCACGTAGACGGCGGACCCCAGGAGCACCGCGCCGTACTCGTCGACCGTCTCGACGTCGTCCGGGTCCGCCACGTGCACGTCGAAGCCCGATCCCTCGAGCACCTCGGCGATCGCGTCGGCGATCTCCCTCGTGGCTCCGTGTCGTGACGCCACCGCGATGAGCACCTTCATCGGTGGACACCTCCTGCCTCTCCGGCGGGGAGGCGGGCACGCCCCCCGTTCCAGACTTGTCGACGGTGACCTGCGTCGCCTGGGTCGCAGGTCCCGCGACGACGGGGCGGAGCCCGATCGACATCCCCGCGGTCGAGCCCGGATCGGCATCCTCACGGGGTGGACCCCGATCGACATCCCCGCGGTCGCGGGTCACACTCGTGCGATGTCGAGGAGTGCCCAGGACCGGCCACCGAGCCGGTGGTCGCGGCTCGTGCCACGCGGCAGGCGCGGGGCGGCCGTGGTCGGGGTGTCCCTCGCCCTGGTCGCC
>NZ_JBFHHB010000221.1:0-5378 GCF_041597215.1 Actinotalea sp.
ACGGCTCTCGGTCCGTGCACGCCGACGACAGGGTCAGCTCCTTCTGATCGTTCCGTTGTCCTCGAGCCGCGAGATCTCCTCGGGCGTCCACCCCGCCTCGGTGAGAACGGTGTCGGTGTCCTGGCCGAGATCCGGCATCGGCCGCCAGATCTGACCGGGGTTGCGCGCGAACTTCGGCACGATGCCGATGCCCTTGACGTTGCTGCCGTCCTGGCGCTTCCACTCGACGATGGCCTCCCGCTGGGCGAGGTGCTCCTCGGCGAGGACCTGGTCGAACTCGAGCACGGCGTTGGCCGCGAGCCCCGCCTCGGAGAACTCCTTCTCCAGCTCCAGGGCCTTCTGGGTGAGGCAGAACTCCTCGATCTTCGCCTCGATGAGCGGGGCCTGCGGCCCGTCGAGCCACAGCGCGCTGGTGTCCTCCGGGTAGTCCTCGGTCCCCCACAGGTGCCCGAGACCGATGCGCTCGAGCAGGTACTTGTTCTGCTTGACCCCGTAGATGCACAGCCCGATGAACCCGTCGGAGGTGCGGTACTCACCGATCGCGCAGAGGTTCGGGTGGCGGGGCCCGGGCCGGGGGTACACCGTGCCGTCGTTCATGTAGTCCATGAGGTAGTACGAGCCGATGCGCAGCATCACCTCGTACATCGCCACGTCGAGGCTCTCGCCCTCGCCTGTGGCCGTCGCCCGGTGCAGCGCGGCGAGCGCGGAGGACACCACCATGAGCGAGGTGAAGTAGTCCCCGACGTAGGGCACAGCGGCCATCGGCTGCTCGGGGGTGCCGTTCTGCGCCATGTAGCCGCTGTAGGCCTGGACGGTGAGGTCGTAGGCCGCGCGGTTGACCCGCTCCGGGACGCCGTACTGGCCGAACCCGGACACGTGGACGATGACGAGCCGCGGGTTGCGCTCCCACAGGAGCTCGTCGGTGATCCCGCGACGAGCGTAGGTCGGTCCCTTGGACGACTCGACGAAGATGTCCGCGTCGGCGATGAGCGAGAGGAGGACCTCGCGCCCCTCGTCGGTGAACGGGTTGAGGGCGACCGAGCGCTGGTTGCGCCGCTCGAGCTCCTTGACGTTGACGGTGTCGCGCATCGAGTCGCCCGTGCGGGTGTTCTCGATCCACACGACGTCGGCACCCCACTCGGCCATGAGCGCGGCAGCCGAGGGCGCAGCGATCTCGACGGCGGAGTAGACGACCTTGACGCCCTGGAGGGCGCCGAACGGGGGTACGGCTGAGGTCGGCACGGCAGATGGCTCCTTCGGTCCGGGGCTGGTCATCGGAAGTCCTTGAGCGCCGCGCGGCCCGCCGTCAGGATCATCATCTCGTCGGTCCCACCGGAGATCCGCTCCACGCGCAGGTCGCGGTAGAAGCGCGCCGCGCGGTGCTCGCCGGTCACCCCGAGGCCGCCGAGCACCTGGATCGCGTCGTCGACGACCTGGGCGGCCGCCCGGGTGCAGTAGAGCTTGGCCATCGACGCGTCGCCCTTGCCGAGCAGTCCGTTGTCGGCCTTCCACGCGACCTCGTAGACCATGTTGCGCATGTTGGTCAGGGCGATCTTCATGTTGGCGAACTTCTCCTGGATGAGCTGGTAGCGAGCGATCGCCTCGCCACCCTGCACCCGCTGGTTCGCGTACCGCGCGGCGTCCTCGAACGCGCAGAGCGCCCATCCGTAGTCGCAGGCCGCGACGAGGAACCGCTCGAGGTCGAAGTCGGCGACCGTCCGGGCGAAGCCCTCCCCCTCGGCGCCGAACATGTCCTGCTCGCCCAGCTCGACGTCGTCGAAGTAGACCTCGCAGCACGAGTCCATCCGCAGGCCGAGCTTCTCCAGCGGCTCCAGGGTGATGCCCGGAGCGCTCATGTCGACGAAGAACTCGCTGTACTGGCTCATGTCCTCGGCGTTGCGCGCCATGACGACCAGGTACGGCACGTGCTTGCTCGAGGTGATGTAGGTCTTGTGCCCGTTGAGGTAGACCTTGCCGTCCCGGCGGGTGTAGGTCGTCGACATCGCGGCGAAGCTCGAGCCGGCACCCGGCTCGGTCATCGCGAAGTTCCAGATCTGCTCACCGGTTCCCACCAGCGACAGGATCTTCTCCTGCTGCTCGGCGGTCCCCACCCGCACGACGGTCTCGAGCGTCGGCAGCTGGTAGAGCACGTAGGTCGGGCAGCCGAGGCGGCCCAGCTCCTCCCACACCGCTGCGATGGTCGTCCAGCCGGCGTCGAGCCCGCCGTGCTCCGGCGGGAGCAGGATCGTGTCGATCCCGATCGCCGCGAGCTCGGACACCCAGCGCTGCGGGTACTCGTGGGTGGCGTCGCACTTGGCGAAGTACGGCTCCCAGTTCTCGCGGGTCATGACCTCGCGGACGGCCTGGACCATCAGGTCCTGGTCCTCGCTGAGTGAGAAGTCCATGGGTGATGCCTTTCTTGGTGGAGACAGACGAGCCGCGGTCAGCGGTCAGCGGGGGTGGTGAGCCGCGCCGCCACGACGGAACGGTGGAACGCAGCCCCTTCGGCCAGCGCCTCCACCGCCTCGGGCAGGACGCGGGAGTAGTGCAGGAAACCGTGCAGGACGCCGCCGACCGACCGGAGACGGTGCGGGACACCGTGGTCGGACAGTGCGTCGGCGAGCGCGAGGGTGTCGTCGATGAGCGGGTCGACGGTCGAGCCGAGCAGGTAGGTCGGCGGGAACCCGTCGAGGTCAGCACCCAGGCAGTCCAGGTACGGGTCGGTGAGGTCCTGCGGGCCCCGGACGTAGGAGCCCAGGTAGAACTCGAGGTCGGCCTGGGTCAGACCGTCCCACTCGTTGCCGAGCCGGCGACGCGAGCGGGAGTCCCGCAAGCCGTAGATGCCGTAGTAGAGCAGCAGCGACTCGATCTCGGGTCCGCCCTGGTCGCGCAGCAGCAGCGTGGCCCCGACGGCGAGGTTCGCCCCGCCGGAGTCGCCGGCGAACGAGACCCGTCCGCCGGCGACTCCGTGGTCACTCGCATGCTCGGCCACATGCCGTGCGACCGCCGCGCACTCGTGCACCGCTCGGGGGAACTTCGCCTCCGGTGAGAGTGCGTAGTCCACCCCGACGACCACGGCACCCGACTCCGCCGCGAGGGTGCGCATGATGCGGTCGTGCGTGTCGAGGTCCCCGACGACGAACCCGCCGCCGTGGACGTAGACGATGACCGATCGGGCCTCGCCCCCCGGGTGGAACCAGCGCACCCGCACCGGGCCCTGCGGCCCCTCGACCAGCTCGTCGGTGGTCACCGCCATGGTCGGACCGCCGTCGTTCCAGTACTCCCGCTCGGCTGCGTACGCGACCCGCTGGGCCGCCGGCCCGGAATCGGCGGGCACGGAGCCCTCGCTACGGGCCGCCTGGATGCGGAGCACCTCGTGCATCCGCTCGGTGAGCAGTGGAAGGACGTCGATCGCGCTCATGATGCGGTGGTCACCGCCGGAACCCTGTTCGCGGCCTCTGCCGCAGCGGACGCTGCCACCGACGCGTCGTAGGCGGCCTGGAGCTGTCCGCGGTTGCGCTTCACGTAGAGCGACAGCACCTGGGCGGAGCCGACGGCCAGGACGGCGGAGCCGGCCAGGATCCAGAAGATGGTCGGGTAGGCAGCGCCCTCGTTGCCTGCTGCGGCGGCGTTGTCGATGATCGAGCCGAACCAGGTGCTGGAGAAGGTGTCCGGCATGAAGCCGACGACCGAGACCACACCCGTCGCGGCGCCGAACACCGACAGCGGCACCTTGCCCTCGGTGAGCTGGCTCGACACGATCCCGAACACACCGTTGGCGATGAAGCCCAGGGCGACACCGATCAGGGCGACCGAGACGATGAGGCTCGTGGTGGCCGGCAGCGACGCCGGAGCGGGGACGAGCGCGAGGACGGCGAGACCGAGCACGGCGATCACCGACCCGATCGAGATCACCAGGGAGGGGCGCTTGGCCTTGTAGGCGATCGCACCGAAGACCGGACCTGCCAGCAGGGTGACGCCGTAGGTGCGCAGCACCGAGGTGATGTTGTTGAGGGTGGAATCCGCGCCGAGGTACGCCATGTACGTCGTCGCGTAGTTCACGCCGGTGTAGAAGAAGTAGACGAAGAAGACCGTGGCCGCCGTGATGAGCACGACGGGGTTGCTCAGCGACCGCACGGCGTCGAGCACCACCTGCGAGATCGAGCGGAACTCCCCGATCTCACCCTCGAACTTCGGGATCACGAGGAACGAGAGGATGCCGAGCACCAGGATGAGGCCCGCGTAGAAGAGCAGGAAGGCACGGAATGCCTCCGGGGAGGTGGACCCGAGCCGGGCGAGGATCGCCGTGCCGATCAGCCCGACGAGGAACCCGGCAGCGCCGTAGATCCCGTAGCTGATGCCGATGTTGCGCGAGTACTCGGCCTCGTCGGCGATGAGCCGGACCAACTTGTAGCGCACGCCCCACCACAGCAGGATCGTGCTCAGACCCATGCCGACGAAGATGAGCAGCAGCGTGCTGAAGGACGGCAGCGTCGCGTACCAGAACGTCAGCCCGGCCGTGAGGATGAAGCCCGTCGAGGACAGCGTCCGCATCCGCATCCGGTCGGCGACGAGCCCGGAGGGCAGGTAGCAGATCGTCGCCGTGATGGCGTAGGCCGACAGCAACGCACCGACCTGGGTGTTCGTCAGGTCGAGCGCGACCTGCTGGGCCTCGTAGAACGCGTTCTTGAGGTAGGCGGGTCCGTAGATCGTCGAGCTTCCCGCACTCACCAGGATCAGCACGAACCATCGGCGGAACGTGGTGAGGTCCGAAGCCCTCATCTCGCCCTTGGCGGCAACCGCCATGTTGTCACTCCTCCGTCGGGGCGCCGCCCTCCGGCGCGTCGTGACACGAGCCTCGGGGGCCCTGCGCGAGATCTCGGGGGACGTTCGGTTCCGCAGGGGCCGCCTAGGTAGCGATTCCCAGCAGTTGCGTAGCCCCGTCCGTGCAGCGGCGCGCCGGGCGCTCTCCCGAGGGAGGCCACTGCGGCTCGCGAGGCGTGCGGGCACCACGGATGGCCCCGGCTTCGATGCCTTCGGCGTCTACTCGCCGGCGCGGAGCCGGTACGCACGCACCTGAACGGCGCACGGCATGTCAGCTCGGTTCGCCGACGCCCCCGCTGCACGGAGCCCCGGGCTCGGGCGTCTGCTCGCCCTGGACGTACGTGACCAAGAACGGCTCGACCCGTGGGTCGTCCGCGTCATCGACCTGGAGCTGCACTCCCCAGGCTGTCAGGACCACGGGCGCCGCGAGGTCGGGGAAGGGGCTGAGCAGCACGTAGCCTTCCCCGCGGGCCAGCTCCGTGAGCACGTCCACCTGCGCCTGGGCGAGGTCCGGACGGTAGGTGATCCACACGGCACCGTGCTCGAGGGAGTGC
>NZ_JBFHHB010000222.1:0-5357 GCF_041597215.1 Actinotalea sp.
ATGACGAGTCGCGGCATCCCCGAGGCGACGGCGTCCGTCGTCCCGATCCTCTCGAAGCCGGCGCGCTCGAACATCGACCGTGTGCCGACGAAGGCCATCGTCGTGTCCATCCGACCCTCGGGGTCGACGGGGTAGGCCTCGACGGCCGGCGCACCATGCGCTGCGGCGAACTGCACGGCGCCTTCGATGAGGTGGGTGGTGACGCCCGCGCGGCGATGCCCGCCGCGGACCACGAGACAGATGATGCTCCAGACGGGTACGTCGTCGACGGGACGGATCAGCCGCGACCCGGCCAGGCGGGGGATCTCGGCTCGCGGACCGACGTTGCACCAGCCGACGGGAGTGCCGTCCCGGTAGGTGACGACTCCCGGCGGGATCTCCCGCTCGCAGAGCCGTCGCATCGCCTGCTCCCGGTCACCGTGGCCGAGCTCGTCGACGTCCCGGGCGCGCAGCCGGTGCGAGAGGCACCAGCAGTGCGTGGCCCGGCGGTTCGGGTTGACGACGTCGGCGAAGTCCTCGAACCGCTCAGGGGTCAGGGGCCAGGTCTCCCACTCCATCCCGCCATCGAAGCACCTGCCCTGCGGCGGTGCAGGTGCGCGCACCGTCTGGCCGGCGCAGCGGGGCGCACCGTCTGGCCGGTGCAGCGAGCTCCGGCCGGGACCCGTGCCGGTGCCCTACGGTGGCCCTGTGCGGTGGGACGACCTGTTCGCGGACCTGGCGGGTCAGCTCGAGGCCCACCTGGGCGCCGAGCAGGCCGAGCTCGTGGCGGAGCTCACGCGCGCCGAGCGGGCCGGTGTCGCGCTCGCCGATCGCCTCCGGGCCCAGCACGGGCCCGTCCGCCTCACCCTCGTCGACGGGCAGACCCTGTCGGGAGAGCTGACCGACGTCGGCGCGGACTGGCTCCTGCTCGCCGGAGGACCGCAGGAGCACCTCGTCCCGCTCGCCGCTGTCGCCCTCGTCGGGGGGCTGACCGATCGGGTCGCCCCCGCCGAGCGGACCGCCGTCGCGCGGCTCGGCCTCACGTCGGCGCTCCGAGCCGTCGCGCGGGACCGTCACCTGGTCCGGCTGGTGGCCTCGGGGGTCGAGGCCTCAGGAGTCGTCGCGGCGGTCGGGGCGGACCACCTGGACCTGGCCCTCACCGGCGACGGTCCGCGCCCGACAGGGGGAGCGGATCACGGTGCCGTTGCGGGCCCTGATCCGGCTCTCGCACGCGTGAGTCGCCGCGCGGGAGTACTGCTCAGTCGGTCGTCTCCTCTGCCGCCGCAGCGCTCGTGCGCTCCCTGGCCTGGGCGTACATACGCTGGATGTAGGCCTCGAGCTCGCTCGCCTCGACGCGCCACACGCCGCGACCCCCGATCTGGATCGCGGGCAGCTCCCCCGACCGCACCAGGGCATAGGCCTGGGGCGAGGAGATGTTCAGCACCTCGGTCACGTCCGCAAGGGTCAGGAAGCGCGGCGGCATGGCAGGAGTCTCCCATGTGCGCGCGCCGAGGAGTCCACATCCACAGGCCCCCCGCAGGAGTGCCCGGAGCGGCATGATGGCCCCGGGGGCGACCGGACACGGTCGGCAGGAGGGGGGAGCCGTGGCGAGCGCGGGACGGGCGGGCAGCGGGGGCGCACCTGCGCCGCAGCCGGGCGGGCCGTCGAGCCCGCTCGCGGTGCGCTGGCGCCGGCCCGGCTGGCGTGACCCGAGGCTGCTCGTCGGGCTGGTCCTCGTGGGCGTCTCGGTGGGTCTCGGCGCCTGGGCCGTCGGCACCGCCGGCCGCACGGTGGCGGTGCTCGCCGCGCGGGAGCCGCTCGTCGTCGGCCGTCCGCTCGCCGACCAGGAGCTGGTCGTGCGCGAGGTTCGGCTCGCCGATGCCGAGCTCCTCTACCTCCCGGCCGCGACCGAGCTGCCCGGCGACCTGGTCGTCACCCGCGCCGTGGGCGCCGGAGAGCTCGTCCCGGTCGCCGCGCTCACCGCTGTCGCGGACATCGGGCTGCGGGAGGTCGCCGTCGACGCGTCGGGACCGCTCGCGTCCACCGTGGTCGAGGGCTCGCTCGTCGACCTGTGGTTCGTCCCGGAGCCCTCGGCCGAGCAGCCCGTCCCGGTACCGCGCGAGCTCGCCCCTGGTCTCGAGGTCGCCCAGGTCTCGCTCCCCGCGGGGGCGCTCGCCGTCGGCTCCGGGGCGACGGTCCACGTGATGGTCCCGGTGGCCGACCTCCCGGCGGTCCTCGCAGCACTCGCGGCCGACGGGAGCATCCAGGTCGTCAGCGTGCCCGCGGGGTCATGAGCACGCCGGTCCTGTGCGCCGTGCGCGGTGCCGTCGAGTCGGAGGTCGTGCGCGCGGTCGACGCGACGACCGAGCTCGAGGTGGCGCGCCGCTGCGCGGACGTGGCCGAGCTCCTGGCGGCGTGCGCCGCGGGCCACGGGCTCGTCGCGGTGGTCTCCGCCGGACTGCCCGGCGTGGACCTGGAGACCGTGCGGCACCTCCAGTCCTCCGGGGTGTGGGTGCTCGCACTCACCGACGACCGCGCAGGGTGGTCGTCCGACCGCGTGGCGCGGCTCGGGGTGGACGCCGTCCTCGACGCCGACGCGGCGGGGCGCGAGGTCGTCCCGGCGATCCTGCGTCTTCATGCGCGTGGCCAGGCGCCCGGCGCGCGCGCCAGGCCCGCGCCGACCCCCGCACCGGCGACGGTCGCCGCGCGCGAGCCCGGAGCCGTCGTGGCGGTCTGGGGCCCCACCGGGGCACCGGGGCGCACCACCCTCGCCCTGACCCTCGCCGGAGAGCTGGCGCTCCTCGCGGCGGAGGGCGCCCTGCTGGTCGACGCCGACACCTACGGCGGAACGGTCGCACCGGCGCTCGGGCTCCTCGACGAGGCCCCGGGGATCGCCGCCGCCTGCCGGGCGGCGGTCGCGGGGCGTCTGGACGAGCTGTCGCTCGCGGGACTCACCCCGAGGGTCGAACCGGGGCTGCGGGTCCTCACCGGCATCAGTCGTGCCGAGCGGTGGCCCGAGGTGTCGTCCGCCGGACTGGAGGTGCTGTGGGTCGCGGCGCGCCGGCTCGTGCCCTGGACGGTCGTGGACTGCGGCTTCTCGATCGAGCAGGACGAGCTCCTCAGCTACGACACGCGCGCCCCGCAGCGCAATGGGGCGACCCTCTCGGCGCTCGCCGAGGCGGACCACGTCGTCGTCGTGGGTTCCTCCGACGCGATCGGCCTGCCCCGGCTGGTGCGGGCGGTCGCGGAGGTCCGCGACCTGCTCCCCGGCCTCGAGCCGATCGTGGTGGCGAACCGGGTCAGGTCCTCCGCCGCCGGTCCGCGGGCCGCTGCCTCGGTGCGGGAGGCGCTGGGCCGCTGGGCCGATGTGCCCGACCCCCTGGTGATCCCCGAGGACCGGCCCGCCTGCGACGCGGCGCTCCTCGGGGCGCGGATGCTGCGGGAGAGCGCCCCGGCCTCGCCCGTCCGCACGGCGGTGCGGTCACTCGCCGGTGCGTTGCTCGCCCGGACCGCCGCCGGGGCGGCACACTGAGGCGTGCGCATCTACCTCCCGTCCACGCTGGCCGAGCTCGGCCACCCCGAAGGTCTCAACCCGCGGGTCGTCCACGCGGTCACCCCCGCCCTGCGGGCGGCCCTGCCGGAGGAGGACGACGAGGGCCTGGAGTACGTCGCCCAGCTCCTCGCCGCGGACGACAGCGTCGACCTCCTCGCCACGCAACCGCCTGCGGACGCACGCTGGCGGCGGGTCGTCGTGGCGGCGGACGTCGCGGAGGACCTGGTCGTCGCCCTCGACGACGACGGGGAGCAGACGGCGAGCGCCATGCGCCTGACCGCCCTCGTGCCGTGGTCCGACGTCGCCTGCGCGCATGTCGACGAGGCGTCCGCCGAGGCGGAGGTGCGGGCCGCGGCCGAGGGGGACGACGACGCAGCCGAGCGGCTCGTCGAGCGTGACCTGCTGTGGTTCGACGTGAGCGAGCTGGCCGGCCTGGCCCGCTGAACCTCCCGGCGCCAGCGGCGACGCGGGGTCAGCGACCGGCGATCGGACCGAGCACGTCCCTGACCTGGTCGTGCAGCAGCCCGTTCGTCGCGAGGGCCGAGCCACCGAAGGGTCCCGGCACGCCGCGCACGGAGGTGAACGTCCCGCCGGCCTCGGTGACGATCGGCACCAGGGCCGCCATGTCGTGCAGGGCGAGCTCGGGCTCGGCCGCGATGTCGACCGCTCCTTCCGCGACGAGGACGTAGGACCAGAAGTCGCCGTAGGCACGGGTGCGCCACACGGTCCGGGTCAGGTCGAGGAAGCCGTCGAGCCCGCCCTGCTCCTCCCAGCCGGACAGGCTGGAGTAGGACAGGGAGGCGTCCTCCAGCCGGTCCACCCCCGAGACCTGCATCCGGCTCGCAGCGGCGAGGGACTTGCCCGTCCACGCACCCGAGCCCACGGCCGCCCACCAGCGTCGGCCCAGCGCCGGGGCGCTGACCAGTCCGAGCACGACCTCGTCCCCGTCGAGCAGGGCGATGAGCGTGGCCCAGACGGGTACCCCGCGCACGAAGTTCTTCGTCCCGTCGATCGGGTCGACCACCCACCGGCGCGCACCGTGACCCGTCGTCCCCATCTCCTCGCCGACGACCGCGTCGCGGGGTCGGGTGCGGGCGAGCTGGGAGCGGACGACGTCCTCCGCCCCTCGATCGGCGTCGGTGACGGGTGTGGTGTCGGGCTTGGTCTCGACCATGAGGTCCTGGGCGCGGAATCGCGACATGGTCAGTCCGTCGACCTGGTCGGCGATCACATGGGCGAGCCGGAGGTCGTCGTCGTACCTGGTCATGGATGCACCGTAGCGTGCGGCTCAGGCCTCACCGGCACGGGAGGACAGCAGACGGCGCAGCGAGTCGACACGCTCAGCACGCGCCTCGTGCACGGCGGGGTCCTCGTCGACCCATGAGTCGAGAGCGCAGTCGGGGGCGTCGGCGGCGTGGGTGCAGCCGCGCGGGCACCGCTCCTCGACGACGGAGGCGAGGTCGGAGAAGGAGCCGAGAATCTCCTCGGGGCGCACGTGCGCCAGACCGAAGGACCGCACCCCAGGGGTGTCGATGACCCAGCCGTCGTGCCCGGGCAGGCGCAGCGCGACAGCGGAGGAGGAGGTGTGCCGGCCGCGGCCCGTCACGTCGTTGACCACCCCGGTCGCGCGCAGCGCATCGGGCACCAGGGCGTTGACCAGGGTGGACTTGCCGACGCCCGAGTGGCCGACGAGCACGGAGGTCCGCCCGACGAGCTCGGCGCGGACGGCAGCCAGACCCTCGGGCGCGGGTTCGTCCGTGCCCTCGCCCCGTCCCACCACGACGACGTCGACACCGAGCGGGGCGTACATCCGCACCAGGGGCCC
>NZ_JBFHHB010000223.1:0-5349 GCF_041597215.1 Actinotalea sp.
CGGCGACCGGCCGCGGCTGGGACGAGTGGCGCGCGCTGATCGACCAGGCGGGACTGCGGGACGCCGGACACACCGCGATCGCCGCATGGGTCGCGAGCGAGCACGGAGTCGATGGCTGGTGGGCGCAGTCCGTCACGGTCGGCTACGAGCGGATCGTCGGGCTGCGGCTCCCCGGTCAGATGGCCGACGGGACCTTCACCGCGAACATCGGCCGCACCTTCGACGCGGCGCTGGACCTCGATCTCGACGCCGCCCGCACCCTGCTGCTCGAGGCCCGCGAGGACCTCTTCCCGACGATGACGACCGTGCTGCGCTCCCGGCCGACGTCCAAGTCGCTGCGCCTCGCGTTCGACGAGGGATCGGCCCTGATCACCCCGGAGGTCACGGCCGCGGGCCGGCTCAAGATCACCGTCGCGCACGAGAAGCTGCCCTCGCCCCAGGCGGTCGAGCTGTGGAAGGCCTACTGGCGGGAGTGGTTCGACGCGCTCGCCGCGGGGTGAGGCCACGCACCCCCGGGTGGAGGCGACGCACCCCCGGGGTGAGAGCACGCGCCCGCCCGGGTGAGGCGACGCGCCCCCGGAGGAAGCCACGCGTGCCCGGCGCCAGGTCCAGCACCACCAGCGGCCCAGCACCACCACCCACCCCGCCTACAGGTCCAGCACCACCAGCGGCCGGGTCGGCCCGGTCCGTCCGACCTCCCGGAACCCGGCGGCGAGGAAGGTCGACAGCGCCCCGGGGAACAGGCTCGCGCCGGAGCTGCGGGCCGATCGCGCGGCCACGTCGACCGGGTTGCCCTCCAACGAGCGCGCACCGGCCTCCCGCGCGTGGGCGATGGCGCCGTCGAGCAGCGCCGTGGCCACGCCGGCGCGGCGGTGCCCGACGCGGACGACGAAGCAGGTGACCCGCCACGCGTCGTCCGCGGCACCGACCCGACGCAGCAGGGCGCTCTGCGCAGCGGACGCCGTGACCCGCGGGAAGCGCGCCCTCGGACCGAGCTGCGCCCAGCCGACCGGCTCCCCGCCGACGTAGGCGAGCAGACCGACGGCGCGGCCGGGGGCCGGCGCGGAGAGCTCCTCCCGCAGGGCCGCCCGGTTGTGCTCGACGGAGTCCTCGTAGGTGCTGCCCGTCGTCAGGGGGAACTGGCACCAGCACCACGAGGGGTCACCCCGCGTGCCGAACACCGTGGCGACGTCGTCCCAGCGCTCGCCCGTTGCACGGACGATCTCGACCCCGCTCCCCTGCGCGTCCGGCGCCATCTCCTAGCGACCGTCCCGTGGGAACGGGCGCCCGGCGAGGACCAGCGCGACGAGGCCCGCGACCAGCGCACCCTGGGCCACCGCCCACAGCACGGGCGAGCCCGGCCGGCGACGACCCATCACCGAACCGGCCTCCTTCGCGGACATCACCGTGCCCACACCGAGGGTCGACATGACCGACCCCACGCTGAGCGAGCTGCCGATGCTGAAGGCGGACAGCGCGGAGCCCATGGACCCGATCGACAGGAAGCCGCCGACGGAGGCGATCGAGCCGAAGCTGCCGACCGACCCGATGGACAGGGTCGACTCACGACTCGCGATGGAGAGGAACGAGTCCTCGGACCGGAGGGACCGGGTGGATGCCATGACCCCAGCATGCCCCCGCGGCCGGCACAGCGGGAGGGAGAGGTGCAGCGCGGCCACGGGAGGGAGAGATCCCCGGGCAAGATCGCCCGGCGGGACGCCACGAACCTCCCTTCGGCGGTCACCGTCGAGTGCTAGACACGTTCCATGCCGTTGCTCATCCCCGAGTCGCCGGTGTTCCCCCACGACGGTGGAGCCGAACGCACCGTCTGGGAAGCGCTGCGCGATCAGCTCCCCGACGACGCCGTCCTCGTCTCCGGCCTCGCGATGCAGGACGGCGCTGACGAGTGCGAGATCGACCTGCTCGTCGCGTGGCCGGGCTTCGGTCTGGCAGCGATCGAGGTCAAGGGCGGCTTCGTGCAGCGGACCAACGGCCAGTGGCTCCAGGGCAACGGCGCGAACCGGCACCGGATCGAGCCCGTCAAGCAGGTGCGCCATGCGCGGCACGTCCTGCAGCGCCTCCTGGAGCGCGAGGCGCTGGCCGCCTCGCGCAGCCGCATCGCCCACCTCGTCGCCCTGCCGCACACCCCCGTCCCCCGGGACTCGCACCTCCCGGACCTGCCTCGCCCGATGCTCCTGGACCGCGACGACCTCGGCCGCGCCGCCGCGCGGGTGGCGAGCGCGATCGAGGAGCACGGCAGCGGGCACGCCCCCCTGGCCGCGTCCGCCGTCGGCCCGCTCGCGCGGTACCTGGGCGGCGGGCCACCCTCCCAGGTCGAGGTCCTCGCGACGGCGGCGGCCTTCGAGGACCATCTCGACCAGCTGACCCGGGACCAGGCGCACCTGATCCGGATGTTCGACCGCATCCCCCGGCTCCAGGTGATCGGCGGCGCAGGGACGGGGAAGACCTGGCTCGCGCTGGAGCAGGCCCGCCGTCGCGCAGCGGCCGGGGACAGGGTCGCCCTGCTGTGCTACTCGCGAGGACTCGGCCGCTACCTCGAGCGGATGACGGCGACCTGGCCCGTCCGCGAGCGGCCCGCCTTCGTCGGCCTCTTCCACCACCTCCCGGTGGCATGGGGAGCCGAGACCGGGGACGACGACGACTCCGACTACTGGGAGCGCCGCCTCCCGCTCGCGCTGGGCGAGCTCGCGACGCAGCGCCCAGCCGAAGAGCTCTTCGACACCGTCGTCGTGGACGAGGCCCAGGACTTCGGCGAGCTGTGGTGGCCCTCGCTGCTGCGCTGCCTGCGGGACCCGGGGGCCGGCCGGCTGACGGTGTTCTCCGACGAGGGCCAGCGCGTGTTCCCCCGCGAGGGCGCCGCGCCGATCGAGCTCGAACCGGTCGTCCTGGACGAGAACCTCCGCTCCACCAAGCAGATCGCCCAGCTCTGCGGGGCGCTGCACGAGGGGACCACCCGCCCGCGAGGCTGGGCCGGCGCACCCGTGCGCCTGGTGGACGTCGCCGTCGAGGACGCCCTGCACGCGGCCGACGACGCCGTCGACGCCCTGCTCGAGGAGGGCTGGGCCCCTGGGCAGATCGCCCTGCTGACCACCCTGAAGCGCCATCCGCTGCAGGCCGAGTCCGTCGAGGTCGACGGCTGGGGCGCGTACTGGGATGCGTTCTTCGCGGAGCAGGAGGTCTTCTACGGGCACGTGCTCGGGTTCAAGGGGCTGGAGCGGACGGTCGTCGTCCTGGCGATCAACGGGTTCCGTGATGTCGAGCGCGCCAGGACGATGCTCTACACGGGGATGTCCCGGGCGCGGATGCTGCTCGTCGTCGTCGGGCCGCGCGGGCTGGTCGAGGAGATCGGCGGCGACGCGGCACGCCGACGGCTGCGCGACGCGGTGGAGTGGTCCCCCGCCTGAGGGCGTCACCAGGAGGAGCGACGGCTCCCCACCGCGCGACGGCCGGGACTCAGTCGCCGGGCGCGGCCTCGATCGCCCCGGCAGGACCCGCCGTGCCCGCGTCCCGGAGCCGCGCGGACTCGCGCTCGCGCCAGCCGTCGGGGATCCAGCCCTCCCCGGCCAGTCGCGGGTGCTCGGGATGGCGGGCGAGCGCCCAGAGGGCGAAGGCGAGCTCTGCCCAGTCGCACTCGAAGCCGACCATCCGGGAGCCGCTGCCGTTCCCGGCGACGCTGAGCGCGAGGGAGCGTGGGCCGAGCAGGTCGGCGCTCGCGAAGGTCGCCCAGCCGTAGGAGTTCAGGCCCCCCGACGTCAGGAAGTACAGCCCGTGCTGCGACACCCACAGGCCGCCCTGCTCCTCGACGACCCAGCGCGGCACGGACTCGGCGGCCGCGGCGGCCTTGCGTCGGGAGTTGGTCACGGCCTGGGCGCCGGCGACCGCGAGGGTCGCGGCGATGCCCCAGGCGCCGGTCGCGAGGAAGAGCCCCTGGCTCTTGCGGTAGCTGCCGTCGCCCGCCGGCCGGTGGACGAGGCGGTTGCAGCGCGCCCCGGCGAGGAGGTGCTCGGCGGGTCCGAGGGAGGGCGGGAAGGGCGAGCCCCAGCGCGGGAGCGTGTCGATGCGCCCCGCGCGCACGGCCGCCAGGATCTCCCGGGTGTCGCGGATCGCCTCGTCGTGCTCGCTCTGCCCGCTCACCGCAGGGCCCCCGGCGGGAGGTGCGACAGGTCAGCCCTCGTCACGGCCCGCCACGAGCCGATCGGTGAGGGCGAGAAATCCCTCCTCGTCGCCGTCCGCGAGCAGCCGCGCCTGGCGGGCCCAGGTCGGCAGGCTGGGCGCGAATCGCAGCCCTGCCTCACGCAGTGCGGCCTTCAGATCGCCCTCGGATGCCTCCGCGACGGCGGCGTAGGTGCCGAGCTCCGCCGCGACCAGCGCCGCAGCGATCTTCGGGCCGATGCCCTCGATCCGGCGGAGGTCGTCGCCGGCGGCGGGCGCGGCGACCTGCGCGGCTGCCGGCGGCTCGTCTGCGGGGACGGGCGCGCCCTCCGCGGCGACCGCGGGCTCCACGGGCTCCACGGCAGGGGCCGCCTCCCGGCGCCCGGACGGCTCGGCCGCCGTGCCCGAGGGTCCTGCCCAGGCCGGCAGGGCGTCACGCCAGGCGTCGGCCTCCGCGACGCCGACGACATGTCGACGACGCAGGAACCACGCGGCGGCCGCGGCCAGAGCGAGCAGGAGGAGCAGGACCGGAGGACGACGGCGGTGCGGCGTGGCACCCGAGCAACCGTGCTTGTGGTGGGAACGCATGGTCCATCCAATCACTGCGCCCGGGGCACGCGCCTCGCATCGGCCGGGTGAACACAGCCGTACCGCCGACCCGCAGGGGGGGAGGGTCGGCGGTACGGGATCGTGGGGGCGGGACGTCCTGCCCGGGGGGCTGCTGAGGTCTCCTACTCTCACCGGTTCGCCTGGGCGCATCCCGTGACCCACCTGAGAATCACCTGTGGGTGTCGCTCAGCCCTTGACGACACCGACCCAGAGGCCGTCCCGCGCGCGGGTGATCGCGTGGACCAGCTCACGCCGGCCCAGGTCCCAGCGCTCTCGCGCGAGATCGTCCTGCGGCGGTGCGCCGTCGAGCAGCGCGGCGGGCACCCCCACCAGCAGCACCTCGGAGAACTCCAGCCCGGCGGCCCGCTGGACCGTCCCCACCAGGACGGCGTCGCTCGGAGCCCCGTCGTGCTCGTCGAGCGGGCGGACGGGAAGACCGGATCCGGCGAGCTCGTCGACCATGCGACCCACCTCGCGGTGCGAGGGGAGCAGGACCGCGACGGGCCGCGCGGAGGGGCCCGGACCGGGCTCCGCGGTCAGCAGCGCGCGCAGGCGGTCGACGGCCGC
>NZ_JBFHHB010000224.1:0-5302 GCF_041597215.1 Actinotalea sp.
CAGGTCGACTGAACCGCTCCCGCGCTCGTCGGGACCTGCAAGGCAGCGCCCGGCTCGCGCTCTACGACGAGGCCGCCCACGCCGCCGCGGCCGTGCTCGTCCGCCAGTACTCGACGAGCTTCGGCCTCGCCACCCGGCTGCTGCCCCCTGAGCAGCGCGTCCTGGTGCGGGACATCTACGCGCTGGTCCGGCTCGCCGACGTGCTCGTCGACGGGGCGACCGCCGAGGCGGGCGGGGACACGGCGACCGCGCGTGCGGCCCTCGACGCGCTCGAGGAGCGCACCGAGCTGGCGATGGCCACGGGCTACTCCGGCGACCTCCTCGTGCACGCCTTCGGCATCGCTGCGCGCGCCGGGGGGATCGACCCGTCCCTGACGCGGCCCTTCTTCGCGTCCATGCGCACCGACCTGAGCACGAGGGTGCACGACGAGGAGAGCCTGCGGGAGTACATCCACGGGTCGGCCGAGGTCGTCGGGCTGATGTGCCTGCGGGTGTTCCTGATGGACCGGCCGGAGCCCGAGCGCACCGAGCGCTACGCAGCCCTGGCCCCAGGGGCGCAGGCGCTGGGAGCCGCCTTCCAGAAGGTCAACTTCCTGCGTGACCTCGCGGAGGACGCGGACGTCCTGGGCCGTCGCTACCTCGTGGGGATCGACCCCTCGCACGTGACCGAGGAGCAGAAGGCCGCGGCCCTCGCCGATGTCGACGCCGATCTGCGGACCGCCGCGGCCGCGATCGACGGGCTGCCCCCCGGCGCCCGGCGCGCGGTTGCCGTCGCCGCCGCGCTGTTCACCGAGCTCACCGAGCGGATCAGGCGCACGCCGGCCGCCGAGCTGAGCCGGAGCCGCATCCGGGTGCCGGACCCGGTCAAGGCCCGCCTCGCCGCGGGCGCCCTGCTGCGCACGAGGAAGGAACGCTGATGCCCACGGCCGTCGTCATCGGGGGAGGCCCCGCCGGCCTCGCCACCTCGGCCCTGCTGGCCCGCGAGGGGTACCGGGTCACCCTCCTGGAGGCCCGCGAGGTGCTCGGCGGGCGCGCCTCGGTGTGGGAGAAGGACGGTTTCCGGTTCGACATCGGCCCGTCGTGGTACCTCATGCCCGAGGTCTTCGAGCACTTCTTCGCGCTCATGGGGACCTCGGCTGCGCAGGAGCTGGACCTGGTGACCCTCGACCCGGCCTACCGGGTCCTGTACGAGAATCACGAGCCGCTGGAGATCCGCTCGGACCTGGAGGACAGCGTCGCGCTGTTCGAGGGCATCGAGCCGGGTGCCGGTGCCCGGCTGCGCGCGTACCTGGACTCCGCGTCGGACACGTACACGATGGCGACCCGGCACTTCCTGTACACGACGTTCGCCTCGATCCTCCCGCTGGCCAACGGCGACGTCCTGCGGCGGCTGCCGAGGCTGGGACGACTCCTCACCCAGTCGCTCGACGCACGGATCCGGTCCACCGTCCAGGACACCCGGCTGCGTCAGGTGCTCGGGTACCCGGCCGTCTTCCTCGGCTCTGCGCCGCGCCTGACGCCGAGCATGTACCACCTGATGAGCCACCTCGACCTCGTCGACGGGGTGCAGTACCCCCAGGGCGGCTTCGGGACGCTCATCGACGCGATGGCCCGCGTCGCCGAGCGGGCGGGGGTCGAGATCCGCACCGGGGCCGACGTCCGGGCGATCACCACCGCGTCCTCGGGGCGTTCCCGGGGGAAGGTCGCCCGGGCCACGGGCGTGCGCTTCGACGACGGTCAGGGAGAGCATCACCTCGCGGCGGACCTCGTCGTCTCCACGGCGGATCTCGACCATTCCGAGCATCGTCTGCTCCCTGCCCCGTTGCGCTCGCACTCCCCGCGGTGGTGGCGCACGCAGGTCCCCGGGCCGAGCGCCGTGATGATCTATCTCGGCGTGCGGGGCAGCCTCCCCGAGCTCCGGCACCACACGCTGCTGTTCGGTGAGGAGTGGGATCGCACCTTCGAGCAGATCTTCGCGCCGGACGGGCCGACGCAGCGCCCGCTGCTCCCCGACCCGACGTCCGTCTACGTCAGCCGCGTCACGGCGACGGACCCGGGTGCCGCGCCCGACGGCATGGAGAACCTCGTCGTCCTCGTCCCGGCGCCGCCGGACGTCCGGCTCGGCCGCGGCGGTCTCGACGGCGACGGTGACCCCTGGGTCGAGCAGGTGGCGGACCGGGCGATCGCGCAGATCGCCGACTGGGCGGGGATCGACGACCTCGCCGATCGGATCGTGCTGCGTCGGACGGTGGGCCCGCAGGACTGGGCGGAGGACCTGCGTGCCTGGCGCGGAACGGCGCTCGGACCCGCGCACACCCTGGGCCAGTCGGCGATGTTCCGGGCCTCCGGCGCCTCGTCGAAGGTGGAGGGTCTGCTCTTCGCGGGCGGCTCGGTGACTCCGGGGATCGGTCTTCCCATGTGCGTGATCAGCGCGGAGCTCGTCATCAAGCGTCTGCGCGGGGACACGTCGACCGGTCCGCTCGCCGAGACGGGTCGGATCGGGCAGCCGGTGGGAGGAGCGGGGGCGTGAGCCTGCTGTACGGGGCAGCCCTGCTCGTGTCCCTCGGGGGCTTGACCGTGATCGACCGCCGGTTCCGCCTCGTGCTGTTCACCGGCCGCGACGGGGCTCGGCGCGGCGCCGCCACCGTCGCCGTCGGCGTCGGGTTCTTCGTGCTGTGGGACCTGGTCGGGATCGGCCTCGGCGTCTTCTTCCGCGGGACCACCCGGTACCTCAGCGGGGTCCTCGTCGCTCCGGAGCTGCCGGTGGAGGAGCTCGGCTTCCTCACGCTGCTCAGCTACCTGACGCTGCTGGCCTATGTTGCCGCGGCGCGCTGGTGGCTGGGCCGCTCGGCCTCGCACCGGGCGGGCGGTGCGCGGTGACCTACCTGCTGATGAGTCTTCCGTTCCTCGCCCTGGCCGCCCTGGTGCTCGCGGTGGCCCGTCGCCGGCTGCGACGGCCGGTGCTCGCGGCCCTGGGCATCGCCCTCGCGGGCCTCCTGGTGCTCACCGCCGTGTTCGACAACATCATGATCGGCGTCGGCCTGGTCGCCTACGGGGAGGCCCAACGCCTGGGCTGGTCGGTCGGGGTCGCCCCGGTCGAGGACTTCACGTACACGATCGCCGGAGTGCTGCTGCTCCCCGCGGTGTGGCACCTGCTCGGCGGTACGGTCGAGCGCCCGGCCACGGACCGACGCCGTGCCGGAACCCACCCGACCACCGACCCGACCACCGACCCGAAGGGGACCGGACGATGACGCCAGTGGCCGACCGAGGGCTGCTCCGCCAGCTCGTCATGGCCTCCCGGCCGCTGAGCTGGGTGAACACCGCGTACCCCTTCGCCGCCGCCTACCTGATGTCCACGCGCGAGGTGGACGCGCGGCTCGTCGTCGGCACGGTGTTCTTCCTCATCCCCTACAACCTGCTGATGTACGGGATCAATGACGTCTTCGACCACGAGTCGGATCTGCGCAACCCGCGCAAGGGCGGTGTGGAGGGTGCGCTGCTGGACCCGCGGGTGCATCGGGCGACGGTGCTCTCGGCCGCACTGCTCCCGGTTCCCTTCGTCCTCTGGCTCCTCGCCGTGGGGTCGCCCGCCGCCGCGGCCGTGCTCGCGGTCTCCCTCTTCGCCGTCGTCGCCTACTCCGCACCGCGACTGCGCTTCAAGGAGCGGCCGGTGCTCGACTCGATGACGTCGAGCACGCACTTCGTCTCGCCTGCCCTCTACGGGTTCGTGCTGGCCGGTGCCGGGATCGGTCGGTCGGCGTGGCTCGTCCTCGCGGCCTTCTTCCTGTGGGGGGTCGCGAGCCAGGCCTTCGGGGCCGTGCAGGACATCGCGGCCGACAGGGCCGGGGGCATCGCGTCGATCGCCACCGTGCTCGGGGCGGCCCGGACGGTGCGCTTCTCGATCGTCGCCTGGGTCGCGGCCGGGGCGCTGCTGCTGGCGACGGCCTGGCCGGGCCCGCTCGCCGCTGTCCTCGTGCTCCCGTACATCGCCCTGGCGTGGCCGTTCCGCTCGGTCGGCGAGGAGCAGGCGGACCGCGCGCACCGGGGGTGGCAGCAGTTCCTCGCGGCGAACTACGGCGTGGGTTTCCTCGTCACGATGCTGCTGATCTGGGTGGCCCTGCGCGGCTGAGCACGCGACGCCGCGGGCCGGGCGGTACCCACGAGAGACAGCACTGCCGGGCCGCGGAGACTCACGCAGCCCGGCAGTGCTCGTCCTGAGCCAGCATCCCCCGAGCGGATCAGGACGTTCTCGGCGCCGGAAACCGACGCCTGGGATCCCGGCGGTGCGCCAAGCCCCCCAGCCTTGCGCACCACCGGTCTCCCGGAGCCGTCAACGATCAGGTCACGTGCCGGAAGAGGCGGCCGACGGTCACATGATCCCTGACGGAAGTCAGGTCTCCAGTGTGCACGCCGTGACACCCCGGTCAAAGCGAGTTCCCGCGCCCGTCTCACATGGTGAACATGAGAGCGTTCTCGCAGGTCATCGAATAATACCGCCGGGCGTATGCGGGGCGAGCCCGAGCAGCCCTGCTGGGGTCCCAGTCAAGATGATCATGACTGGGCGCGGTGGGGCTGCGGTTCAGACCAGCCCGTAGAGGCGGTCGCCTGCGTCGCCGAGCCCGGGGACGATGTAGGCCTTCTCGTTGAGCCGCTCGTCGACGGCCGCCACGACGACGGAGACGTCGGCTCGATCGCCCACGTGCTGCTCCACGACGGCCAGGCCCTCGGGTGCGGCAAGGAGGCAGATGCAGGTGACGTCCGTCGCGCCGCGCTCGAAGAGGTAGTCGATCGCCGCGACGAGCGTGCCGCCGGTCGCGAGCATCGGGTCGAGCACGTAGCACTGGCGACCCGAGAGGTCGTCGGGGAGCCGGTTCGCGTAGGTGATCGCCTGGAGCGTCTCCTCGTCGCGCTGGAGCCCGAGGAAGCCGACCTCCGCCGTCGGCAGGAGCCGCGTCATCCCCTCGAGCATGCCGAGCCCTGCGCGCAGGATCGGCACGACGAGCGGCCTGGGCTCGGCGAGGTGGGTGCCGATCGTCGTGGCGACCGGCGTGGTCACCTCGCGTGGCTCGGTGCGCACGTCGCGCGTGGCCTCGTAGGCCAGGAGGGTGACGAGCTCGTCGACGAGGAGGCGGAACGTCGAGGACGCCGTCTTCTCGTCCCGCAGGACGGTGAGCTTGTGGGCGACCAGGGGGTGGTTCGCGACGTGCAGGCGCATGGGAGAAACCTACCCGGTGCCGACCGTCTCGCGGGGCCCCCGCGCGCGGCCGCCCGGCGGGAGTGTGAAGGCCTTGCCCCGTCG
>NZ_JBFHHB010000225.1:0-5281 GCF_041597215.1 Actinotalea sp.
CGACTCGCCGACGCCGACGGCGAGCCAGACCCCCACCCCGACATCGACCCCCACCTCGACGGCCACGCCGACGTCCACGCCGTCGTCGACCCCCACCTCGACGTCCACGCCGACCCCCACCTCGACGGTGGTCGAGGCGAGCGCCGAGCCGTCGACCTCCGGGTCGGCGATCGAGGCGCTGGCGCTGCTCGCCGTCAAGGGGCGAGCCCCCACGACCGGTTACGCGCGGGAGGAGTTCGGCCAGGCGTGGGCGGACGTGGACCGCAACGGCTGCGACACCCGCAACGACATCCTGCGCCGCGACCTGAGTGCCACCACGATCAAGGAGGGGACCCACGGGTGCCTGGTGCTGTCCGGGACCCTGGCAGATCCCTACTCGGCGACGTCGATCGCCTTCGTCCGCGGTGAGACGACGTCGACCGCCGTGCAGATCGACCACGTCGTCGCGCTGTCGGATGCGTGGCAGAAGGGTGCGCAGGCCCTGACGCTCGAGCGGCGGACCGCCCTGGCGAACGACCCGTTGAACCTGCTCGCCGTCGACGGGCCGCTCAACGCGCAGAAGGGCGCCGGTGACGCCGCGACCTGGCTTCCGCCGAACAAGGCGTTCCGCTGCCAGTACGTCGCCCGGCAGGTCGCCGTGAAGCTCACCTACGACCTGTGGGTCACCAGCGCCGAGCGGGACGCCATCGAGCGCATCCTGACCGGGTGCCCCGGCGAGCCTCTTCCGGTCGGGGGCGCGCCGACGGTCACGACGACGGCGACGGCGACACCGGCGCCGACCTCTGCCCAGGAACCGACGCCGTCCCCTGACCCCGCGCCGGCATCCTCCGCTCCCACGACACCGGTCTACTACGCCAACTGCACCGCTGCTCGTGCAGCGGGAGCCGCCCCGCTGCACCTGGGCGAGCCCGGGTACCGGACCAGGCTGGACGGCGACAAGGACGGCATCGCCTGCGAGTAGACGTCCTGAGGCCCGCTCGGCTGTCGGGTCAGACGGCGTAGATGTTCCAGAACTCCTCGCTCGAGATGACCCCGCCGATCACCTCTTCGACCCGCGAGCCGCTCTGGAGGGCCCGCACCCAGGTGCTCCGACCGGAGGGGTCCAGGTGCCTGCCCAGGATCGACAGGTAGTGCCCGTCCAGGACGGCGGACAGGTGCTCGGTGGAGAGCAGGAAGCCCAGGGCGACCTCGCTGCGGGTGGTGCCCCCGGCGAGGCGGTCCACCCAGTAGCGGACCTCGGAGGACGACGGGGTGCGGTGCAGGACGTCCCGGTACAGCTGGGTGACCCAGGTGCTCGGTGTGCCCGCGGCCTTCGCCCAGTACTCGTCGGAGGCGACGAACCCGGCCTCCACCTGCTGGACGGTCATCCCGCGGCTCATCGCACCGAGCCAGGTGCTCAGACCGGCGGGGTCGGGTGACCGCCCCAGGTACTCCTGGTACGCGGCGGAGATCAGCCCCGAGCGGTACTCCGCGCTCGAGGTGATCGCGTCGGCCACTGCTGCCCGGGGAACACCCTGGTCCAGGGCGGTGACCCAGGTGGTCAGCCCAGTGCTGTCCGGCGACCGGTGGAACAGGACCTGGTAGACGCCGGTCACGAATCGCGTCGTCGCGCTCGGCGTGGTCACGGTGCGTTCCGCCGACCACGAGCCCCCGGTGGTCCCGGTCCTGGCCTGGACCTGGACGACGTAGGCGGTGCCCGCGGTGAGGTGGGTGAGCGTGGCACGGGTCGTGCTCACCGTCCGGGACGCCCAGGAGGTCGACGTCGTGGGGCGCCAGCGCACGCTGTATCCGGTGATCGCCGTGCCCGCCAGGGCTGCGGTCGCCTCCCAGGTGACCTCAACGGTGGTGGTGTCCGTCGCGGTGAGCGTGACCGTCGCGGGTGCCGCCGGCAGCTCGGCGGCGGGTGTGGTGAGGGTCAGGCCCGTGGACGGGTCCCCGCTCGTGGTGCCCGCGAGCGCGGTGACCGTGACGGTGTACCGGGTGCCCGGGCTCAGGCCGGTGAGTGTCGCTTCGCGGGTGGTCGCGTCCGTGGTCACCGTCGCGGTCGGGCTGCTCGCCGACGGCCGGGTCGCCGTGACCCGGTAGGAGGTCACCGGGATCGCGTTCAGCGGCGCAGGCGCGGCCCATGCCACGCTCGCCGTCGTCGTCGTGCCGGCGGTCGTGCGCAGCCCGGTCGGCCGCCCGATGCTCAGGACTCCTGCCGTCGTGATGCGCAGGTCCGTCGTGCCGGCCGGAACCCCCAGCACGTCGTGCGACCCTCCCGCCAGGAGGGTGGCCCGGACCTGCTCGGGGCTGCTCGCCGGTGCCTGCCCGAGCTGCAGGGCCGCGACACCTGCCACGTGCGGGGTGGCCATGGACGTCCCGGAGCGGTACTCCGGGACTCCGCCGAGCCCCCAGGAGAGGATGCCGGACCCGGGAGCGAAGCCGTCGACGCAGGTCCCGACGTTCGAGTAGGAGGCGATCGTCCCTGTCGCGTCGGTCGCGGCAGTGACGAAGACCGAGGCGGACGAGGTCAACGCGCCCGTGCACCCGTCCACCGCGTCGTTCCCCGCGGCGACGACGACGAAGACGCCGTCGGCGACCAGGTTGGTGACCGCCGTGGTCAGCGGGGCCCACGAGCTGATGCCGATCGACAGGTTCGCGACGGCCGGCACGCCGGCCTGGTGGTGCGCGATGGCCCAGTTGACCCCGGCGAGCATGTCCGAGCCCCATCCGACGCCGTTCTTGTCCAGCACCCGGACCGGCACGATCGTGGCCCTCTTCGCGACCCCGTACGTCGCGGACGCCAGCAAGCCGGCCACATGCGTCCCGTGACCGTTGGTGTCCGTCGTCGCATCGGGTTCGGCGGCCACCTCCGAGACCCCGGCCTGCACGCGGCCGCCGAAGTCAGCGAGGTCGGCCCGCACTCCCGTGTCCAGCACGTACGCGGTCACTCCCGCACCGGCGGTCGCCGGGTAGGTGTACCGCGTGTCCCGTGCGCCCGTCGGGGCGTCCAGGACGTCCAGGCCCCAGGAGGGCGTCGGGCTCTGGACGTCCGCCAGGGAGATCACCGGGTCGAGGGTCACGGAGGTCACCCCCGGACGATCCGCCAGCCATGCGGCCTGCTCGTCGGTGAGGTCCGCTGCCAGACCGTCGAGCGCGTAGGTGTAGGTCTCGGTGGGGACCTCGCTCATCGCGGCCATGTCCGCGATGACGGCCGCGGTCGCCTGCGGGGCGTACGTCACCACGTACGACTCCTCGGGACCACCGCCGGCCGGGGCGATGGCCGGGGAGTCCTGCGCCTGCGCCGCCGGGGCGCCGGTCAGCACCAACCCGACCGTCGCGGCGAGCGCAGTCGCGGCGCGGTGCGTTCGGGCGGTCCAACGCATCGGTCTCCTCGGGCGTCGTGCTGGTCCTCGGCACGGAGGTCGCGTCCTGGAGCAGCCGGACGAGTGATCTCTCGCTCGCGCGCAGGTCGACCTCGAGAAGAAAGTGTCCCGCGCACCGCACCGCGAACCTAGCCCCGCTACGAGAGCGGCGGGGTGATGTTTCGTGCCCACGAGCCGCGCCCACGGGTGAGGAGCCCGTCAGGCTCCTGCGGTGGCCGACTGCCGGGTGGTGCTCCACTGCCGGGGCGACTGGCCGTACGCACGCTTGAACTCCCGGCTGAACTGGGAGGCGCTCAGGTAGCCCACGTCGACGGCTGCCTCGTTGACGCTCATCCCGCCGGCGATGCTCATGGCGGCGCTGTTGAGCCGCATGGACTTCACGAACTGGATCGGCGACATGGTGGTGGCCTGCTTGAACTTGCGGTGGAACACGGCCCGGCTCATCCCGGCATGGGCGGCCATGGCATCGATCGTGACCGCCTCCTCGAGGTGGCCGGCCAGGTACTCGATGGACCGGGCGATCTCGTTGCCCACGCCGAAGGCGCGCCGCGCGGAGTCCCCGGCCTCTCCCTTCAGCACGGCGTAGTACAGCTCCCGGAGGCGACCGTCGCCGAGGACGGTCGTGTCCACGGGGCTGTCCGCCAGCTGCACGAGGCGCAGCAGGGCGTCGGTGAACGTGTCGTCCCAGCCGGCGAGCGCGATCCCCTCGGGTAGCGGGCCGGACCGGGGTGTGCGGATGGCACCGGCGGCGCTCTCGGTCTCGATGACCAGCTCGGTCATCACCTTGGTGTCCAGGGCGATCTGCACTCCCAGCAGGGGGTTCTCCGGGGACGCCGTGGGTGTTCCGGCCTCGACCGGCATCGACATCGAGCACACCAGGTACCGGCTGCTGTCGTAGACGTGCGACCTGCCGTCCAGGATCGCTTCCTTGGCCCCGCTCACGATCGCGACCAGGGTGGGTTCGTACACCGCAGGAGCGCAGCGAACGGAGTCGGTCACCCGGAACAGCTGTACTCCCCTGACGCCGGTGGCGACCACGCCGTCCTCGGTGAGCCGACGGTCGATGATCTCCCGGATCTGCTGCTGCGACATGCGGCCACGGTAGCACCCGCGATCTTGCCCATTACGCGAACTGCGAGACGATCAGGCAAGTAATCGCGAGTATTGCGGCTGGTTGCGACCTCACCGTGAGACGCAGTGTCGCTCCGACGGTTGCTGACGGACGATGACGGGAGAACGACGATGGTGGACACGAGCTTCGGAGCGCAGGGCTGGACCCCGGAGCGCCTGGGCCCCCAGCAGGGCAGGACCTATCTGATCACCGGGGCCAACGGCGGCACGGGGTTCCAGGCCGCACGGATCCTGCTGGGCAAGGGCGCCCGGGTCGTGATGCTGAACCGCAGCGTCGAGAAGTCCACGGCGGCGGTCGCCACGCTCAAGGAGGAGTTCGGGGCCGACGCCGAGGTGTCCTTCGTGCGGATGGACCTGGCGGTGCTGGACTCGGTGCGGGACGCGGCTGCGCAGGTGCTGGAGACCGTCCCTCGGATCGACGCGCTGATCTGCAACGCCGCCATCGCGCAGGTTCCCGAGCAGAGGATCACCGTCGACGGCTTCGAGAGCATGCTGGGGACGAACCACTACGGGCACTTCCTGCTCAGCGGGTTGCTGTTCGAGCGGATCGAGGAGTCGCAGGGCCGCATCGTCGTGGTGGCGAGCCTGGGCTACACGATGGGCCTCAGGACGATCCAGTTCGACGACATGAACTGGGACAGGAACTACCACCAGAACAAGACGTACAGCCAGTCCAAGCTCGCGCAGATGATGTTCGCCTACGAGCTGCAGGACCGCCTTGAAGCCGCGGGCAAGACGGATGTCGGGGTCTACGTCTGCCACCCCGGGTCGTCGCGGACGTC
>NZ_JBFHHB010000226.1:0-5276 GCF_041597215.1 Actinotalea sp.
CGACGGCAGCACGCCGAGTCCGTGCACGTGCCACGACAGCTCCCCGGCGCCCGGCTCACCGGCCCGGACGCCCGCACCGATCACACCGGCCAGGCCACCGCCGTCCCGGACGCCGAACCACGCCGCCTCGCCGGGGTGCCCCGGATCGGCTGTGGTGTCCGGGTTGGACTCGCGCAGGCACGCCAGGATCGCGGGCCGGTCGGACTCGAGGTCGAGGCGGACCACGGTGGGATCGACCGACGCGGGTCGCGCGGCCGTGGCCATCCAGTCCCATGCCGAGGTGGGGTGGAGCCCCAGCCGACACTGCACGGCCGGGTCGAGGTCGCTCGCGGGGGCATGGCGCGGACCCTGGTCCGTCGGCTCGCCGAGGACGTCCTGCGGGCCGGCGCCGATCCGCGGGATCGTCATCCAGTCCACCGGTCCCCGCGCGGTCGCGGAGACGAGCCCACGGACACGGTGCGGGTCTCCGAGGCCACGCACCGTCGTGCGCCCGTCGTGGCGGAGCTCGAGGAGAAGTGCCTCGTCGTCCCCGTGCACGCCGACGAGCTCCCAGCGCCCCCGGTCACCCAGGAGCTGCCGGTCGGAGCGCCAGCGATCCGGCAGCCCGTGGAGGGTCAGGCTCCGGCCTCCGGGGCCGCAGCCGCCTCGGCCGGCTTCGCCTTCACCGCGGGAGGGCCGTCCACGCCGGCCTCCTTGCGCTGCTGCGCCGTGATGGGCGCCGGCGCGCCGGTCAACGGGTCGAACCCGCCGCCGGACTTCGGGAAGGCGATGACGTCCCGGATCGACTCCGAACCCGTGAGCAGGGTGAGGATGCGGTCCCAGCCGAAGGCGATCCCGCCGTGCGGCGGGGCGCCGAAGGCGAAGGCGTCGAGCAGGAAGCCGAACTTCTCCTGCGCCTCCTCCTCGCCGATCCCCATGATCTCGAAGACGCGCTGCTGGACGTCGCGGCGGTGGATACGGATCGACCCACCGCCGATCTCGTTGCCGTTGCAGACGATGTCGTAGGCGTAGGCCAGGGCCTCGCCGGGGGACTCCTCGAAGCGGTCGATCCACTCGGGGGTCGGGGAGGTGAAGGCGTGGTGGACGGCCGTCCACGAGCCCGAGCCCACGGCGACGTCGTCGTCCTCGCCGGTCGGCTTGAAGAGGGGCGCGTCGACCACCCAGAGGAACGACCAGGCGGACTCGTCGATGAGCCCGGCCCGGCGGCCGATCTCCAGACGTGCGGCGCCGAGCAGGGCACGGGCGTCACTCGCCCTGCCCGCGCCGAAGAACACGCAGTCGCCTGGCTTCGCGCCGGTGGCCTCGACCAGACCGGCCCGCTCCTCCTCCGAGAGGTTCTTGGCGACGGGGCCGCCGAGCTCACCGTCCTCGCCGACCGTGACGTAGGCGAGGCCCTTGGCGCCGCGCTGCTTGGCCCACTCCTGCCAGGCGTCGAAGGTGCGCCGGGGCTGGGACCCGCCCCCGGGCATCACGACGGCGCCAACATAAGGGGCCTGGAAGACGCGGAACGGGGTGTTCGCGAAGTACTCGGTGAGCTCGACGAGCTCGAGACCGAAGCGCAGGTCGGGCTTGTCCGTGCCGAAGCGACGCATCGCCTCGGCGTAGGTCATCCGCGGGAGGGGCATCGGGATCTGGTAGCCGATGAGGTCCCAGAGCGCGCTGAGGACCTTCTCGCCGAGCGCGATCACGTCGTCCTGCTCGACGAAGCTCATCTCGACGTCGAGCTGGGTGAACTCGGGCTGGCGGTCGGCGCGGAAGTCCTCGTCGCGGTAGCAGCGGGCGATCTGGTAGTAGCGCTCCATCCCGGCGACCATGAGCAGCTGCTTGAACAGCTGGGGCGACTGCGGAAGGGCGTACCAGGAACCGGGTGCCAGACGCGCGGGGACGACGAAGTCCCGGGCACCTTCGGGGGTGGACCGGGTGAGGGTCGGCGTCTCGATCTCGACGAAGTCCTCCGCGTCCAGCACGCGGCGGGCAGCGGCGTTGGCCTTGGCGCGCAGGCGCAGCGCCCTGGCCGGTGCGGGGCGGCGCAGGTCGAGGTAGCGGTGGCGCAGTCGCGCCTCCTCGCCGATCTGCTCGTCGAGCGCGGAGGAGACCTGGAAGGGAAGAGGAGCGGCCTCGTTGAGCACGACGACCTCGTCCGCGACGAGCTCGATGGCTCCCGTCGCCAGGTTCTCGTTCTCGTTGCCCTCGGGACGCGCACCCACGGTCCCGGTCACCTGGAGCACGTACTCGTTGCGCAGGCCGTGCGCGACGTCCTCGTCCCGGATGACGACCTGGGCGATGCCCGAGGCGTCCCGCAGGTCGATGAAGGCCACACCGCCGTGATCGCGCCGGCGGTCCACCCACCCCGTGAGGGTGACGGACTGGCCGATGTGCTCGACTCGCAGGGAGCCGGCGGTGTGGGTGCGGAGCACGGCAGAGTTCCTTCGTTCGGGGTGGGGCGGGAGCGCCCCGCGGGGCGCCGCGACGATCCTAGTGCCGTGTGCCGGTATCGGGCTCCGAGCCCCTGCCGGAGGCGACGTCCGCGGAGTCCTCCCGGCCGTCGTCGGCCTCGTCCTCCGGTCGACGGTCCGCGGGCAGCAGCAGCGTGGCGATCAGACCGAGCGCGACGAAACCTGCCCCCGTGAAGGCCGTTCGCTGGAGTGCATCGGCGAAGGCATGGCTCGACGCCTCGACCAGGGCAGCGCCGTCCTCCTCCGCGGCGAGGGCCGGGATCGCCGTGCCTGCGGAAGCCTGGACCACCTGGGCCACCTCGGCGGCCCGCTCGGCGCTCACCCCGGGGATCTCGGCGACCCGTGCCTCGGTGTCGTGCGCCAGCCCGACGAACAGGATCGTGCCCAGGACTGCGGTCCCGAGCGCCGAGCCCACCTGACGAGCCGTGGACTGGGTGCCGGAGGCCTGGCCGCTCTGCCGCACGGGCACGTCGGCGAGGATGACGCTCGTCAGCTGGGCCGAGGCGAAGCCGACACCGACGCCGTAGACCACCAGGCAGGCCACCAGGGCGAGTGCGGACACGTCGACCGAGATCACGAGGCCGAGCGCGGCGATCGCGAGCATCTCGACGGCCATGCCGAGCCGGGCGACGAAGCGCGGGCCGTGGCGCCGGGCCAGCAGGGGTGTCGTCGGACCCGACAGGAAGGAGCCCGCGGCCAGCGCCGCGAGCACTCCCCCGGCGCCCAGCGCGGTGTACCCGAGGGCGCCCTGGAGGAACAGCGGGAGCGAGAAGAGCACCCCGAACTCCCCGAGGGACAGGATCATCGCCGCCAGTGCCCCGAGCCCGAAGGAGCGGATCCGGAACAACGAGGTGTCGATGAGCACCGTGCGTCCCTCGGCTCGGCGTCTGGTCTCGACGACGGCGAGGCCCACGAGGCAGACCACGCTGAGCGCGAGGGCGACGGGGATCGGCGAGAGACCACCGGTGCTCCAGCCGAGGCCGAGCAGGGAACCGTCCGCGATCGCCGTCGTCCAGCCGTAGCTGCGCCCCTCGATGAGGGCGAACACGAAGGAGCCGATGCCGAGCGCGGAGAGCACCGAACCCACGGCGTCGAACCCGGGCGCGGCGTGCTCGTCCTTGCTCTCCGGCACGAGCAGGACGGCACCGATGACGATGGCGGCGGCGAACGGGAGGTTGATCCCGAAGGCCCACCGCCAGGAGAAGTGCTCGGTGAGGAATCCACCGAGCAGCGGCCCGATCGCGGCCATGCCGCCGATCACCGATCCGTAGACCGCGAAGGCGACGGCCCGGCGGCGGCCACGGAACAGGGCGTTGATCAGGGCGAGCGAGGTCGGGGACATCATCGCCCCACCGACGCCCTGCAGGGCGCGGGCCGCGATGAGCGTCTCGCCGGAGCCGCTCAGGGCGGCGAGGATGCTCGCCACGGCGAAGACCACAGCACCCGCCGTGAAGACCGCTCGTCGGCCGAACCTGTCCCCCAGCCGCCCGACGATGATGAGCAGGGCGGCGAAGACGAGCGCGTAGATCGCCTGCACCCACTCCGCGTCGACCGAGCTGATCGACAGGTCGCTGATGATCGACGGGAGCGCGACGTTGACGATCGTCGAGTCCATGATCACCAGCGACAGCCCGAGGGCGATGATGATCATCGCGCTCCAGCCGACCTGCTGGTCCTGCGCCGGGGTGGTCACCTGAGCCGCGCGTTGATCTGACACGGTGTCATATTAGAGCCCGGTTCCCGGGGCTCATGGGCACTCGGACCCGATCGGGAGACCGGGAGTGGTCCGGGACGGGCCCGGTCTCCTCAGCCCGGAAGGACGGTGGGCCAGCGGTCCTGCGCCGGCGGCTCCCAGGTCGCGGCATCCGCCGGTACCTGCTCACCCGAGCGGATGTCCTTGACCTGGTCGCCGTCCGCGGAAGGGAACCACACGAAGGGGACACCGCGGCGGTCGGCGTACTTGATCTGCTTGCCGAACTTCGCCGCGGAGGGGGCGACCTCGACCGGGATCCCGCGGGCACGCAGCGCACTCGCGACGCGATCGCTCTCGGGACGCTCCTCCTCCGAGGTCACGGCGACGACCACGGCCGTGGGCACCGACCGGCTGGCACGCAGGAGCCCGGCCGAGAGCAGCCGCGAGACGAGCCGGGAGACCCCGACCGAGATCCCGACGCCCGGGTAGGTGGTCGAACCGTCCGAGGCGAGCGAGTCGTAGCGGCCGCCGGAGCAGATCGAGCCGAGGTGCTCGTGCCCGAGCAGGACCGTCTCGTAGACGGAGCCGGTGTAGTAGTCGAGCCCACGCGCGATGCTCAGGTCGGCCACGACCGTCCCGGGTGCTCGGCGGCCTGCGGACTCGACGAGCAGCGCGAGCTCGCTGAGCCCCTGGTCCAGGAGCGGGTCGTCGGCCCCGTGGAGCGCCGCGAGGGACCGCACCTCCTCGATGACGCCGACGTCGCCACCGCGGACGGCCGCGAGGGCGAGGACGGCCTGCGACTGGGCCTCGGTGGCCCCGGCCTCCACGGCGAGCAGGGCGGTCACCGCCTCCGGGCCGATCTTGGCGAGCTTGTCGACGCAGCGCAGCACGGCCTCGACGTCCGCGAGACCCACCCCCCGGGCGAACCCCTCGACGACCTTGCGGTTGTTGACCAGGATCTGCACGGGTGGCATGCCGATCTCGCCGAGGGCGGCGAAGGCCTCGGCGACCACCAGAGGGATCTCGACCTCGTAGTGGTAGGGCAGCTCGCCCATGCCGACCACGTCGATGTCCGCCTGGACGAACTCGCGGAAGCGGCCGTCCTGGGGGCGCTCACCGCGCCAGAC
>NZ_JBFHHB010000227.1:0-5114 GCF_041597215.1 Actinotalea sp.
CCGAGCGGCGACCACCTCGCGGACCTGGGCGTGCTGCTCTCCGCGGTGCTCGCCGACCGCGAGGCCGACCGGGAGCGGATGTCCCGTGCGCTGACCCTCGCCGCGAGGGAGCCGCGTTTGCAGGCGCGGCATGCGGCCCATCTGGAGGCCAAGAACGCCGCCACGAGCGCGCTCCTCGCGACGCGTCTCGGGCAGGACGTCTCGAGCCCCCGGGTGACCGTCCTCGCGATCCTCGCCGGGGCGCTGGCACGGGCGTCGCTCACCCGATGGCACGCTGACGGCGACGCGGACCTCGAGGCCGCGATCACCGCGACCGTCGCCGAGTTCCGCGCGGTCCTCGCGCCGGGAGCGCCGCCAGGCGCGCCGTGACCGGCCCTCGGGACGACCAGGGCTTGCTCCCTCCGCTCGGGCCCGAGGGCCCCGCTGCTTCCGTCGGCCACCCGACGGTCCTCGATCGATGACGCTCGAGCCGTTTCGCCGTGCCCGCGTCGGGCCGGCACCCGATCCGTCACCACTCGAGGAATACTCATGACCACGACCACAGCGGCCCCCGAGGTCGAGAAGGCGCCGATCGAGCTGACCCGGCGCACCGTAGGGCTCATCTTCGCCGCCCTGATGGCGAGCATGTTCATGTCCTCGCTCGACCAGTCGATCATCGGCACCGCGATGCCGACGATCGTCGGCGAGCTCGACGGCGTCGAGCACCAGGGGTGGCTGATCACCGGCTACCTGCTGGCGATCTCGATCGTCATGCCTCTGTACGGGAAGTTCGGCGACCTGTGGGGCCGTCGCTGGCCCTTCCTCGTCGCGATCGGCCTGTTCACGCTCGCCTCTGCGGGGGCGGGGTTCGCGCAGAGCTTCGGTGAGCTCGTGCTGTGGCGCTTCGTGCAGGGCCTGGGTGGCGGCGGTCTGATGATCCTGTCCCAGGCGATCATCGCCGACATCGTCCCGGCTCGGGAGCGCGGCAGGTACATGGGACCGATGGGTGCCATGTTCGGGATCTCCGCGGTGGTCGGCCCGCTGCTCGGTGGCTACTTCACCGAGAGCCTCGACAGGCGCTGGTGCTTCTGGATCAACATCCCGATCGGCATCGCCGCCCTGACCACCGCCTGGTTCACGCTGCGACTCCCGAGCCGGCGCTCGACGCGACCGCTCGACGTCGCCGGAATCGTGCTGCTCGTCCTGGGCGCCTCGGGGATCGTCCTGATGACCAGCTGGACCAGCTGGTCGGGCCGGTCGGGCTACGACTGGAGCGACAGCGGGCTCCTCGCCCTTGCCGCGGCGACCGCCCTGTCGATCGGCCTGTTCGTCCTGGCCGAGAGGCGTGCCGTCGAGCCGGTCCTCCCGCTGCACCTGTTCACGAACCGCACCTTCACGATCGCGACCCTGATCAGCATCGTCGTCGGGGCCGGCATGTTCGCCGCGCTCGCTTTCCTTCCGACCTTCCTGCAGATGGCCACGGGCGCCGGCGTCACGGAGTCCGGCTTCCGGCTGCTCCCGTTGATGGCGGGTCTGATGCTCACCTCGATCGGCTCTGGCATCCTCATCACCCGGACGGGTCGATACCGCGCCTACCCCGTCGTCGGCCTCATGGTCGTGACCCTCGGCCTGGCCTGGCTGACCCGGCTGGAGAGCGGGACGTCGATGCTCCTGTTCAGCGCGATGATCTTCGCTCTCGGGTTCGGCCTCGGCCTGGTGATGCAGACGGTCGTCCTGGCGGTGCAGAACTCGGTCGACCCGCACGAGATCGGGACCGCGACCAGCGCGAACAACTTCTTCCGGGAGCTCGGGGCCGCCGTGGGGACGGCCTTGTTCAGCACGATCTTCGTCAACCGCCTCGCCGCGAACCTCGAGAGCGTCGTGCCCGAGGGCTCCACCGCCGGGGGAGCCGGCGCCGACTCGCTCACCCCGGAGCTGGTCGCCTCCCTTCCCGAGCCGCTGCACTCCGGGATCGTCGAGGCCTACGCCCAGGCGCTCGCCCCGGCGTTCTGGTACCTCGTGCCGATCGTCGCCGTCGGCTTCCTGCTCGCGCTGTTCCTGCGGGAGGTCCCGCTCTCGACCGAGGCGGGGATGGTCACGCGCGGCGAGGCCGTCACCTCCGCCGATGCGCACGGGGCGCAGGGCTCCGGTCGAGCGGAGCCGACCGACGAGGATCCCGTCCGTGAGGCGCAGGTGCTGCTGGACGAGGGGCAGCGCGACGCCGTCGGGGTCGGTCGCTAGCCTGTCCCGCGTGAGCGCACCAGAGTTCGACGACGCCGTCCCGCCCGTTGAGGAGAGTGCCACCGGCGAGCTGGCATCGTCGCCGGCGGGCGGCGCGGAACCGCGGCCCGTCAGCGGGGCTGCGCGGTCTGCTCGCCGCCAGTTCGCCTCGACGATCCTCGTCCTCGAGGCCTTCGTCGTGCTGTTCGCGGCACTGGTCGCCTTCGGGCTGCGCGAGATCGACCCTGCGGTGGTGGGCATCGCCGGGGGAGCGCTCGTCCTGTCACTCGTCCTCGCTGCTGGGGTGCTGCGACGCCCCGGCGGCTACGTCGTGGGGTCCGTGCTGCAGGTGGCGCTGCTCGCGACGGCGTTCGCCGTGCCGATGATGCTCGTCGTCGGGGCGATCTTCGTCGCGCTGTGGGTCACCGGTCTGCGGCTGGGCGGACGGATCGACCGCGAACGTGCCGAGCGGCTCGCCGCCGACGACTAGGCTCTGCGCCATGGCAGCTGTGGAACGCACCCTCGTCCTGGTCAAGCCCGACGCCGTGGCTCGTGGGCTCACCGGGGAGGTGCTCCGCCGCATCGAGGCCAAGGGGTACGCGCTCGTCGCTGCCGAGCTGAGGACGGCCGACGCCGAGCTGCTCGCCGCGCACTACGCGGAGCACGAGGGCAAGCCCTTCTTCGGGCCGCTCGTCGAGTTCATGGGCTCCGGCCCCGTGCTGGCAGCCGTCTTCGAGGGGCAGCGCGTCATCGAGGGCTTCCGCTCGCTCGCCGGGACCACCGATCCCACCTCTGCAGCACCCGGGACGATCCGCGGCGATCTCGGGCGTGACCGGGGGCGCGAGGTCACCGAGAACCTCGTGCACGGGTCGGACTCGGCCGGCTCCGCCGCCCGGGAGATCGCCCTGTGGTTCCCCGGACTGTGACCCTCGCTCCGCGTCCCCTCTAGGCTCAGCCCGTGCACCTCAAGACGCTGACCCTGCGCGGGTTCAAGTCGTTCGCCTCGGCGACGACTCTGCACCTGGAGCCGGGGATCACCTGCGTCGTCGGACCGAACGGGTCCGGCAAGTCCAACGTCGTGGACGCGCTGGCCTGGGTGATGGGTGAGCAGGGCGCCAAGTCCCTGCGCGGCGGCTCGATGGAGGACGTCATCTTCGCCGGCACCTCCGGGCGGCCACCGTTGGGCCGGGCAGAGGTCGCCCTGACGATCGACAACAGCGATGGTGCGCTGCCGATCGACTACTCCGAGGTCACGATCTCCCGCACGCTCTTCCGCAGCGGCGGCTCCGAGTACGCGATCAACGGCTCCTCCTGCCGCCTCCTCGACATCCAGGAGCTCCTCTCGGACACCGGCATGGGCCGCGAGATGCACGTGATCGTCGGGCAGGGGCAGCTCGACGCCGTGCTGCGCGCGACCCCGGAGGACCGGCGCGGCTTCATCGAGGAGGCGGCCGGAGTGCTCAAGCACCGCCGCCGCAAGGAGAAGGCGCTGCGCAAGCTCGACGCGATGCAGGCCAACCTCACGCGGCTCGGTGACCTCACCACCGAGATCCGTCGTCAGCTCGGTCCGCTCGGCCGCCAGGCGGAGGTCGCCCGCAAGGCGCAGACCGTCCAGGTCGACCTGCGTGACGCCAGGGCCCGCCTGCTCGCCGACGACCTCGCCCAGCTCACGGCGACCCTCGAGCAGGAGATCGCCGACGAGACGGCGCTCAAGGAACGACGCGCGGAGGTGGAGGCCGAGCTCGCCTCGGCACGGGCCGCCTCTGCCGAGCTCGAGGCCCGCGCGGCCGCAGCCGCCCCGGAGCTCTCCGAGGCAGGTGAGGTCTGGTACCGGCTGTCCTCGGTGCGCGAACGGCTGCGCGGGACGGCGAGCCTCGCCGCGGACCGTCGCCGGCTGCTGGGGGCGGCGGAGGAGGACCGAGGCACCGGACGTGACCCCCAGGACCTCGAGGCCCAGGCAGAGCGCGCCCGCGCGGCGGAGGCCGAGCTCGCCTCCGAGGTCGAGATGGCGCGGGTGGCGCTCGAGGCGGCTGTCGCGCAGCGTGCGGAGCTGGAGCAGGCAGCCCAGTCGGCCGAGCGGGCCGTCGCCGATCTCCAGCGCACCGCGGCCGACCGTCGTGAGGGTCTCGCCCGGCTCGCCGGTCAGGTCGCTGCGCGCCGGAGCCGGCTCGAGGCCACCGAGGCGGAGATCGGCCGACTGCGGGAGACGGTCACCGAGGCCGAGCGCAGGGGCCACGAGGCCACGGTCTCCTTCGCTGCCCTCGAGTCGCAGGTCGCGGGTGTCGAGGAGGGCGAGGAGGGCCTCGACGCCGAGCACGAGGCCGCCGTCGCCGCCCTGGACGCCGCGACGGAGGCGCTGGCCGCACTGCGCGAGACCGAGCAGCTCACCGAGCGGGAACGTGCCACCTGGACCGCGAAGGTCGAGGCCCTCGAGATGAGCCTCGAGCGCAAGGACGGCGCAGGGGCGCTCCTCGCAGCGGACGACCTGTCGGGGATGCTCGGCTCGGTCGCCGCACTCCTGGGTGTCGAGCCGGGCTACGAGGACGCCATCGCGGCGGCGCTCGGCCCGCTCGCCGACGCCGTGGCCGTCTCCTCCGTGGAGGTGGCCGTGGACGCGGTCCGGCGGCTGCGCCAGGACGACGCCGGTCGGGCCTCCTTGCTGGTCGGCAGCGCCCAGGGCGCGCCCGTCGTGCTGCCGGAGGGATTGCCTGCCGATGCCGTCCCGGCGACGCAGCTCGTCCAGCCCGCCGCCGGTGTCGCCGGCGCCGTGGCCGCGCTGCTCGCCGAGGTGGTCGTCGTCGAGGACCTCGCTCGGGCACGAGCCGTGGTCGAGGCCTTCCCGGGGCTCGTCGCCGTGACCAGGGCGGGGGACCTCCTGGGTTCCGCCCGCGCCTCCGGAGGCTCGGCGAGCGCGC
>NZ_JBFHHB010000228.1:0-5106 GCF_041597215.1 Actinotalea sp.
ACCCGGGCGGCGGTACGGGCTCCGGGTCCACGGGGGCCTTGATCCGTCGCGCGAGCTGCCGGGACGCCACTCCTTGGGAGCGCTCGTTTCGTGCGGCGTGTATCAGCGACCGACGGGACCGCACTCCGCTTGCGCCAGTCCGGCGGCGGTCGCTTTGAGGTCTGCGTCCACGCCCGCGACGAGCATCCGCCGCTCATGCGCGCAGGCACGCCCAGCCCTGCCGGGCCACCCCAACTCCGGATCAGGGCTCAGCGGAGTTGCATCGTGGTCAGGCACGTCTCCGCGTCGGCGCCGGTCGAGATCGACGTGACGGCACTCTTCCCGTCGTACTCCAGGGTGATCGTCGCGTCGATGTCGCGCGGGAGCCACAGCCCGATGAACCCGTTGTCCGCAGCCGTGCGGATCCCGTCGACCAGGATTTCGCCGGTCGCATCATCCAGCACCTCGACGGTGACGTCCTGGCCACCGAGCTCGCCGCGGCACGTCGTCAGGGAATGCATCGCGCACGGATGCGTCTGGTCGACGTACGGGGCGACGGAAAGGTAGTACGCGTCGTCCGGCAGCGGAAGCGCGGCCTCCATGTCCCCGGACGTCAACAGGAGTTCGGTCGGCTGCACCGACGCCATAAGGTCCGCGGGGCGCTGGTCGATCGGCATGGCCTCGAGCGTGTCGACCACCTCCCGGCCGGACAGCCCATCCAGGTCGTACGGCGCGAGGATCGCGTCCGGCGACTCTTGCCCGGCCCCGACCGATGCCTCTCGGGCCGAGTCCTCGTCCGAGGACGCCGAGCATCCGGCGATCGCGAGCGCCAGGGCCGCTGCGGCAGCCATCGTGCGGAGAACAGTAGTCATCGGATGCCCTTCGGGAGGTTCAGAGGTCGGCCACAGCACGGGACCGGCCGGTCAGCAGCCTCGGCTGACGTCGTCGCAGGTCCATTCTTCCCGATGTCCCGGATCAAACCAGTCCACCTCCGCGAACTCGCGGCGCTGGGCGGCGATGACGTCGTCCGCGAGCCGACGGACCCGCTCGCCGCCGACGGTGCATGCCGTCATCGACATGTGGAGCGCGGAGAAGGCCGAGGAGTACGCCGCACGTGGCTACGTCCACCACCACGAGTTGCGACGCGTGCCCGATGGTGCGCTCCTCCCGAGCAAGGTCCCCTGGCTCAAGCACATCGCGCGCACCTCGTTCAAGCTCGACGGTGGCCCCCACCTGAGCTGTCGCACGCGGTAACACCTGGCGTCGACGTGGAGTTCGCGCCCAGCGCCTCTATGCCGCACGTGCCCCACATGCTCCACACGCCCCACATGCCCCACATGCCCCAACCGTTCGTCCACCAACAGGGCCTACGGTCTGCACCCCGGATCGGTCATCCATCCGGGGAGCAGACCGGGCCCGCGACAAGTGGGAGCGCGAAGAGCAGAAGCGCGCCGGCGCGATGGCGAAGTGGCGCGACGCGTGCAGCAGGAGCCCGACCCGGACTTGGCCGACCTGACCGATCCCGACCGCCAGCACGAGGTCACCTTTGACGCGGACGAGATCGAACCGGTCATCGGGCACCCGGAGGGCGCGGCTGGCACTAGACCGCCCCAGTGGCCAGCGCGGCATGGCGCCCAGCGACGGGCTGCATTCGGCTGGTGCAGCCATTCGACCGTTCGGGGACGAGTCGCGTCCAAAGACCGGAGGGTTGGGCGCGCGATCCGATCCGGACCAGCCAGTCAGAGGCGATGCAGTGCGAGGACCGGGATCGTGCGGACTCCCGCGGTCTTCTCCGCGTAGCCGGCGAAGCCCGGGTAGCGCCTGGCCTGTTCGTCGAAGACTCGATCGCGATCCGGACCGACGACCTCGGTCACGGTGACTTCGTAGGTCTGCGTGCCGACCTCGACCTCGGCGCGACCGGCCGCGAGGAGGTTGTGGTACCACTGCGGGTGAGTCGGCGCGCCCGCCTTCGAGGCGAAGACGTAGATCGTCGCGGGGTCGCTGTCCTCGGCGAGGTACATCACCGGTGCGATGTACTCGCGTCCACTCGAACGCCCACGGTGATGTACGAGCGCGAGAGGTGCGCCGGCGAACGGGCCGCCGACCTTGCCGTCATTCGCGCGAAACTCATCGATGATCTTCGCGTTCCAGTCGTTCGCCTTGGCCACGTCGCTCACCTGTCCTCGCCACTCACTCCTCTGAGGAATCCGTCTACCAGCCCAACGCGCACACGCCGCGAGAACTTCCGGTCCCAGCCTCAGCAGATGTGCGACGTGAGATGTGCGCCGCTCGCGCAAGGCTGTCCGTCTACGCCCGGCACTGCGAGACCTCATCGGAGAGCTGCGCCAGCGTTGCCGAAGTGGAGCCGCAGAGGCAGGGCACCCACCTTGGAGTCACAGGCTTCGCCCGATGACCATCGCCTCGATCGATGGCTCGATCGGCGAGGTCGGGTGGTGGGCGAGGTACGCGGCCGTGGGCGGGTTCGCTTGGGTGTAGGCGGCTCGGGTCTCGGCCAGGCATTGCGCTGGCGCGGCGACGATGCCACCGGTGAGCTTGGCCGCAGCGAGTTCGGGGTCGTCGGTGACCTGCTGCCTGGAGAGGGTCGTGGCGCGGACTCGGAGCTCGCTGTGCGCCGCGAGGCGGTCGAACGAGTGGCCTGCCCACTGCCCGATCTGCTCTGTCGCTGCGACGGCTGCTCTGAGTGCGGCGGCAACGGACGCATCCTCCTCGACGCGCCTGATTGGGCCTGAGGTAGAGCTCAATCCGTCGAGTGGCGCGACCTGGCGCAGGAGGTCGAGGACGGCGCGGGTGTCGGCGTGGATCTCGGCGTGCGGCGGCCCGGTGGAGAGGTAGTCGGCGAGGTCGTGTGCCACCCGCTGCCAATCACGGGCGTGAGCGAGCAAGGCGGTTGCGCCTCGAGCGGGGTCAGCGCCAGGTGCGGTCTGGTGGCCGGCGGCGTGGGCATGGACCGCAGTCGCCAGGGTGGCCAGGTCGCGCAGCGTCGCGGTCGAGTGGTCGGGGTGGGCCTGCAGGTCCCACGCCCTGTGCCGTAGTCGCTTCAGCCGGTCGGTGAGCTCATGCAAGGGGGTGTCGGTGCGGACGGGCTCTCCGAGCAGGCCCAGGCGTGAGAGGCGGCTCGGCATCGCCGACTCCGGCTTGCTGGCAGCGACCTTCGCGGCCAGGGAGCGCGCTCCGGTGAGGCCGGGCAGCCAGTGTGCGGTCTCTCGCCATGAGAGGTGGGCCTGCGCGGCGCGGAGCGCGAGGGTGTCTTCGACGTCGAGGGCGCTCCCCGTCACACGCGCGACCGCCGCGAGGGATGCGGTGCGGCTCTCGAGGTCGCTCCAGGCGTCGGCGTCGGGAGATCGAGGACGCCCGAGTGGTGTGTGGTAGCCGGCGAGCAGGTCGTTGGCCGCTCGGAGGACGAGCGCGCCATGGGCCCAGGGGTGAACCGGGGGAGTGAGCTGAGAGGGGTGAGGGTCGCGGGCTCCGGTCGCCGTGCGCAGGGCGTCGGCCATCGCGGCCGCCGCTCTTTCGGTCGGGTCGGCGCCGGTGGACGCGCCGGTCAGCCGTGCGGGGCCGATGATCGCCCACGTGTGTGCCTCCAGTGCGGCGAGCAGGCCGTGGTACGCACTTAGTGCGTCGCGTGCCTCGTCGCGGGTGTCGAAGCCTCGAGCCCGTGCCTGGCGGATGCCCCGGTCGACGTGGCCGCCGGCTTGGGTGAGCAGGTCGGCGTAGGTGATCGGAGTCATGGCCGGGCAGTGACCGTGCGTGCCGAGCGCAGGGCGCGGTTGGCGGCGAGCAGCGCTGCCTCGTCCGGGGAGTTGAGGTCGCCGGTCGGTGCGAGGTCGGCGATGCGGTCGAGTGCCGCAAGGACGAGTTGGTCGACCACGGCCCGTGCCGCATCGACGTCGTCGCGTGCGGGCAGCAGGCCGAGGGAGACCGCGGGCGCCTGGTCGGCCAGCTCGGGGTGGACCCACTCGAGCTCCTCGCGGGCCTGGTGCAGGTCCATGGCGGCCAGGGTCAGGTCGAGTCCCTCGATCATCGGCACGGTCAGGGCAAGGGTGTGCGTCGCGTGCCCGGCCGCGTAGAGCAGGGTCCACAGGCCATGCCAGGTGGCGGGCGCCCGCTCGACCAGGACGTCGGCCGGTTGCTGCCAGGTGATGCTCATCTACTTCTCCCTCGCCTCGGACCCGGCGAACACGCGGGGTCATCCGTCACGGTGAGGGCAATGGCCAGCCAACGGCCCGGGCGCCGCCGAGGCTGGGGACTCATGACCCCTCACAAACGGGTGTGCACAATCGCCTACAACCGTGCGGCCGTCGCCGCAGATCTCACTGGCGCGCCCTCAGGTCCGACGGCGGCGTGCCGATGAGTGATCCGTGCGCAAACGACTCACGGCGGAGGTTGCGGCCTAGCGGCGGCGGCGGCGCGCTGGGTCGCGCGCTCGACGCAAGTACGCCGAGCTCCGCAAGCGATGGCTGCGAGCGCATCGCTGGGCGTGGTTCGCCGTCGTCGTGCTCGCGGTAGCTCTCTGGCTGGGGTTCTGGGGCCTGATGCGCGCGTACCCCGGCGATCAGTCGTGGAGCACGGCGGCCTTCGCCGGCGCGCTCGGGGCGATCGTGATCATGCTCCGCCGCACCCCGCCGCTGGCGATCGCGTCATGGGAGGAAGGCGCCTACGGCGAGGAGCAGACCGCCAAGCAGTTGCGAGCCCTGGAACGCGAAGGCTGGGTCGTCCTCCACGACCTGGCCAATGGATCCAAGAACTTCGACCACGTGGTCCTCGGCCCCAACGGAGTGTTCTGCCTCAACTCGAAGTGGTCGGGATACCGGCTCGAGGAAGACGATCGCGGGAGACTCGTCGGCAGACATCACTACGACGAAGACCTCGACCGCGACGTGAGCTCAATCATTCGCCAGGCCAAGGCCGAAGCCGCGGCGCTCAGCAAGCAGATCTCCGACAGGTGCGGCCGGCGACTATGGGTCCAACCCGTCGTCGTGTGGTGGGGCGAGGTGGCCAACGGCGGCAAGCAACTCGACGGCGTCGGGGTCGTGCAAGGCAAGCACCTCGTCGACCGACTACGCGCGCAGAGCGGCCGACGAGTACCCGACTTCGATCACGTCGTAG
>NZ_JBFHHB010000229.1:0-5094 GCF_041597215.1 Actinotalea sp.
GGTCTCGTGCTCACCGCCGCGGCCGACGGGACGACCGGGGCCTTCCTCCTCGAGGAGACAGGGCTCGTCCAGGTGGAGGAGGGCTCCCTGAGCGGGACGGGGGTCCTCGACCAGGTCACCGCCGTCGGGGGCACCCTCGTCGCCATGAGCGGCACGACGGTGCGCACCCCCTCGGTCGACGTCGACCTGGCCGGCTACGGTGCCGACCTCGTGCTCCAGCAGGTCGGGCCCGCCGATGCGGCGGTCCTCGTCGCGACGACCACCGGCCTGCTCTCGGTCGACCTCGGCAGCGGCGCGGTGAGCGAGGAGCGGAGCGGCGGCTCCGGCGTGCCCGCTGCCCCGGTCCGGCTCGACGGCTGCGGCTACGCGGCGTGGGCGGCGCCGACGAGCAACTACCTGCAGTCCTGCCCCGCCGGCTCGACCGTCGAGGACCTCGACGCGGTGACCTCTGGCGACACGCTGGTCTTCCGGGTCAACAGGGACGTCCTCGTGCTCAACAGCGTGTCCGAGGGGCGCGTCTGGTCGCCCACCGAGGACTCGGGGGCTCGTGAGCCGAACTGGGACGACGTCACCCCGAGGGACGAGAGCCAGGGCGGCGACGCGCTCGCCGAGCAGCCGAGCGTCCAGACGCTCCAGTCCGAGTGCACGGCGCAGTCCGGGCCGCCGAAGGCGAACGACGACGACTACGGCGTGCGCAGCGGCCGCACGACCATCCTGTCCGTCGTCGACAACGACGTGTCCTCCGACTGCGGCATCCTCGCGATCACCGAGCTCGAGTCCTTGCCGAGCTCCTTCGGGACGGCGGTGTCCATCTACGGCGGCCGGGCGATCCAGCTCGTCACGACGCCGGACGCCTCGGGGACGGCCTCCTTCACCTACACCGTCACCGACGGGCGAGGCTCCAGCGCTCCGTCCACGGCGACCGTCACGCTCACGGTGCGGGCCGACGGCGAGAACAACGCCCCGGTCCAGCGCTACGTCGGCGAGCTCGACGTCGAGCTCGGTGCCTACGGGACCTACGACGTGCTCGCCGACTTCCTCGACCCCGACGGGGACCAGCTCGTGCTCATGGGCGCCTCGCTCGAGGCTGGGGGGACGGTCCGTACCCGTCAGGACGGGGAGCTCACCTTCCAGTCGGACGGGGCGACCCTCGGCAGGCAGACCGTGCGGCTGAGCGTCTCGGACGGTCGGGAGACCATCGAGGGCACCCTCGTCCTCGACGTGCGCGCGGTGGGCTCGCTCGTCCCGTTGATCGACCCCGTCCACGCGGTGACCTACGTCGGCGAGCCGGTGGTGGTGCAGCCGCTCGAGAGCGTGCGATCGGCCTCTCAGGAGCCGATCCGCCTCGCCGGGGTCGACGACCTCGCCGGGACGACGATCACCACCGACCTCGTCGGGGGCACGTTCACCTTCACCGCCGCACGTGCGGGGCCCTACTACGTGACCTTCGTCGTGACGGCCTCGCCCAAGCAGGCGACGGGGATCGCGCGGATCGACGTCGTGGAGAAGCCGGAGGAGCCGCAGGCGCCGACGGCGGTCCTCGACGTCGCCCTGCTGCCGCCGGGCGGCGAGGTGACCGTCGACCCGCTGGCGAACGACGTCGACCCGAACGGCGGGGTCCTGGTGCTGCAGTCGGTGGACATCCCCGAGGGCAGCGGGGTCGAGGTCGCCATCCTGGCGCACCGGTTCGCGCGGATCACCTCCACCCGGGTCCTGACCGAGTCCGTCTCGGTGCGGTACACGATCTCCAACGGGTTGCTGTCGGCGACGGGTGAGCTCCGCGTCAAGCCGATCGAGGCCACCGCCGGGCAGCAACCGCCGGTCGTCCCGGACGTGACCGCGACGGTCCGCACGGGAGGGGTCGTGACGATCGCGGTCCTGGAGAACGCCTACGACCCGGACGGCGACCCGCTGACCCTCGAGCGGGAGCTCGTCGAGCCGCTCGGCGCCGGCCAGGGCCTGATGTTCGTCTCGGGCGACGTGCTGCGCTACCAGGCGCCGTCCACCCCCATGACGGTGCATGCGACGTTCGAGGTGACGGACTCCTTCGGTCAGTCGACGGCCGCGTCGGTGACGGTCTCCGTGCACGCCTCCGACGCGACGTCCAAGTCCCCGCCGCGACCTGTCGACCTCACCGCGCGGGTGTTCGAGGGCGAGGTCATCCGGATCCCGGTCCCGCTGACGGGGATCGACGCGGACGGCGACGGGGTGCTCCTGCTCGGTCAGGACCGCGCGCCGACCAAGGGGCGGATCACGCAGGGTGCCGACTGGTTCGAGTACGAGGCGCTGCCGGGCGAGTTCGGCACCGACACCTTCACCTACGCGGTCGAGGACTGGGTCGGTCAGCGCGCTGTCGCGACGATCCGGGTCGGCATCTCCCCACGGCCGAACGCCTCCGCGCAGATCGTCGCCCGCAACGACGACGTCGTGGTGCGACCGGGTCGCACGGTCTCCGTCCGGGTCCTGGCCAACGACGTCGACATGTCCGGCGGTGACCTCGAGCTGAGCGACGTCCTCGAGGTCGCGGACGGCGTCTCGGCCTCCGTCGACGGTCGCCGCGTCGTGGTCGACGCCCCGGAGACGCCAGGGGTGATCCAGATCGGCTACACCGCGACGAACACCCGCGGCGGGAGCGACAGCGCGATCCTCACGGTCACCGTCGACCCGGCGGCGACCATCCGGCCCCCGGTGGCACGGGACGTCATCGTCCCGGCCACGCAGACGCTCAACGCCGTGTCGGTCGACGTCGACGTGCTGGAGGTCGCCGAGAACCCGAGCGGACCGATGTCCGACCTCACCGTCTCCGTCGACCCCTCTGCCGCGGAGTTCGCGACCGTCACGTCGAGCGGGACCGTGGTGGTGACCCTCGGACCGACGGCGCGCACCTTCCCGTACCTGCTGACCAACACGAGCCCGGAGGCCAACGGGGCCTTCTCCTACGCCTTCATCACCGTCCCCGCGCTCGGTGACTTCCCCCCGACGTTGCGTCCGGGCGCCAAGGCCCTCGTCGCGCTCGCGGGCGTGCCGCTGGAGATCTCGCTCGACGAGGAGATCCAGGTCGCCCCCGGTCGCTCGGTGCGGATCGCTGACGTGTCGCGGGTCACCGCGACGAAGTCGGACGGGTCGGAGCTGGTCGTCGACCAGCGCACGCTGCGGTACACCGCCGACCGCAACTACGCCGGCCCGGCCTCCATCAGCGTTCCCGTGAGCGACGGCGACCCGGGCGACGCGACGGCCCGGACCGCCGTGCTCACCCTGCCGATCACGGTGGTCGCGGCGGAGGACCACCCGCCGACCTTCTCCCCGTCGGTCCTCGACGTGGGTCCCGGCGAGTCGGTCAAGGTGGACCTCAGGGCCTTCACCTCCGCGCTGGTGAGCACCCCGAGCGGGGAGCAGGGCTACACCTACGCCCTGACGACCGACGCGCCGACCGGGTTCTCCGTCCAGCTGGACGGCTCCGTGCTCACGGTCTCCGCCGCTGCCACGGTTCCGCGGGGGACGGCCGGTGGCGTCGGCCTCACGATCGACTACGGGGGGCGGACGAAGGTCGTCGGCCAGGTCGACTTCCGGGTCGTGGCCAGCTCCCGTCCTCTCGCCCGGGTGGTCGACCGGACCATCCCCGACGCCGTCGAGGGCGTCGTGAGCACGGTCGACGTGCTCGAGGACGCCTTCAACCCCTATCCCGCCACGGCGCTGTCCGTCGTCGGGGCGAGCGTCGACCCGGCGACGGCCGGGACGGTCACGGTCTCGGGCGGGCGGCTGTCGATCCGCCCCGCGACCGGCTTCATCGGGACGATGATCGTGCGCTACCAGGTGCGCGACGTGACAGCCGACCCGGACCGTGAGGTCTCCGGCCAGGTCACGGTCGTCGTCCGAGGTCGGCCGTCCACCCCGACGGCGCCGAGGATCTCCGAGGTCCGCGACAAGACCGTCGTCCTCGCCTGGGACGCGCCGTCGGCGAACGGCACGCCGATCACCGGCTACCGCGTCACGGCCTCCCCTGGCGGCGGGGTGACCGAGTGCGCCTCGACCACCTGCACCGTGACGGGGCTGACCAACGACGTCGAGTACACCTTCACGGTGGTCGCCCGGAACGCCGTCGGCGACTCCGACCCGAGCCCGGCGTCGGGTCCCGCGCGGCCGGACACGCGCCCCGGTGCCCCCGCCACCCCCGGGCTGACCTGGGGGAACGGTGCGGTGACGGCGACCTGGACGGCTCCCGTGTCGACCGGCTCGCCGGTCTCCGGGTACCAGCTCGAGATCAGCCCGGCCCCGGCCTCCGGTGCCGCTGCCGTCACGACGACGAGCACCTCGTTCACCTTCACCGGGCTGGCCAACGGCACGGAGTACCGGGTCCGCGTCCGCGCGGAGAACGCGGCCCCCGACCCCGGCGACTGGAGCCCGTGGTCCGCCGGCCAGGTCCCCGCCGCAGCGCCGGATGCTCCGGGCTCGGTGCTCGCGAGCCGGACGGCGGTCGGCAGCGGGGTCTACCAGATCGACGTCGGCTGGAGCGCCCCCGCCGCGAACGGCGACCCCGTCACCACCTACGAGGTACGGGTCGACGGAGTGAGCGCGTCCGTCTCCGGGTCCTCGACGAGCTACGTCTTCCCCGCGGAGCGCGGCCGGGAGTACACGGTCGACGTCCGGGCGCTCAACAAGGCCGGGTCCTCCCCCTGGTCCTCGACGACCGGCGAGATCTGGTCGGCTCCCGGAGCGGTCACCGCCCTGGTCCTCGTGGACTCGGCGAGCGCCGGCGCGGCGTGGGCCACCGGTGAGCTCAGCGCGTCGTGGAAGGCCCCCGCCGACACGGGAGGCGTTCCCCTGACGGGGTACCGGGTCAGCGTCGACGGTGGACCCGCGGTGACCGTCACGGGCACCTCGACGGTCTTCTCCTCGCTGACCGGCGGTCAGCACTCCGTCTCGGTCGTGGCCGTGAACTCCAAGGGCGAGGTCGGGCCCGCGTCGACGGCGTCCGGGACGACGCTCACCGTGCCGCAGGCACCGTCCCTCCAGCCCGCCGTGGTCGCCGCGAACGGGGTGATCACCTTCTCCTGGCTCCCCGGCGGCACCGGAGGGTCCGTGATCCTGGACTAC
>NZ_JBFHHB010000230.1:0-5078 GCF_041597215.1 Actinotalea sp.
CTCGACGCCGTCAGGGTCCAGGCGGCGGCGCTGCTCGGTGGCGCTCTCGGCGCCCACCCGGCCTCGGACCCCGCCAGCGACTTCCTGTCCCTCCCCGGGCTCGGTGGGCGGGCCGGCGCGGTCGGCGCACTGACGATGGCGGCCGACCTCGCCGCGAGCCGCCCGGCCGCGGCCGCACCGTCCATGAACGAGGACCTCTCATGACGACACTTCCCCCGCTCCTCCTGGAGCCCCTGCTGGTTCCCAAGCCCTGGGGCGGTCGCCGTCTCGGTGACCTGGGGCGTGCCCTTCCTGACGGGGTCGACATCGGCGAGTCCTGGGACCTGGCGGACCTCGACGCGGAGATGACCCCCGTCCCGGACCCGGTCAGCAGGATCGTCGGGGGCGCGATGGCGGGCCGGAGCCTCCGGGAGGTCGTGGCCGACTCCGCCGCCGCCCTGCTGGGCCGGGACCACGCCGAGGCCCGGCGCTTCCCGCTCCTCGTCAAGCACCTCGACGCCCGCGAGCACCTGTCGGTCCAGGTCCACCCGCCGGCCGAGCAGGTCGCCCGGCACCCAGGGATCCATCTCAAGACGGAGTCCTGGGTGGTCATCGCCGCCGAGCCCGGTGCCGGGCTGTTCCTCGGGGTGCGCCCCGGCGTGACACTGGACCAGATCGAGGCGGCCATGGGCACGTCCGCCCTCCCGGGGCTGCTCGGCTGGGTCCCGGCCCGGGTCGGTGACGTGCACCACGTCCCCGCCGGCCTGATCCACGCGGTGGGCGCAGGGGTCCTGGTCGCCGAGGTCCAGACCCCCTCGGACACGACCTTCCGGCTGTACGACTGGGTGGACGAGTACGGCAGGGCCCCGCGTGAGCTGCAGGTCGAGCTGGGGCTCGAGGCGATCCGCTCGCAGTGGGCGCTCAACGTGGACCCTCCTGCAACGGTGAGCAACGAGGGACTCCTGGTCGACACCGACCACTACACGATCAGTCGGCAGCGCGCCGAGGCGTCGCGGACCGTCCGCGTGGAGCCGCGCCCCGTCGCGCGGGTCGTGCTCGTCATGAGCGGCCAGGTGCGCATCGCCGGCCTCGACGCGCCCGTCGGACCAGGGCGGCTCGCCGTCCTTCCCGCGGACTGGGCAGGTGACCTCGCGGCGGAGGCCGACTCGTCATGGCTCGACATCGACCTCGTCGCGCCACGGCGCGTCGGGCGCCGGGCGTGAGCGCCGAGTGAGCGCCGAGTGAGCGCGGAGCGGGGGCCGTACGCCGCCGTGCTGTTCGACCTCGACGGCACACTGCTCTCCTCGACGGCGGCGGTCGAGCGGTCATGGGACCGGCTCGCCGTGGAGTACGCGATCCCGGCCGAGCGCTTCTTCGCCTACCACGGCATGACGGCGCGAGCGATCCTCGAGCGACTGCTCCCGGATCGTTCGGCGGACGAGCGGGAGACGGCGCACGAGCGCATCGTCGAGCTCGAGTCCTCGGACACCGAGGGCGTCGAAGCCCTCCCGGGCGCCGCGGAGGCGCTCGCGGCACTCGTGCCCACCGGGCGCTGCGCGATCGTCACCTCGGGGAGCAGGGTGCTGGCCCGGGCGCGCCTCGCCGCCGCCGGGGTCGACGTGCCGGCCGTCGTGATCACGGCCGACGACGTCGAGCACGGCAAGCCCGACCCCGAGCCCTACCTCACCGCTGCGCGTGCGCTCGGGGTCGCCGCCGCCGACTGCCTGGTGGTCGAGGACGCGGCGGCCGGGCTCGCCTCAGGTCGCGCGTCCGGAGCGACGACCCTTGGCCTGCGGACGACTCTCGGCGCCGGGATCGTCGAGGCGGACCTGGTCGTCGACGACCTGTCGGCCGTGCGGCTGGAGCCCGCGGTCGGCGGGGTCCTGCTGCTCAGGCGCTGACCTCGTCCGCTGCCCCGCGCAGGCACCACAGGCCCCAGGCGAGCATGGCGATGTCGTGGCCGACGAGGAACCCCCAGAGCGCTCCCCCGTGCAGGTTCGTGATCTTGAACATGAGGTCGCCGACCGCGTGCACACCGGCGAGGAGCCAGATGGCGTGCGTGCGCCAGCGGAGCACGCTGAATCCGACCCCGAAGCAGAAGGCCCCCACGGCCTGCGCCAGCGACACGGCCGGCGACTGCCCGAAGGCGATGTTCGCCAGGTGGCTCACCGCGAACAGCGCTCCGCCGATCACTGCCGAGCGCCGCAGCCCGAGCGAGCGCAGCGTGTCGAGGACGACGCCCCTGTGCCAGATCTCCTCGAAGACCCCCGTCGCGACATAGCCCGCGAGGAGTACGGCGAGCGTCCCTGTGCCAGGGAGGTCCACCCCCGTGACGAGGGGTGCGAGGGCGACGAGCGCGGGCACGGCGAGGAGCCCCGGCCGGCGCCAGCTCGCCGGCCCGGCCGCCCCGGTGCGTTCCCACGCGTGGGCGCGCGCCACGACGAGCAGCGCAGCGGCGGCCACGACGAGCACGGCGAGCAGGCGCCACCTGAGCTGGGAGGCGTCGCTCCCGTCGCCGGCGGCGGCGCCGACGAGCCCGATGCCAACGGTCACGAGCACGGGGGCCCCGACGAGGGCCGCGGCGGCGACGACCGGTCGCGGCCGCCCGGCCCACCAGGGCACTGCTGTCACCTCGTGCAGGCGCGCGGAGGAGGGTGCGGATCCGGTCATGGCGATGCTCCTCGACTTCCGATGCTGAACGTGAGAAGAGAGCGGGGTTGGTCAGCCCGGTGCCGCGGGGGCGCGGCCTCGGCGACGGACCTCGACCACCCGGAGCGCGGCGAGGGAGAGCAGGGCGAACAGGCCCAGCTCCGCGTCGACGAGGCTCAGGAGGGCGCAGATCCCGAAGACGGCGGTCGTCGCCCACGTCCACGCGATGCGGTTCGTGCCCCCGAGCCGGCGCTCCACGGCGGTCGTGATCGCGGACGTGAGCGCGGAGAGCACGACCATCGTGCCGATGTACGCCGAGGCGGAGGACGTCGTCAGGTCCCGGCCGACGACGGCTGTGGGGAACGGGAGGAAGACGACCACCAGCAGCCAGGCCATCGTCAGCGGGCCCAGGGCAGCGACGTCGACGGGGGAGTCGTGCAGGCGTCGGACGGCGGACCCGTGCGCGGTCCAGAACGCGTGGATCACGAGGAAGCTGATGACGAAGGAGAGCAGGAGGCCGCTGTGCGCCCCCACGTACGCGAACGGGTGCCTGGCATCGACCTCGCTGGAGGACTCCACCAAGGGGAGCACGAGGAGCGTCATCGCGATCGCGACGACGCCATCCGTCAACGCAGCCGTACGCGCGAATCCTGGCCCGTCATCGGAGCCGGCAGTGCGTGCGGGTTTTCCCCTGATTCCCACGGCAGAAATATGGCACTGCCGATCGCGCGGCACCAGTACCGGAGACGGGTCGGGCACCGCAGTTCGGCCGACCCGATCGCCCCAGGACGAGGTCGCTCCAGCGTGTCCTCCCCGCGGAGTCGGGGCATGGACCGATCGGCACCGGCCCTACCCCCGGGGCGGGGCACGGGACGAGAATGTCGGGGAAGGACGCGTCCGTCCCCCGGGCCGGACGCGTCGCGGGACCTACCGGTCCCGTGCATCGTCGAGCGAGCCGGAGCATCCGATGACCACTCCCTACCAGCCCCCGTACGACGAGCAGCGGCACCTCGCGCGCAAGCGGGTCCAGGCGCGTCGCGACCTGTCCACCCACGCGGTCGCGTACCTCGTGGTCAACGCGTTCCTCGTCCTGGTCTGGTGGATGACCTCACCGCAGGGCTACCTCTGGCCGGCGTGGGTCCTCGGCGGGTGGGGGATCGGTCTCGTGCTCAACGCCTGGGAGGTCCTCGGACGCCGGCCGATCACCGACGCTGACGTGGACCGGGAGCTGAGGCGAGGACGTCCGGCCGGCTGAGCGAACGCACCGGCGGACCCTGCCGCGGGGTCTGCCGCGGGGTACGCCGACGGCGGTCGAGCGGCTGCTAGCGGGACAGCACTGCTGCGAGGGCGTCGAGCACCTGCGGCCAGGCGGCCGACCCCGGGTCGATCAGCTCGAAGTGCCCGGCCCCGGGCACCTCCACCAGAGGGGTGCCCGTCGCCGAGCACCAAGTACGGGCGACCTCCACGGGCAGAAGGACGTCGTCCTCCCCGTGCACGACGACGGTCGGCACCGGCGGCCTCCCGAGCGCAGCGGGGTCGGCCTGCGCGAATCGCTCCGGTACCTCGTCAGGGGTGCCGCCGAGCAGTGCCGCCACGGCTCCGTTGCCGCTGTTGAGCCGATGTGCGGAGCCGAGGTCGCACACGGGTGCCAGCGCGACGACGCCCGTCACCCCCGGGAGCGCAGCGACCCACGAGGTGGTCGGCGCCGTTCCCGGGGCCTGGTCGGCCAGCTGCCCGCGCACTGCGGCCCACAGGGCCAGGTGACCGCCCGCGGAGTGCCCGAGCAGCACGACGGCCTCGGCGTCGGCACGACCGGGGAACGTCGCCGCGACCAGACCCGGGAGCGAGTCCACGGCCAGCGCGACGTCGTGGAACGTGCCGGGCCACCCTCCTCCGTCTCCCACCCGTCGGTACTCGGCGTTCACCACGCAGTAGCCGGCATCGGCGAGCGCCTGTGCGACGCCGGCCAGGTGGTGACGGTCGTAGACGGACCGCCAGAACCCGCCGTGCAGCAGGATGACCATCGGCGCGGGCGCCGCCCCGCTCTCCGGGAGGACGACATCGGCTACCTGGTCGGGGTGAGTGCCGTAGGTCACGCGCATGGCCGCACCCTACCGAGCGGGCAGGGGCCGCGCGGGCTGCTCCCTGGCGCGATCTCTCCGGCGTTTGTGCTGGTCAGGGGTGGTTGTGGGGGTGTTCGGGCGTGTCGGGTGGGGTGGATTTGACGGTGTGTGGGCTCGTGCGTAGTGTTCTACCTCGTTGCCCCGACGGGAGAAACGGACGGGCCGGCAGGTTACCTGCTGGCGGGCCGGTTTCGCGGGTCGACCACCCTGGTAGTCTTCTTAGGCGCTTCGGCGTCTGATTGGTGTGCCAGAGGTCTGTTCACCGGGTTGGACCGAGTTCGTGGGTTTGACGGGGTGGATCGGGCCAGGTATGATTGGGAAGTTGCC
>NZ_JBFHHB010000231.1:0-5066 GCF_041597215.1 Actinotalea sp.
CGCCTGCGCAGCAGCTCGAGCTGCTGCTCGTACTGCTCGACGGCCGCCGAGCCCTTGAGCTCGTCCACCTCGGTGCGGCTCGCCTCGAGCGTCGTCGAGGCGTCGAGGTACCGGCGCAGCTCGTCCCTGCTCGCCGCCGCCCCGGGGACGGGTGCCTGGGTGCTCACTTGATGATCTCCGCGTCGCAGGTCGCGCGGACCCGGTCGATCCTCGCCTGGATCTCCGGTGTGACCTCGAGCCGGTCGAGCGCCCCGGGGATCATCCGGGCGATCACCTTGGCACTCCCGTCGATCATCACCGTCGCCTTCTCGAAGATCTGCGGGAGCTCCTGGTAGCAGGTCCCGCAGTCCGTGCAGCGGGCCTGGTCGGCGGGATCGAGCCAGACCGCCCGGTCCGCCACCGCGACGGCACCCGCCGCCGCTGCCGGAGCGGCCGCGGCGCCGTTGCCCGCCACCGCGGGCCGGGTGGAGATCGTCGACCCGAGGCCCACCGGCGCCGCACTGGAGGTGGCGAGCGCTGTCATCGCGGTGACGATGTCGTCGAGGGAGGACTCGCGACGGGACATCGCCTCGTCGTACCGGGCCTGGAGCGCCTCGAGGTCGTCGCGGTGCAGCGCCGAGAGCTCGGCCTCGTGACCACCGGACAGGTACTGGAGCACCTGCCAGTAGCGGCGACGGTCCTCGACGAGCGCCACGACCTGCGTGGAGCAGGCGACCTTGATCAGGTGCCGGTCGTCGTCGGTCGCGTACACGAAGGGGACACGATCGCCGCGCTCGGCCCTCGGCAGCTCGACGTACTCGGCGATGGGGACCGCACGGTCCTCGAGCGCCGGGTCCATCCGGGTGAACTGCTTGGTGAAGCGGACCTCCCCGAGGGCGAACTCCGCAGGCGTCAGCGCGGTGGTGAGCAGCTGAGGCTGCCCGTCCTCGTCGAGGTACTCCAGGGTGCTCGTGGTCCAGGTCTTGCCGGGGTCGGGGTTGCCGTCGAGGGAGAACCAGTCGTGCAGGTGCTCACCCTTGCGTGGATCGTGCACGAACAACGGCGCCATCCGCGACTCGACCGCCAACCGCGACCGAGCGGCCGAGGCGGCCTCGGCGATCCCGTTCTCCGAACCGCACGGGGTGTAGACGTCCATCACCGCCGGCGCCGTGCCGTACTCGAGGAAGTCCATGCTGCACTTGAGGAAGTGCCCGTGCAGCGCGGTCGACGTCGCGGCGACGTAGACGTTCGGGTGGAAGGAGGCGAGCAGCCCGAGCTCCTTGCGGGACTCGTGCTTGCCGTCGTGCGCGCCGCCGAAGCGGGAGAGGTCCGAGTCCTGACCGGTGAAGCTCGCCGTCGAGGCCTGCCCGCCCGTGTTCGAGTACGCACCCGAGTTGAGCACCATGACCTTGATGGGCGTCTGGCTCGCCAGGACCCGCGACATGGCGCCGAACCCGATGTCGTAGCTCGCCCCGTCTCCGCCGATCGTCATGATCGTCGGCATGAGGGAGAGCTCGTCCGGGGTGAGCCGCTCCCAGGTGAGTCGGCGGAGCGCGGCGTCGTGCACGGCCGGGTCGTAGGCGTCCTCCAGCTCGAGCTCGGCGATCCGCTGCGCGCGCATGTCCGCGACCAGTGCCGCGGCGACACCCTCGAAGATGCCCTTGGCCAGGGGCTGGGCGTCCTGGAAGAGACTGTTGACCCACGGGTCGAGGTAGGAGTTGTAGGGCATCGTCGAGGCGTAGACGCTCGAGCACCCGGTGGAGTTGGCGATGATCGTCTGCGCCGGGCCGTTGCCGGTCGGTCCGCTCTCCATCAGGTAGAGCCGGTGCTCGAGGGTCCCGATGAGTCCCTCGATGCGCTCGCGCCGCTCGGTCGCCGTCTCCGGGAGGCCCGCCAGCTTGTCCTGCATCCGGGAGAGCAGGGACTCCAGGCTGGCCTGGTGGGTGCGGCGACGCTCGTCGCCGAGGGCGTGGCTCATCGACATGACGAGCCGGATCGCGGTGACCTCCCCGCAGCCGCGGCATGCGCCGTGACCACCTGTCGTGGAGTAGTAGTTGTCGTGGTCGAGGAGGAGCCGCTTGAGGTCCCCACCCGCCGTCGTGGATCCGGCGAAGTACTTCGCCGGGGTGTTGGGCGCAGCGGACATCAGCGCGAAGCGGTCCTGCAAGGAGGTGAGCACGTCGTCGTCCTGGACGACGGGGGTCAGTGCCCCCGGCCCGCACACCTCCGTGCACTCCAGGCATCCCGTGCACTTCCACGGGTCGATCGTCGCCGTGAACATCCCGCCGGATCCCGGTACTGCCTTCTCCATCGCGTCGAAGTACGGGCGCGTCCTGGCGACCGGGTAGTCGGCGAGCACCCCGACGAGGGCGTCGACGGTCCGGCGGAAGGTCGCGTTGCCCGGGTCGACGGAGTGCCCCGCCTGACCGACGAGCTCGTGGAACCGGAACTCGCTCTGGCCGGCGCGGTAGGTCTCGCGCACCGTCTCGGAGATCGCGTAGACCTTCGAGCGCAGCAGGGCGCGCTGCGCCTCCGGTGCGTCCACCTGGTCGATCGCGGTCAGCAGGAGGTCGGGGAGCTCGTGCACGGTGTTCGGGATGGCGGCGTCCGGGCAGACCAGTGCGCACTCCAGGCATCCGGTGCACAGGTCGGGGTTGAACTGCGGCACCGTGCGCCGGAACAGGCCCTTGTCCTTGTTCGCGGCCGAGCCTGCCGGCATGAACAGACCGGTGCCGGGCATGACCGGCGCCTCGCCGATGGTGCCCTCCCGGAAGGGGCGGGCGACGATGTTCTCGTAGTACGCGGGGTCGAAGAGCGCGCTCGCGGTGGCGGCCGTGCTCGAGGTGCACATGTCGGCGGACACCGAGACCGGGCGGGCGAGCCGGCGCGGTGACTCCTCGTCGTCGATCGCCAGCAGCTCGGCGGTGTCGTAGTCGACGGCCTGCGTCGCGTCGATCCCGTCGTGGATGACGGCCATGTTGCCCTCGACGACCGCGACTCCCTTGGAGCCGAACTTCTTGGTGATCTGCGCCCGGACCTTCTCCCGGATCGCCTCGATCGATGCTCCCTCGGAGACGCGGTCCACGTGCCCGGCAACGGCACCGATGAACGCGATGCCCATCATGCGCAGCTCGAGCTCCGGCGTCGGGGCGTGCTTCTTCGCGACCCCGAAGGCGTCGACGACGAAGAAGCGGATGTGCCGCTCGCGGATCGTCGCTCGCGCGTACTTCGGGAGCTGGCGCCACACCTCCGCGGGGCTGAGGTCCGACTGGAGGATGAAGGTGCCACCCTCGACGAGACCCTTGAGCGGGTTGGTGTGGATGAACGCCTTGTGGTCGGGCGAGAGGACGACCTCCACGTCCTCGAGCTCGGCGTTCGTGATGAGCACCGGCTCAGGACTCAGGGTGATGTAGTAGTTGGTCGGCGCCCCACTCTTCTCCGAGCCGTACTTGGGCGCGGACTTCGAGTGCATGCCCAGCACCCCGCCGAGGATGTCGGTGAGGAGCTTGCCGGTCGCGATGGTCCCGTACCCGCCCACGGAGTGGAAGCGGATCCGGATCGCCGAAGGTGGGAGCAGCGCGGGGTTCTCGCGGGTCTGCAACGCCATGTGCTCGGTGGCGGGATAGGCGGCGCGCAGCCGCGCCTCGATCTCCGCCATCTCGGGCGAGGGGTCCTGGCTGAAGAACTGCGAGCCGAGGTAGATCAACGGGGCGCCGGAGCCCTCGACCATCTGCTCGAACGCGGCGACGAGGTGGCGGGGCTGCACGTCGTGCCCGCCGAGCCCGAAGATCGCCGTGGTGAGTCGGGGAAGGGTCGCGAGGGCGGGGACGTCGTGCGTCGCGCCGTCGGCGTTGGCCCGCGCCTTGAACAGGGCGCCGGTCACCAGGCTGGTCAGTGCGGTCTGGTCCGAGCGCTCCAGGACCGTGACGGCCTTCTTGCCGGCCAGCGCCGCGACCAGCTCCGCCTCGGGGAAGGGCTGCAGCATCTTGACCGAGACGACGCCGACCTTCAGGCCCTGGGCGCGCAGGTAGGGCAGCACGGCCCGGACGTCGTCGGTGATCGACCCGAGGCCGACCATCACGTAGTCCGCGTCCTCGACCCCGTAGGTCATCACCGGTGCGTAGTCACGACCGGTGAGCTCGGCGTACTCGGCCATGGCCTGGCGGGTCAGACGCGGGACCTCGGAGGCGAAGTGCGTGCGGTGGTCGACGGCACCGGCCTGGAAGTCGGGCTGGTTCTGCACCGGGCCGGTCAGGCCGGGGTTGTGCGGGTCCACGAGCGCCGGGACCAGCTGGCGGGTACCGCGCATCGCCGCGTTGAGCCACTGCCGGCGCCACGGCGCGTGCAGCTCCGTCGGCAGCCACCGCAGGGTCTCGGCGATGAGCTCTCCTGCGGAGTCGGCCTCGACCTCCTCGGCCGTGCCCTCGAGGTAGCCACGCAGGGCCGCGAGGTCGGCGGGGACCAGGTCGTCGCTGTGCCGTGCGAGCCACCTGACGAGCTGGTCGACGCGGCCCTTGGCGCCGAAGAGCAGCGACTGGGCGACCGTCGGGCAGGGGATCATGCCGGAGGGGTCACCGAGGTAGGTCTTGAGGAGCTCGGGCTCGGGGAGCACCATCTCGCTGAGCATGTGGCTCGTGGCGAACCCGTCCATCGCGTTCGTCACCGGGATGAGGCTGAGCGCGGAGGTGCGGTACGCGATCGCCGCGAGGTCGGCCGCCTCCTGCGGGTTCGACCCGAACAGGATCGTGTAGCCGGACGGCAGCAGGGCGTACACGTCGTCGTGGCCGGCCATGACGTTCAGGGAGTGCTTGGACACCACGCGTGCCGCGACCTGGAGGACGAACCCGCCGATCTTCTTGCCGACCGTCACGAAGTGCGACTCGAGGGCGTACAGGATGCCCTGGCTCGAGGAGGCGTTGGAGACGAACTGGCCTCCGGTCAGGGCTGCGCCCAGAGCTCCGCTCTGCGCGGAGTGCTCGCCCTCGGTCTCGAAGAAGAAGGGATGGCGTCCGAAGACGTTCACGCTTCCCTCGGCACGAGCGGCCTCGAAGAGCTCGGAGATCTCCGTGGACGGAGTGATCGGGTAC
>NZ_JBFHHB010000232.1:0-5057 GCF_041597215.1 Actinotalea sp.
GCAGCGAGGGCAGGCTCGAGGGAAGCTCGCCCTCGTCACCGACGGTCGGCACGGAGATCGCCCCGACGACGGCGGCCGTGGTGAGCAGCACGATGACGACGAGGGGAGCGGGAACGGCCGTGGTCAGCCGCGGCAGCCCGAAGAGGATCACCAGGCCGATCGCGACCAGCAGGTACACGGCCCACGGCACGTTCGTCAGGTGCGGCAGCTGGGTGAGCGCGATGAGGATCGCCAGAGCGTTGACGAAGCCCACCATGACCGACCGCGGGATGAAGCGCATGAGCCGCGCCACGCCGAGCAGGCCGAGCACCACCTGCAGGACCCCTGCCAGGATCACCGTCGCCAGGAAGTAGTCCATCCCGTACTCGCGCGCCACCGGGGCGATGACCAGCGCGATCGCTCCCGTCGCAGCGGAGATCATCGCGGGGCGACCGCCGACGATCGAGATCGTCACGGCCATCGTGAACGAGGCGACCAGCCCGAGCCGCGGGTCGACCCCGGCGATGATGGAGAACGAGATCGCCTCCGGGATCAGCGCGAGGGCGACGACGAGACCTGCGAGGACCTCGGTGCGCAGGCGCGCAGGGGAGCGCAGGGCTGCGCGGACGGAATGGGCCTGGTCGGCCTCGCGGGGCTGGACGGTACTCGTGGAGGTCACACGCATCCTCGGGATCGGGGGCGCGGGCGCCCCGGGGAGCCGACGCCGGTGGCGACGGGCTGGACTGGGGTGCAGGCGGCAACGCGTGCGATCAAGGGGCGAGGGGCCAGGCGGAGCCGTACGGCCGGGAAGCGCCGGGAGTGAGTCTACCGTGCCCCTTCTCGGGGGCCCTGGCCGTCGGTGTCCGCCGCCGTCAGGGGTGAGGGGGCCTGGCCGTCGACCAGCTCCGGTGACAGGGGTGCGGCGGGAGCGCCCGCTGCGGCGGCCGCGGACGCCACCGCCTCGTCGTGGTCGTCGATCTGCTGCTGGATCCCCGAGGTGGTGCGCAACGGCAGCTCGGGCAGCAGGAAGGCCAGCAGGAAGCCGACGACCAGCACGATCGCCGCGACGACGAGGACGAGGTCGACGCCGGCGGTGAAGCCCTCGAGGATGGGCGCGGCGAGCCGCGGGTCGAGCTTCTCGATGAACGAGGAGTCGTCGAGGGAGAGCGCGCTGCCCGTGCCGGCGAGCATGTCCAGGACCGGTGCGTTGGCCGGGTCGGCCTGGACCTCCGGGTCCGCCACGGCGGCCTGGAAGCCGGCCGTCCCCGCCGCGGACGCGAAGGCTGTGCTGATCTTGCCGCCGACGGTCGAGAACAGGATCGAGAGGAAGACGGCCGTGCCGATCGTCCCGCCCATCTGACGGAAGAACAGCGAGGAGCTCGTGGCGACGCCCATGTCCTGCGGCTTGACGGCGTTCTGCACGGCCAGGACCAGCGGCTGGAAGCAGAACCCGAGGCCGAGGCCGAAGATCGCCGAGCGCCAGCTCACCTGGAGGAGCGAGGAGTCCGCGAGCAGCCGGGAGAGGACCGCGGCACCGATCACCAGCAACGCGGTTCCGGTGACCGGGAAGACCTTGTAGCGGCCCGTGCGGGCGATCGCCTGGCCCGCGACGACCGAGCCGATCATGATGCCGAGCGTCAGCGGGAGCAGCGCGAGGCCCGCTCCCGTCGGCGTCATGCCCTTGGCGATCTGCAGGTAGAGCGGGAGCATCGCGAGCGCCCCGAACATGCCCATGCCGATGACGAGGTTGACCAGCGCCCCGACCCCGAAGGTCCGGTTGGCGAACAGGTGCAACGGGAGCAGCGCCTCGTGCTTCGCGTGCCGCTCCGCCAGCAGGAACAGCACGATGCCGACCGCGCCGGTGACGTACAGGGCCCAGGCCCGGCCCGATCCCCAGCCCCATTCGCGGCCCTGCTCGGCGATCACCAGCAGCGGGACCAGGGCCATGACCAGGGTCGTGGCTCCCTGCCAGTCGATGCGGTGCCTGACGCGCTGCAGCGGCGGGAGGTGCAGGACCTTGGCGATGACGATCATCCCGACGATCCCGAGGGGGACGTTCACCAGGAAGATCCAGCGCCATCCGGTGATGCCGAGCACGCTGTCGGCCCCGGCGAAGAACCCGCCGATGATCGGGCCGAGCACCGAGGAGGTGCCGAAGACCGCGAGGATGTAGCCCTGGTACTTGGCGCGCTCCCTGGGGCTGAGCAGGTCGCCGAGGATCGTGATGGCCAGGGACATGAGGCCACCCCCACCGAGTCCCTGGATCGCCCGGAAGACGGCGAGCTGGTACATCGAGGTCGCCGTGCCCGCCAGCAGCGAGCCGATGAGGAACAGGCCGATCGCGGCCAGGTAGTACGGCTTGCGACCGTGGATGTCGGAGAGCTTGCCGTACAGGGGCGTGGAGATCGTCGAGGTGATCAGGTACGCGGTGGTCACCCAGGCCTGCAGGGAGAGCCCGTTGAGCTCGTCGCCGATGGTCCTGATCGCGGTGGCGACGATCGTCTGGTCCAGTGCGGCGAGGAACATGCCCATCATCAGGCCGCCGAGGATCGTGAGGATCTGCCGATGCGTGGGCGCCGTGAAGGCGGGGGCTGCCGGCGCAGCGGTGGTGGGAGCGGTCACGGGCCAAAGATACGTCCCATGACGTGGATATCCCAGCGGAACTTTCAGCGACTGCATCGTTCCTGTCCGAGGCTGCCCCGCCGGCCCACCCGCCGGCCCACTTCCTGATCGCACTCCCGCACGCCCACCCGCCCGCCGGCCCACCTACGCTGAGCACGTGCCCACCGCCATCCGCCGCACGCCGGCCCGTCCGTCGGGTCCCGGATCCACCGGCCCCGCCGCTCGCCGCGCCACGGCCGCTGCGGAGCCGCGGGCGCTCCGGATCGCCCGCTGGGGGGTTCCCTTCGGCGCGCTGCTCGCGCTGATCGCCGTCGTGCTCGCGACCGTCGTCTCCAGGGCAGGACTGGTCGACCTGCTCGACGCGGGTGCCCTCGTCCGGTGGGGCGACCCGACCGTCACCGTCCTCGCCGAGCTCGCGGCCGCCGTCACCCTCGGTGCCCTCGTCCTCGCGGCCTTCGTGCTTCCGCGGACCGGGGGCCGCACGGTGGCCGACGGTGCCGCCTGGACCGCGACCGTCCGGGTGGCCGCCAACGCTGCGGCCGCGTGGACCGTGCTGGCACTCGCCGAGGCGGTGCTGACCTACGGGACGGTGGCCGGCGTCCGCCTCGACGACCCGAGCTTCGGGCCGGGCCTCGGGCTCTACCTCACCTCGATCTCGCTCGGCAGGATCCAGCTCGCCGTCGTCGTGATCGCCGCGCTCACGAGCGTCGCGACCCTGCTGGTGCGCGGCCCGGTCGGCGCCCTGTGGACCGGGCTCCTGGCCGCCTCCGCCCTCGCGCTGCTCTCGCAGACGGGGCACGCCTCCGGTGACGTCAGCCACGAGCTCGCGATCTCGACGATGTTCCTGCACCTGCTCGCGGCGGCGGTGTGGATCGGTGGGCTCGGTGCGCTCGCGCTGGTCGCCCACCGGCTCGGACGGGATCTCGCCCCCGCCGTCGCCCGCTACTCCGCGATCGCCCTCTGGAGCTACCTCGGGGTGGCCGTGTCCGGGGTGGTCAACGCCGCGTTGCGGATGGACACCCTCGCGGACCTCGGCACGACCTACGGGCTGCTCGTCGTCGCCAAGACGGCCCTCCTCCTCGGCCTCGGTGTGATCGGCTGGGTGCACCGACGCTCGGTCGTCCCGCGCCTGGTCTCCGCGACGCCCGGCCGCGCGCCGTGGCTCTTCTGGCGGCTCGTCGTCGTCGAGCTGGGGATCATGGGCGCCGTCTCGGGCGTGGCCGTCGCGCTCGCCTCCTCCGACCCCCCTGCCGATCTCACCCCGACGGGTGTCCTGAGCCCGGCCCAGGTCGTCACCGGTCACGAGCTCCCCGTCGCACCGACGGCCGACCAGTGGTTCACGGGCTTCCGCTGGGACCTGCTCTTCGCGCTCGCCGCGCTCTCGGCGGCGGTGGTCTACCTGCGGTGGGTCCGCCGGCTCGCGCGTCGCGGTGACCCCTGGCCCCTCGGGCGGACCGTCAGCGGACTCGTCGGCCTGCTCGTGTTCGCCTGGGCGACCTCCGGCGGCCCGGCCGTCTACGGGCACGTCCTGCTCAGCGCCCACATGATCGAGCACATGGTGCTCATGCTCATCGTGCCGATCTTCCTGGTGCTCTCGGCCCCGGTGACGCTCGCCTCCCGCGCCCTCCCGGTGCGCACCGACGGCTCGCGCGGGCCGCGGGAGTGGCTGCTGGGCCTGGTGCACTCACGCTGGGCAGGGGTGTTCTCGCTCCCGATCGTCGCGGCGGTCAACTTCGCCGGTTCGATGTACGTCTTCTACTTCACCGAGCTGTTCCGGTACTCGCTGGAGACCTACATCGGGCATGTCGGGATGGTGCTGCACTTCTCCCTCGCGGGGTACCTCTTCCTCAACGGGCTGATCGGGATCGACCCCGGGCCGAAGCGGCCCGCCTACCCGCTCCGGCTCGTCCTGCTCTTCGCGACGATGGCCTTCCACGCCTTCTTCGGGATCGCGCTGATGATGGACGACGCGCTGCTCGTGCCCGACTGGTTCGGGCTGCTGGGCAGGACCTGGGGACCCTCCGCCCTGGACGACCAGCGGATCGCCGGGGAGATCGTCTGGGGCATCAGCGAGATCCCGATGCTCGTGGTGGCGATCGTCCTGGCGGTGGCCTGGACCAGGGCGGACGAGCGTACGGCCCGGCGGACGGACCGGGCTGCCGACCGTGACGGAGACGCCGAGCTCGAGGCGTACAACGCGATGCTCGCGCGGGCGGCGGAGCGGGACGCGAGGGAGGACGGCCGGCGCTGAGGGGGGCGACGACCCCGGGGCGGGGTCCGCTCGCTCAGGCCCCGAGGATCCCGCGCACGATGCTGTCGCCCGAGTGGCTCGGATCGCCGTCGAAGTGCTCCTCGGAGATGTCGACCACCGGGAACTCGCCGAGGTCGAGACCCGGCGGCAGGGCGAAGGACCCGGTGGTCCCGTCCAGCACGCCGAGGCTGACCAGCTTGGTCAC
>NZ_JBFHHB010000233.1:0-5056 GCF_041597215.1 Actinotalea sp.
CGTTGGCCACCAAGCTGCTCGGGCATGGACGTCGTGGGTGCCGCTACGAGGGCGCCGGACGGCTCATCGGTCCGCGCCTTGAGGGTGATCAGCGATCGTGCGACGACGTCCGCCCACGGGCCCTGGGTCTGCAGGCGGTCGCTCCAGCCCGGCCATTCCCGCACCGTGGCGTCGAGGAGCTCGTTTGCCGGCCCCGGGTCGGGTACGGGCCGGCCCCGTTCCTCCCAGGAGAGGACGACCGGCCGAGTCGAAGCGGATGCACAAGGACACCTGCATCGTGACTTCGCCGTCGATCCCCTCGACGATGCGGACGACCGTCGGCGTCCCGTGGCGGTGAGGCACGAAGTCGGTCATGCGTACGGTGCCGGTCGAGGTGCGCATCTCCGTCTCGAGCACGAGGGTCCCGGGCACGTACCGCCGGGTGACGACGGCCTCCTCGCGGGGGGCGATGGTCCAGTGGCCGTTGTCCTCGTCACCCAGGAGGGACGCGAACGCAGCGGGACTGTCGAACGGGGGCAGGCACAGCCAAGTGATGGAACCGTCGCGGGCGACGAGCGCCGCGGTGTGGGTGTCCCCGATGAGGGCGTGGTCACCGATGCGCTGCACCATGTCAGGCGAGGTCGCGCAGGGCGTCCTCGATGCCCCGATGGAAGGTGGGGTAGGCGTAGATCATGGAGCGGAGCGTCTCGATCGGGACCTGTGCGTGGACGGCCACGGTCAGGGCACCGACGACCTCCCCGCCGGCTGGGCCCATCGCGGTCGCACCGACGAGGACGCCGCGGTCGGCGTCGGCGACGAGGACGATCGTCCCTTCATTGCCGACCTTGTGGATCCAGCCGCGTGCGGTCGACGGCACGGACGCCCGACCCACGGCGACCTCCTCCAGCCGCTCGCGGGCCTGGCGCTCGGTCAGGCCGACCGCGCCGACCTCGGGGTCGGTGAACGTCACCCTGGGCAGGGCGCGGTAGTCCGCCGTCGCCCCGTCCTCACCCAGCACGTCGCGGATCACGATGCCCGCCTGATACATCGCCACGTGCGTGAACGCGCCCTCGCCGGTGATGTCGCCGACAGCCCAGACCCCGTCGCTCACCCGGCACCACTCGTCCACCGATGCCGTGCGGGCGTCCGCCGGGACCCCGACGACATCGAGCCCGACCGCGGCGGGTTCGGCCCGTCGGCCGGTGGCCACCAGGAGGCGCTCGGCATGCACGACGTCGCCGGCGCCGAGTACCACCACGACGCCTGAACCATCGCGGTCCACGCGCCGGGCGGACATCCCGGTGTGCACCACCGCGCCCTCCGCCTCGAGCACGTTCCGCAGGAGCTCGCCGGCCTCAGGCTCCTCCAGTGGCAGCAGGTGCTCCGCGGCCTCCACCACGGTCACCTGCACACCGAAGCGCACCATCACCTGCGCAAGCTCGCAGCCGATCGCCCCACCGCCCAGCACCACCAGCGAGTCGGGCAGCTCGGTCGCCTCGACCGCCTCGTGGTTCGTCCAGTACTGCACCTTCTCCAGGCCCTCGATCGGCGGCACGGACGGGCGCGTCCCCGTCGCGACGACGATCCCGCGGGTCGCGGCGTAGACCGTGCCGTCCACATCGACCTGACCCGGTGCGACGATCCGGCCGGTACCGCGCACGAACGTTCCGCCCTTGCCGACGAACCGGTCCACGGCGACCTGGTCGTCCCAGTCGTCCGTCGCCTCCTCGCGTATGCGGCGCGCCACCGGCCCCCAGTCCGGGACCACGTCACCGACGCTGCCAGCCAGCCCTTCGACCCGGCGGGCCTCGGCCAGTGCGTTCGCGGCCCGGCTCATCATCTTGGACGGGATGCACCCCCAGTACGGGCACTCACCCCCGACCAGCTGCCGCTCCACCCCCAGGACCCGTAGCCCCCGTTCGGCCAACGTCCCGGCGACGTGCTCACCCCCTGGGCCCATCCCGATGACGATGATGTCGAACGACTCCATGACTGCTCCCCGGTCCGGGCCCTTCGGGACCCGGCTGGTCGGTACGGGCGGAACGGCACGTGCACGGTCAGTGCAACCGTGCACCGCCGCGGCCCATGACGAACAGCACGGCAACGGCGCCGAAGATCAGGTGTGTGGCGACCTCGAGCGGCTGGTTGGCGTCCCGGAAGACCGGGAAGGCGATCGGGGCGATCACCAGGAAGTTCACCAGGTAGAGCGCGACCCCGTATGCCAGGCCGACAGCCGCCCGTGCGGCGTCGGAGCTGACGCGTGTCACGAGCAGCGCCAGCCCGCCGCCGAACGCCATCGAGAGCACCATGTGCACGACCAGGCCGAGCGCCGGGCTCGCGGTCCCGGCGGCCAAGGCCTCCTCCCCCTGGACGATCGTCGCGATCATCTGCAGAGGCATGTCCGCTGGCCTCCCCTGGCTGTGTGCGAACCACATGTTCAGGGCGCCGAACACGGCACCGGCGACCGCGCCGCCCACCGCCCCGCGCACGCCCGATCGGATCAGACCTGACCGGCCTGTCGCGCCTCGTGCCGTCCCCCGCATCGGTGTCTGCGTCCCCATGGTGCCCTCCTTGGTTCGGTGAGCCGGTGCGGCTCGTTCGGCTGCGGAACCCCGCTGGGGCCCGGCCCGCTTCCACCGCTCTGCGATCGCTGCGGCGTCGGGTGTTGCGATTCGGACCCGCTGGGCTTCGCCGGCCTACCCGTGGGCGAGCCGTCCGGCGAACCGCTGCAGCCGCACCACCGGGAGAGAGACGGTCCCGTCCGCGCCCATGTGGCGCAGCGCGGCGCGGATCAGGCGGTTGGTTTCGGCGTCGCCGCTGCAGCCCCAGCAGTCCCGCAGGTGAGCGGCGACCTCCCCGGCGGGCCCGGCGTCCAGCTCACCGTCGAGGTAGGGCACGAGGCGGCGACGCAGCCGGCGGTGCCGAAGCAGGTTCATCGCCGTGGAACCCGTCGACGCCAGCCCGGATTCCGCGGCGGGACGGGGAATCTCTCCGCGGGGCGACGGGTTCCCCCGGTGTGACGCATACGGCACGCGACGACGACGAGCACGCCCGGACCCGGGAGCGGGCCCAGCACGTGGCGTTCGAGCGGTGGGTCGTGCCCGAGATCCCGGTGCTGTACCGGGTCGCGCTGTCCCTGACCGGGCAGAAGGCCGACGCGGAGGACCTCGTGCAGGACACGCTGGTGCGGGCGTTCCGAGCCGCGGACCGGTTCGACGGGGCCCACCCGCGGGCGTGGCTGCTGACGATTCTGCGTCGGGCGCACCTGAACCGGGTCCGGGTGCGCCGCCCGGTCCTGCTGCGTGACGGGGAGTCCGTCCAGCGGGACCTGGAGAACACCGGACCGTCCGCGGCGTCCGCGGAGGAGGTAGCGTTCAGCGAGCAGTTCGAGGCCGTGGTCGCCGACGCCCTGCGCGCCCTGCCGGACAAGCACCGAGCGGTGGTGAACCTCGTGGACATCGAGGGGCTGTCCTACCAGGAGGCGGCCGACGTGCTCGGGGTTCCCCGCGGCACGGTCATGAGCCGGCTGCACCGGGCCCGGGCCCGCATGCGCGACCGGTTGGACGTCGCGGGCATCGCCCCGCGGAAAGGTGGCATGTGATGGTCCTGAAGGCGTTCGCCCGTTCCGACTGCCACCGTGCAGCACGGTTCCTGCAGCACTACCTCGACGGCGAGCTCGACATCGTGCGGGCCTCGATGGTCGCCGAACACCTGGAGACCTGCCGCCGCTGCGGGCTGGAGGCCCAGACCTACGAGTCCATCAAGGTCGCCATCAGCGCCACCGCCCCCCACTCGGACGAGGCAGACGAGGCCGCCGTCGCGCGGCTGCGGCAGTTCGCCGACACGCTTGCCGAGCAGGACGAGTGAGGGTGGGCTCCGCACCTCCTGGGAGCGGTGGCTCACCGACTCCTGGCCGCTGCCGCTGAAGATCGTCGTCGCCCGCCGGGAGCCGTGACACGGGCGGAATCACCGCGGACGGCGGCGGGTTCCGTCAGCCCTGCACCCGGAGAGAAGGGACGCCCCATGCGCGCCATCTGGAACGGCACGGTCCTGGCCGAGAGCGACGAGACGGTCGTGGTCGAGGGCAACCACTACTTCCCGCCGGACGCGGTGCGGTGGGACGAGCTGGAGCGGTCGGACCGTCGGAGCGTCTGCCCGTGGAAGGGCGAGGCGCGGTACTGGTCCGTCTCCGGCGCGGGACGGGCCGGCGAAGCGGTCGGTTGGGAGTATCCAGAGCCGACGTCGGCGGCTCGCCAGATCGCCGGGCACGTCGCGTTCTGGCGCGGCGTCGAGATCCGGGCCCGACCGTGGACGGACCGGTCCGGGACTTCTCGCAGCTGCGCGCCGCGTTCGTCAACTGCACCCTCAAGCGGTCCCCCGAGATCTCGCACACCCAGGGCCTGATGGACGTCAGCGCTGCGATCATGCGCGCGCACGGGGTGACCGTCGATGAGATCCGCGCCGTCGACCACGACCTCGCACCGGGGGTGCAGCCGGACATGACCGAGCACGGCTGGGATCGGGACGACTGGCCGCAGCTGGCCGAGCGGGTCCTCGCCGCGGACATCCTCATCCTGGGCGCGCCGATCTGGCTGGGCGACAAGTCCAGCGTCTGCACCCGCGTCGTCGAGCGGCTGTACTCCCTGTCCGGTCGGCTCAACGACGCGGGGCAGTACCTGTACTACGGGCGCGTCGCGGGCGTCGTGGTCACCGGGAACGAGGACGGCGTCAAGCACGTGGCGATGAGTGTCCTGTACTCCTTGCAGCACCTCCGCTAAGCCATCCCGCCCCAGGCCGACGCCGGGTGGATCGGCGAAGTCGGACCGGGCCCCGGTCATGTCGGCTCCGATCCTCCCGCCCGGTCGATGCGGGCTATCAGTATCGTGACGCCGGGTGCCGTGGTGTGGGCAAGGATCGATGAATCGCGGTCAAGAGGTCCGGTGGCTGCTGCTCGAGCGCTAGGTCCGCTGCTCCTGACCGGGCCGGGCCCGCGGCGATCGGGCCGATGGGCGGGGCACGGTCTCCGCCCGTGGACGGCGCCCGATCCTGTGCGACTGGCGCGGGCCCGTCGCGGCAG
>NZ_JBFHHB010000234.1:0-5053 GCF_041597215.1 Actinotalea sp.
CAACGACGTGAGCCCCGGCCTGCTCGGCTTCGTCGTGGTGTTCGCGATCGTCCTGCTGTGCATCCCGCTGTTCCGGTCGATGTCGGGCAAGATCCGGCGGATCGAGCACCGCGCCGAGGTGGAGAGGGCGGCCGAGGCGGGACGCGGTGACGCGGACCGGTCGCCCGAGAGCCCCTGATGTCACTCCGGGTCGCAGGGCTCGCCCTCAGGTCCACCCTGGACGCCGACGCCAACCGTGCGGCGGCCGTCCGTGCCGTGCACGAGGCCGCCGACGACGGCGCTCGGCTCGTGGTGCTGCCCGAGTACGCGGCCTGCTTCGACCCTCGCGGGGTCGGGCCTGCTCAGGCCGAGGCGCCGGACGGACCCTTCGTCCAGGCGCTCGCCGAGGTCGCGGCGGCACGGTCGCTCGTGGTGCTGGCGGGCACCGTCGTCGCGGCCGAGGTCCCCGACCGCGCGGTGAACCTCGTCGTCGCCGTCGGGCCGCAAGGGCTGCTCGGGAGCTACCGCAAGGTCCACCTGTACGACGCCTTCGGCCAGCGGGAGTCGGACCGGTTCGTGGGCGGGGACCCCACGGTCGCGCCCCTCGTCGTCCCGGTCGACGGCATCGCCGTCGGGGTGATCACCTGCTACGACCTGCGCTTCCCCGAGGCGGCCCGCCGGTTGATCGACGCCGGGGCGGGTCTGATCGTGGTGCCTGCCGCCTGGGCGGCGGGGGAGGGCAAGGCGGACCACTGGCGCACGCTGCTCCGCGCCAGGGCGATCGAGAACACCGCCTACGTGCTCGGGGTGCCGATGGACGGACCCGGGGTGACGGGGGACCCGATCCTCGTCGACCCGGCAGGACGGGTGCTGGGCGAGGCGCTCGGACGAGGGCAGCGGTCGGTCCTCGGCGACGTCGACCCCGCCGTGCTCGCTGCGGTGCGCGCGGCCAACCCGAGCCTGGTCAACCGCCGCTACCGGACGGTGCCACGGGACTGAGCCCCTGAGAGGGCGCGCTCAGGCGTGGTAGACCGCGATGCTCACGGCGATGTAGTGGCAGATGAAGCCGATCACCGTGAGGCTGTGGAACACCTCGTGGAAGCCGAACCAGCGCGGACTGGGATTGGGTCGCCTGGTGCCGTAGACGACGGCCCCGATCGTGTAGGCGAGCCCGCCGCCGGCGACCAGCCAGACGATCGCCGGGCCCTGGGGGCTGCCGCTCCAGAACGTCGGCATCTGCCAGACGGCCACCCAGCCGAGTGCGACGTAGACGGGCGTGTAGAACCACCGCGGGGCACCGAGCCAGAACACCCTCGCCAGGAGACCGGCGAGCGCACCGGCCCAGACGACGAGGAGGATCGTGCGCCGCGCGGAGCCGTCGAGCAGCACGACGGCGAGCGGCGTGTAGGTCCCGGCGATCACCAGGAAGATGTTCGTGTGGTCGAGCCGGCGGAGCACGGCCGTGGTGCGGACCGACCAGTTGCCCCGGTGGTACACGGCGCTGATCCCGAAGAGCAGGATCGAGGCCGCGCCGAAGACGGCGCTGGAGACCTTCCCCGAGGTGGTGGGTGCGAGCGAGACGAGGACGATCGCCCCGGCGATCGCCAGGGGCGCCATGCCTGCATGGATCCAGCCTCTGAGTCGCGGCTTGATCGCCGCGCCGAGCTCTTGTGCCATCGGTTCCTCCTAGGCAACCTACGGTACCGTAGGTTCTGGGTGCGCCGAGCCGCTCCGGTCCCGCGGATCGGGCCGCGAGAGAGGTACGGTCGTGCCATGCGCCTGCCGAACCCTCTCTACGGGTTGTACGAGCGTCACCTGGCGGCCGCGCTCCCGGCGAGTGCCGTGCCGCGGCACATCGGCGTGATCCTCGACGGCAACCGTCGCTGGGCCCGCAACCTGGGCGCGACCACCTCGCACGGTCACCGCCGCGGCGCGGACAAGATCACCGAGCTGCTCACCTGGTCGCAAGAGGTCGGCGTCGACGTCGTCACGCTGTGGATGCTCTCGACGGACAACCTGGCCCGGCCTGCAGAGGAGCTCGACGAGCTCCTGCGGATCATCGAGAACGTCGTCACCGAGCTCGCCGACACCGGGCAGTGGCGGCTGCAGGTCGTCGGCGCCCTCGACCTGCTCCCGGCGGCGACGGCACAGGTGCTGCGCGAGGCGCAGGAACGGACGGCGCAGGTCGACGGACTGCATGTCAACGTGGCGATCGGCTACGGCGGCCGGCACGAGATCGCGCAGGCCGTGCGCTCCGTCCTGCGCGAGCACGTGGGTCGAGGCACGTCCATCGAGGAGCTCGCGCAGACCTTCGACGTCGAGCACATCGCCGAGCACCTCTACACCGCGGGGCAGCCGGATCCCGACCTGGTGATCCGCACCTCCGGCGAGCAGCGGCTCGGCGGTTTCCTGCTCTGGCAGAGCGTCCACAGCGAGTTCTACTTCTGCGAGGCGTACTGGCCCGACTTCCGTCGGGTCGACTTCCTGCGCGCCCTGCGCTCCTACGCTGCGCGGGAGCGACGGCTCGGGCGCTAGGCGATCGCCGGCCAGGTGAACATCACGTGACACGTCCACGCTCCCGCGCGTGTCGGTGCTGGACAGGCGAGGCGCGCGCGTAGCGTCGACGACAACGGACGGCGTCCGTCGTCCCTCGGGAGGCCAGCCCATGGAGCATGCGCTCCGGGAGGGGGGCCGGGACCCGGCCTCGCGGCCGGTCGACCGGGCCCACCGCACCGGCGGGACCCGGCTCCGTGCCGGTGACCGTCGCCCAGCCCGGTGCCACGGCACCGGAGGGGAGTCCTCGTGAGCCGTACGTACGTGCTGGACACCTCGGTCCTGATCTCGGACCCTCGCGCCATCCTGCGCTTCGCTGAGCACTCCGTCGTGCTCCCCGTGGTGGTCATCACGGAGCTCGAGGGCAAGCGCCACCACCCCGAGCTCGGCTACTTCGCCCGCAGCGCGCTGCGCATGCTCGACGACCTGCGGGTCCAGCACGGACGACTGGACGAGGTCGTCCCGGTCGGCTCCCTCGGCGGGACGCTCCGGGTCGAGCTCAACCACATCGACCCCATGGTGCTCCCGGCGGGCTTCCGCCTCGGGGACAACGACACCCGCATCCTCGCGGTGGCCAAGAACCTCGCCGACGAGGGCCAGGACGTGACCCTGGTGTCCAAGGACCTGCCCATGCGCGTGAAGGCCTCGGCCGTCGGCCTCGCCGCCGAGGAGTACCGGGCAGAGCTCGCCGTCGACTCCGGGTGGACGGGCATGACCGAGATCACCGTCTCCGAGCAGCAGATGGCCGCCATGTGGGAGTCCGAGCGCATCGACCTCGCCGATGTCGACCTGAGCAACCAGGACACCGGGCCGCTGCTGTGCCACACGGGTGCCGTCGTGCACTCCGCCAGGGGCTCGGCGCTCGCGCGGGTGACCGCGGACAAGCAGCTGCGGCTGGTCCGGGGGGACCTCGACGTCTTCGGGGTGCACGGCCGGAGCGCCGAGCAACGCATCGCGATCGACCTGCTCCTGGACGAGGAGGTCGGGATCCTCTCGCTCGGCGGGCGCGCGGGTACCGGCAAGTCGGCCCTCGCGCTGTGCGCGGGGCTCGAGGCCGTCCTCGAGCGCCGCCAGCACCGCAAGATCATGGTCTTCCGCCCGCTGTACGCCGTGGGCGGGCAGGAGCTCGGCTTCCTCCCGGGATCCGAGACCGAGAAGATGAACCCCTGGGCCCAGGCCGTCTTCGACACCCTCGGAGCGCTCGTCTCGACGGAGGTCGTCGAGGAGGTCATCGACCGCGGGATGCTCGAGGTGCTCCCGCTCACGCACATCCGCGGGCGGTCCCTGCACGACGCCTTCGTCATCGTCGACGAGGCGCAGTCCCTGGAGCGCAACGTCCTGCTCACCGTGCTCTCCCGGATCGGGCAGAACTCGCGCGTGGTCCTCACGCACGACGTCGCCCAGCGGGACAACCTGCGCGTCGGTCGGCACGACGGCGTGGCCGCGGTCATCGAGGCGATGAAGGGCCACCCGCTGTTCGCCCACGTGACCCTCAGTCGGTCCGAGCGCTCGCCGATCGCCGCGCTCGTGACCGAGCTCATGGAGGGGCTCGAGGTGCTCTGACCTCGGACGCCGGTACGCGACGAGGGCCCCGCACCGATCGGTGCGGGGCCCTCGCGCCGGCTCGCCCTGGGTTCAGGCCTGCGGCGGGCGGGTCATCGCGAGCACGTCGAGCGCGCTGTCGAGCTGCGCCTCGGTGACCTCTCCCCGCTCCACGAAGCCGAGGTCGATCACGGCCTCACGGACCGTCATCGACTGCTTCACCGCATGCTTGGCGACCTTCGCCGCCGCCTCGTAGCCGATCACCCGGTTGAGCGGGGTGACGATCGACGGCGAGGACTCGGCGAGGGCCCTGGCGCGGTCGACGTTGGCGACCAGGCCGTCGACGGTGCGGTCGGCGAGCAGCCGGCTCGCGTTCGACAGCAGGCGGATCGACTCGAGCACCCCGAGCGCCATCACCGGGATCTGCACGTTGAGCTCGAACGCGCCGCTCGCACCCGACCAGGCGACGGTCGCGTCGTTGCCGACCACCCTGGCGCACACCATGAGCACTGCCTCGGGGATCACCGGGTTGACCTTGCCCGGCATGATCGAGGAACCGGGCTGGAGGTCGGGGAGGGAGATCTCGCCGAGGCCCGTGTTGGGGCCGGAGCCCATCCACCGCAGGTCGTTGCAGATCTTGGTCAGGCTCACGGCTATCGTGCGCAGCGCCCCGGAGAGCTCCACCAGTCCGTCGCGTGCACTCTGCGCCTCGAAGTGGTTGCGCGCCTCGGTCAGCGGCAGCCCGGTGTCCTCACGCAGCAGTGCGATGACCCGCTGCGGGAACCCGGCAGGGGTGTTGATCCCGGTCCCCACGGCAGTCCCGCCGAGCGGTACCTCGGCCACGCGGGGCAGGGCCGACTGCAGGCGTTCCACGCCGTAGCGGATCGCCGCGGCATAGCCGCCCACCTCCTGGCCGAGGGTGACCGGTGTGGCGTCCATGAGGTGCGTGCGGCCGGACTTGACCACCGTCTCCCACTCG
>NZ_JBFHHB010000235.1:0-5039 GCF_041597215.1 Actinotalea sp.
CCGCCACGACCTCGCGGGCTCCCGGGCGCACGCCCGGGTGCTCCACCAGGCAGGGCTGCTCTCGCAGGACGACCTCGCCGGCATGATCGACGCGATCGACCGGCTCGACGCGGAGGTGGCGTCCGGTGCCTTCCTGCCGGCGCCCGGTGACGAGGACGTGCACACGGCACTCGAGCGCGGGCTCATCGAGCGGGCGGGGGTGGAGCTGGGAGGTCGCCTGCGGGCCGGCCGCTCGCGCAACGACCAGATCGCCACCCTCGTGCGGATGTACCTGCGTGACCAGGCCCGGCACCTCTCGGGACGTCTGCTGGACGTCGTCGACGCGCTGATCGGGCAGGCCGCCGCCGTCGGTGACGCCCCGATGCCGGGCCGCACCCACCTGCAGCACGCCCAGCCGGTCCTGCTCGCGCACCACCTGCTGGCACATGCCTGGCCGATGATGCGGGACGTCGAGCGGTGGGTGGACTGGGACCGGCGCGCCGCGCGCAGCCCCTACGGCTCGGGGGCGCTCGCCGGCTCCTCGCTCGGTCTCGACCCGGCGGCGGTCGCGGCCGATCTCGGCTTCGACGGACCGGTGGAGAACTCGATCGACGGGACCGCCTCGCGTGACGTCGTCGCGGAGTTCGCCTTCGTCGCGGCGATGGCGGGGGTGGACCTCTCGCGGATCGCGGAGGAGATCATCCTCTGGGCCACCAAGGAGTTCGGCTTCGTCCGCCTGGACGACTCGTACTCGACCGGGTCGAGCATCATGCCGCAGAAGAAGAACCCGGACGTCGCCGAGCTCGCCCGCGGCAAGGCGGGGCGCATGGTCGGCGATCTCACCGGCCTGCTCACGACCCTCAAGGGCCTGCCGCTCGCCTACAACCGCGACCTCCAGGAGGACAAGGAGCCGGTCTTCGACCAGGTGGACACGCTCGACGTCCTTCTCCCGGCCTTCGCGGGCATGGTGGCGACGCTGCGGTTCGACACCGAGCGGATGGCCTCGCTCGCTCCGCAGGGCTTCGCGCTCGCCACCGATGTCGCCGAGTGGCTCGTGCGGCAGGGCGTGCCGTTCCGCGTCGCGCACGAGGTCGCGGGTGCCTGCGTGCGGGAGTGCGAGGGTCGGGGCATCGAGCTCTGGGACCTCTCGGACGAGGACCTCGCCGGGATCTCGGAGCACCTGACCCCGCAGGTGCGGTCGGTCCTCTCGGTGACGGGATCGCTCGCCTCCCGGTCGGCCGCGGGCGGTACCGCCCCGGTGCGGGTCGCCGAGCAGCTCGTGGCCGCTCGCGCCAGGGCCGCCGAGCTCCGGAGCTGGACCACCGCGTGACGTCGGTCGCCGGTCTCGCGGCGCGGGTGCGTTCCGGCGCCCCGCGCCTCGGGCCGGTGCGGCTCGTCTGCGTGGACGGGCCCGCGGGATCGGGGAAGACGACGCTCGCCCGGCAGCTCGCGCAGGTGCTGGACGCGGCGACGCTGCACCTCGACGACCTCTACGAGGGCTGGTCGGGGCTGGACTCGGTATGGCCGCGGCTCGAGGAGCAGGTGCTCGAGCCGCTCGCCGCGGGGCGGCCCGGACGGTGGCAGCGCTACGACTGGGAGAGCGCCTCGTTCGCCGAGTGGCACGAGCTCCCCGTGCCGCGGGTGCTCGTCCTGGAGGGCTGCGGGTCAGCACCCCGGGCGCTGGGCGCCCGCGCCACCCTCGTCGTCTTCGTCGAGGCGCCCTGGCCGGTGCGGCTCGCCAGAGGCCTCGATCGCGACGGGCCCGCGCTGAGCGAGGAGTGGCACCGCTGGCACGCCCTGGAGTCGCGCCACTTCGCAGCGGAGAGCACGAGGGAGCGCGCCGACGTCGTCGTGGACGGCACGCGCCCCGTGGCGCCATGAGCCCGCGGGGAGCCGACCGGCGCTGGTTCGCACGATCGGCGGTCGAGGTGGCCCCGGAGCTGCTCGGTGCCGTGCTCACGACCACCCGGGCGGGGGCGACCGTCTCCGTGCGTCTGACGGAGGTGGAGGCCTACGGCGGCACCGGTGACCCCGTCTCGCACGCGTACCGGGGCCGCAGCGCGCGGAACGCGTCGATGTACCTGGCCGGCGGCCACCTCTACGTCTACCGCCACCTCGGTCTGCACCACTGCGTCAACGTCGTCACGGGACCGGAGGGCGAGGCCGGTGCCGTGCTGCTGCGTGCGGGTGAGGTGATCGAGGGCGTCGCCGCGGCCCACGACCGCCGCGCGGCCACCGGTGTCGTGCGCCGCGAGGTCGATCTCGCGAGCGGCCCGGCACGGCTCGCCGTCGCCCTCGGCCTCGGTCCGGGCGACGACGGCGTCGACCTGCTGGGCGCACGGGTCGGGGGAGGTGCGACGGCGGACGGGATCCGTCTCCTGCTCTCCGTGACGCCGCGCGAGGCGCGATCCGGGCCGCGGGTCGGCGTGAACGAGTCCGGCCGGGACCCGGAGCTCTTCGCCTGGAGGTTCTGGCTGCCAGGGGAGGCCACCGTCTCCACCGACCGTGGGACGTCGAGCCGGCGGGGGTCCGAGCGACAAGATGGCGTCACCGGGCGCTCGCCGCGCACGGCAGACTAGGGCGGACGTCGACGAAGGAGCGAGTGGTGCACATTCTGGACGAGCTGAGCTGGCGAGGACTGCTGGCGCAGTCCACCGACGAGCAGGCGCTGCGTGAGGCGCTGTCCGCCGGGCCGGTGACGCTCTACTGCGGGTTCGACCCGACCGCGCCGAGCCTTCACCACGGCAACCTCGTCCAGCTCATCCTGCTGCGCCATCTCCAGCGCGCCGGGCACAAGGTGCTCGCGCTCGTCGGTGGCGCCACCGGCCTGATCGGGGACCCGCGGATGTCGGGGGAGCGCACCCTGAACACCAAGGAGACCGTTGCCGAGTGGGTCGAGCGGCTGCGCACCCAGATCTCGCGCTTCCTCGACTTCGAGGGCGAGAACCCCGCCGTCATGGTCAACAACCTCGACTGGACGGGTGGCCTGTCCGCGATCGACTTCCTGCGCGACGTCGGCAAGCACTACCGGCTGGGCACGATGCTCGCCAAGGACACCGTCGCGCGGCGGCTCGCCAGCGACGAGGGCCTGAGCTTCACCGAGTTCAGCTACCAGATCCTCCAGGGCATGGACTACCTCGAGCTCAACCGACGCTACGGCTGCACCCTGCAGACCGGCGGGAACGACCAGTGGGGCAACCTGCTCTCGGGGGTCGAGCTCATCCGCAAGGCGGACCAGCGTCAGGTGCACGCCATGACGACGCCACTGATCACCAAGTCGGACGGGACGAAGTTCGGCAAGTCCGAGGGCGGTGCCATCTGGTTGGCGCCCGACATGATGACGCCGTACGCCTTCTACCAGTTCTGGGTCAACGCGGACGACGTCGACGTCGTGCACTACCTCAAGGTCTTCACCTTCCTGACCCCGGAGCGGATCGGCGAGCTCGAGCAGTCCGTCGCCGAGCGCCCGGCGGCGCGTGAGGCGCAACGCGCCCTTGCGGCAGAGGTGACGACGCTCGTCCACGGCCGGGCGGCGACCGACGCGGTGATCGCGGCGAGTGCGGCGTTGTTCGGGCGCGGGGAGATCGGGGAGCTGGACGCCGCGACTCTCGAGGCTGCCGTCGCCGAGCTGCCGCGCGCCTCGGTCGGTGCACAGCTGCCCGCCGTGGTGGATCTCCTCGTCGAGGCGGGCCTCGTGGCCGGCCGCTCGGCCGGTCGCCGAGCGGTGGCCGAGGGCGGGGTCTCCGTCAACAACGTGCGGGTCACCGACGCCGAGGCGACCCTCGGTGAGGAGCACCTCCTGCACGGACGCTGGGCGGTGCTGCGCCGCGGCAAGCGGACGCTCGCGGTCGCCGAGCGGCGCGTCGACTGACCCAGGACCGATCCGCACGACGGCCCCGTCCGGCCCGTGTGGACCCGATCGTCAGCTTCGAGGACCCGATCGTCCGGTTCGTGAGGACCCGATCGTCCGCCTCGTGAGGACCCGATCGCCCGTTTCGTGAGGACCCGATCGTCCGTCTCGTGACCATCTGGCGATCCGGCCCTGACGACCGCCCGGTCCCACCCGCCGCCCTCGTCCGGCGTTTGTGCTGGTCAGGGGTGGTTGTGGGGGTGTTCGGGCGTGTCGGGTGGGGTGGATTTGACGGTGTGTGGGCTCGTGCGTAGTGTTCTACCTCGTTGCCCCGACGGGAGAAACGGACGGGCCGGCAGGTTTCCTGCTGGCGGGCCGGTTCCGCGGGTCGACCACCCTGGTAGTCTTCTTAGGCGCTTCGGCGTCTGATTGGTGTGCCAGAGGTCTGTTCACCGGGTTGGACCGAGTTCGTGGGTTTGACGGGGTGGATCGGGCCAGGTATGATTGGGAAGTTGCCTCCGGCCGGGATGAGAGTCCCGAAGGGATGCGCGTCCGCTCCTTGAGAACTCAACAGCGTGCCAAAAGTCGATGCCATTTGTCGGCGGTGATCGGGGTCTGCCCTTCGGGTGGGTCCGGGTTGTCGTACGACGTGGTTGAGACGAATGTTTTACGTCAGTTGAACATTTGATCGAGGCCAGATGATAACGGTCCTTCGGGGCCACTTCGTGTGTCGGTTGTCCGTGCGTGAGCACGGTTTCCTATAGACATCAACGGAGAGTTTGATCCTGGCTCAGGACGAACGCTGGCGGCGTGCTTAACACATGCAAGTCGAACGGTGATCTCGGAGCTTGCTCCGGGTGATCAGTGGCGAACGGGTGAGTAACACGTGACTAACCTGCCCCCGACTCTGGGATAACCCCGGGAAATCGGAGCTAATACCGGATACGAGACGCACAGGCATCTGTGGCGTCTGGAAAGAATTTCGGTCGGGGATGGAGTCGCGGCCTATCAGCTAGTTGGTGGGGTAACGGCCCACCAAGGCGACGACGGGTAGCCGGCCTGAGAGGGCGACCGGCCACACTGGGACTGAGACACGGCCCAGACTCCTACGGGAGGCAGCAGTGGGGAATATTGCACAATGGGCGAAAGCCTGATGCAGCGACGCCGCGTGGGGGATGAAGGCCTTCGGGTTGTAAACCCCTTTCAGCAG
>NZ_JBFHHB010000236.1:0-4923 GCF_041597215.1 Actinotalea sp.
GCAGGACGTGGTTCGACCCGGCCATGTAGTCACCGAGGGAGACCGGCGAGTACGGGCCGACGAAGATCGCCCCACCGCTCGTGACCCGGTCCGCGACAGCCGACGCGTCGGCGGTCTGGATCTCGAGGTGCTCGGCGCCGTAGGAGTTGACGACCGCGAGGCCCTGGTCGAGGTCGTCGACGAGGACGATCGCCGACTGCGGGCCGGCGAGGGCCGTCGCCACCCGCTCACTGTGCTTGGTGGCGGAGACCACCGACGGCAGCAGCTCCTCGACCGCGTCGGCGAGCGCCGTCGAGTCCGTGACGAGCACCGAGGCGGAGGTCGGGCCGTGCTCGGCCTGGGAGACGAGGTCGGCTGCGACGTGCCGGGGATCCGCGCCGCCGTCCGCGAGGATCGCGATCTCGGTGGGTCCTGCCTCGGAGTCGATGCCGACCACACCCCGCACGAGCCGCTTGGCCGCGGTGACGTACTGGTTGCCGGGACCCGTGACGACATCGACCGGGTCGCACAGCACCGGGCCGTCCTGCGGGGTCTCGCCGTCGGCCCCGTAGGCGAGCATCGCGATGGCCTGGGCGCCGCCGACGGCGTACACCTCCTCGACCCCGAGCAGGGCGCAGGCGGCGAGGATCGTGGGGTGCGGCAGCCCGTCGTTGTCCCGCTGGGGCGGGCTCGTCACGACGAGCGACCCGACGCCTGCCTCCTGCGCCGGCACGACGTTCATCACGACGGACGACGGGTAGACGGCCAGCCCGCCCGGGACGTACAGGCCGACCCTGCGCACCGGGATCCACCGCTGACGCACCTGGGCCCCAGGGGCCAGGTCGACGGCGAACCCTGCGGGCAGCTGAGCGGCGTGCACGAGCCGGGTGCGTCGGATCGCCTCCTCGAGCGCCGCGCGCACCGCCGGGTCGAGACGATCCAGCGCAGCGGCCATCGCGGCAGCGGGGACCCGGAGCGCGACGGGACGCACACCGTCGAAGCGCTCGGCCAGGTCGCGCAGGGCGGCCGCTCCGCGGGCGCGCACGTCGGCCACGATCGGGGCGACGACCTCGGCGGCACCGGCCACGTCGAGCTCCGGGCGAGGGAGGACATCGGTGAGCTCGCGGGCGGACAGCGTCCGGCCGCGCAGGTCGAGTCGGGAGATCACGACCCCGATTCTAGGTCGAGGACCGGGCACTCGCCGCAGGTCGCCGTGCCGCCCGCCGATCGGCGCGCACGCGCACCTGACAGACTGAGCCCGTGCACAGCTCATCAGGCGCCCCCACCCCGGTTCCCGTCGAGGGCGAGATCAGGCTCGGTCAGTTCCTCAAGCTCTGTGGTGTGGCGGAGTCGGGCGCGGACGCCCGCCGTCTCCTGGAGGAGGGCGAGGTCCAGGTCAACGGTGCACCGGAGACGCGGCGCGGACGGCAGCTCGCGGCAGGGGACGTCGTGCTCGTCGAGATCCCCACGGGGTCGGAGAGCTACCGCGTCGGCTGAGGCCGACCGCTCACCGCACCATGTAGTCCGAGCCCATCACCCGGTCCACGGCGAGCCGCAGGACGATCCGCCGCGGATCGGGGGTGAGCTCGCGGTAGCGCCGGGCGTAGCGACGCATCGCCTCGGCGATCTCCTCGGGGTCCCGCGAGATGCTCACCGTCCCCTCGAAGGTGAGCCACCGCCCTCCGTCCACCTGGCAGATCGCCGCCCTCGACCCCCCGTGCCCTGCGGCTGCGTTGCGGACCTTGACCGAGCTCTCACGGGTGGTGATGCGCGCGATGCCCAGCTCGGCGTCCCAGGTGAACCCGACGGGGACGACGTGCGGAGAGCCGTCTTCTCGCAGGGTCGTCAGGGTGGCCAGGTGGCGCTCGGTGACGAAGACGGTCTGCTCGGGGCTGAGTCGGATCACCGCGCGAGTCTAGGCAGCGGCACGCCCGAGGGCGCGGCAGAGCGCGGACCGCTGCCTCAGACGAGGCAGCCGGGGCCGAGGAGCGCCTTGAGGTCGCCGAACAACGCCGGCGACCGTTCGATCCGCAGCCCCTCCTCGAGTCGCATCACGGTGGATCGGCCCGGTTGCGTCAGCCGCAGGTGCACGTCGCTCACCCCGGGGTGGGTGGCGAGGATCTCGCGCAGCCGCTCCACGACCGGCGGAGTGCAGCGGTGGACGGGAAGGGTGATCGTCACGGGCTGCCCCTCGGTGGACGAGACGTCGGGGAGGGACACCTCGACCGCCTGGAGCTGCATGGTCTCGTCGCGCCGGCGGGCCCGCCCGCGGATCGTCAGCACGCTGTCCTCGGCCAGCACGGTGGAGTACGCCACGTAGGTCTCGCCGAAGAACATCACCTCGATCGACCCGTCGATGTCCTCGAGGGTGACGGCTGCCCAGGGGTTGCCGTTCTTGGACATCCGCCGCTGGAGGGAGGTCACCAGCCCGCAGATGGTGACCATCGACCCGTCGGCGCGCGTCTCGTCCGCCATCAGGGTGGCGATCGAGCAGTCCGCGGCGGCCGCCAGCACGTGCTCGAGCCCGGCGAGCGGGTGGTCGGAGACGTAGAGGCCGAGCATCTCGCGTTCGAAGGCCAGCCGCTGCTTCTTGTCCCAGTCGGGGACCTCGGGGACCACGACCTGGAAGCCCTGGCCGTCGTCGACCGCGCCACCGAGGTCGGCGAAGAGGTCGAACTGCCCCTCGGCCTCCTTGCGCTTGACGCCGATCACCGAGTCCACGGCCTGCTCGTGGACCAGGAGCAGGGCACGACGCCCGTGCCCGAGCGAGTCGAAGGCCCCCGCCTTGATGAGCGACTCGATCGTCCGCTTGTTGCAGACCACGGCCGGGACCTTGTCGAGGAAGTCGGTGAACGAGGTGAAGGCACCCTTGGCCTCACGCGCGCGGACGATCTCCTCCACGACGTTCGCGCCGACGTTGCGCACGGCCGTGAGCCCGAAGCGGATGTCGCTGCCCACCGCCGTGAAGTTCGCCGAGGAGGAGTTCACGTCGGGGGGCAGCACGGTGATGTGCATCCGGCGGCACTCGCCCAGGTACAGCGCCGACTTGTCCTTGTCGTCACGGACCGAGGTGAGCAGGCCCGACATGTACTCCGTCGGGTAGTTCGCCTTGAGGTAGGCCGTCCAGTACGACACGACGCCGTAGGCCGCCGAGTGCGCCTTGTTGAACGCGTAGCCGGCGAACGGCACGAGGACGTCCCAGACGGCCTGGATCGCCTCGTCGGAGTAGCCCCGCTCCCGGCAGCCGGCCTGGAAGGGCACGAACTCCTTGTCGAGGATCTCCTTCTTCTTCTTGCCCATCGCGCGGCGTAGCAGGTCTGCCTGGCCGAGCGTGTAGCCGGCGAGGATCTGCGCGGCCTTCTGCACCTGCTCCTGGTAGACGATCAGGCCGTGGGTCACCCCCACGACCTCCTCGAGGGGCTCGACCAGCTCCGGGTGGATGGGTTCGACGGCCTGCAGGCCGTTCTTGCGCAGGGCGTAGTTGGTGTGCGAGTTCACGCCCATCGGGCCGGGCCGGTACAGGGCGATGACGGCCGAGATGTCCTCGAAATTGTCCGGGCGCATCTGGCGCAGCAGGGCCCGCATGGGCCCGCCGTCGAGCTGGAAGACCCCGAGGGTGTCCCCGCGACCCAGCAGCTCGTACGTCGCCGGGTCGTCGAGCGGCACCTCCTCGATGAGGATCTCCGGCTTGCCGTTCGCGGCGATGTTCGCGAGGGCGTCGTCGAGGATCGTCAGGTTCCGCAGACCGAGGAAGTCCATCTTGATCAGTCCGAGCGCCTCGGCGCCCGGCTGGTCGAACTGCGTGATGATCGCGCCGTCCTGCGGGCGCTTCATGATCGGCAGGATGTCGATCAGCGGCTCGCTCGACATGATGACGCCGGCGGCGTGCACTCCCCACTGCCGCTTGAGGTTCTCCAGCCCGCGGGCGGTCTCGAGCACCCGCTGGGCGTCCGGGTCCGCAGCGACGACCTGCCGGAACTCCTCCGCCTCCGCGTAGCGGGGGTGCTGCGGGTCGTACATCCCCGAGAGCGGGATGTCCTTGCCCATCACCGGCGGCGGCATGGCCTTGGTGAGCTTGTCCCCCATCGCGAACGGGTAGCCGAGCACCCGCGAGGAGTCCTTGAGCGCCTGCTTCGCCTTGATCGTCCCGTAGGTGACGATCTGGGCGACGCGGTCGTCGCCGTACTTCTCGGTCACGTAGCGGATGACCTCGCCGCGTCGACGCTCGTCGAAGTCGACGTCGACGTCGGGCCAGGAGATGCGCTCGGGGTTGAGGAAGCGCTCGAAGATCAGCCCGTGCTGCAGCGGGTCGAGCTCGGTGATGCCCATCGCGTAGGACACCATCGACCCGGCGGCGGACCCGCGACCGGGACCGACCCGGATCCCCTGGGCCTTCGCCCAGTTGATGAAGTCGGCGACGACGAGGAAGTACCCGGCGAACCCGAGCTGGGTGATGACATCGGTCTCGTAGTCGGACTGCTTGCGGACGTCGTCCGGGATGCCACCGGGGTACCGGCGGTGCAGACCGCGCTCGATCTCCTTGATGAACCACGAGCGCTCGTCCTCGCCCGCCGGCACCTCGAAGCGAGGCATGTAGTTGGCGGAGGTGTCGAAGGCGATGTCGCAGCGCTCGGCGACCAGCAAGGTGTTGTCGCAGGCCTCCGGGACCTCGGACCACAGCTCGCGCATCTCGGCGGCGGACCAGAGGTAGAAGTTCTCCGCCCCGAACGCGAAACGGCTCCCGCCGTTGTCGTAGGTGGGTTCGGCGAGCGTCGACCCGGACTGGACGGCGAGCAGCGCCTCATGGGCGTGCGCGTCCTCCTTGCGCGTGTAGTGCAGGTCGTTCGTCGCGATCAGCGGGGCGTCGATCGTGCGGGCGAGGCGGATGAGGTCGGGGATGACACGCCGCTCGATGTCGAGCCCGTGGTCCATCAGCTCGACGAA
>NZ_JBFHHB010000237.1:0-4922 GCF_041597215.1 Actinotalea sp.
CCGTCGCGTCGAGCGCGCGGCCGAGCCTCCCGTTCGGCCCACCCGGCACCGCCGGGGAGTGCTCCGGCTCCTCGCGCCTCGCCTCGAAGACCACGGCTGCGACGACGGCCGCCATCCCGGCCGGGTCCAGACCGTCCCAGGACCCCTCACGCAGGCACTCCGCGACGAGCAGGTCGTTCTCGGCGTACAGGCGCCGCAGGGTCTGCCCGGCCTCGGTCACCCGCAGCTCCCCGTCCGATGAGGACTCCAGGTGACCGGTCTCGAGCAGGACCTCGCAGACGGTGTCGAAGACCCGTGCGATCGAGCTCGTCCTGCCCTCGATCCGCCGGACCAGGCCGGCGTGCTCGGACTGCAGCCGGTGGTGCCGCTCGGCCCACCGCGCGTGGTCCTCGCGCTCGGAGCAGCCGTGGCAGGGGTGCTGACGCATCCGGCGCCGCAGCTCCGCGACGGTCGCGTCGTCGGCTCCTGCTCTGCCGGGCCGTGGGGCAGGAGGAGCCGTCCTCGAGGGATCGGCCAGCGCGCTGCGCATCGCGGCGGCGAGCTCGCTGCGCGCCCTGGCGTTGCGTGGTGAGAACTGCCGAGGCACGCGGACCCGGGCGACCGCCCTCACCCCACGCTCGACATCGGCCGCCGAGAGCGTGCGGACCTGGCGCTCGGAGGTGAGGATGCTGGGCCGCCGACCGTCGAGATGGTCCGGACCGAGATCGAGCACCACGGCGTGCCCGGCACGGCGTCCGCCGGCGATCTCCACGACGTCTCCGACCGTGAGCTCGGCGATGCTCGTCGCGGCCGCCGAGCGTCTCGCCCGGGCCGTCTCGCGCGAGAGCTCCTGCTCGCGTGCGGAGATCTGCCGCCGGAGCTCGGCGTACCCGGCGAAGTCCCCCAGGTGGCAGCGCATCGCCGCGGCGTAGCCCTCCAGGGCCTCGGCATGAGCCTGGGCCTGCCGAGCGAGGCCGACGACCGCACGGTCGGCCTGGAACTGGGCGAAGCTCTGCTCGAGGACCTCCCGCGCGCGCGTCCTGCCCACCGTGGCCACGAGGTTGACGGCCATGTTGTAGGTGGGCCGGAAGCTGGAGCGCAGCGGGTAGGTGCGGCGCGAGGCGAGGCCCGCCAGCGCGACCGGGTCCAGCGCGCCGTGCTCGACGACGACAGCATGACCCTCGACGTCGATGCCCCGCCTGCCGGCCCGGCCGGTCAGCTGGGTGTACTCCCCCGAGGTGAGGTCCTTGTGGGCCGAGCCGTCCCACTTGCTCAGGGTGTCGAGGACCACGCTCTTCGCCGGCATGTTGATCCCGAGGGCGAGGGTCTCGGTCGCGAAGACCACCTTGACCAGGCCGCGGGAGAACAGCTGCTCGACCGTCTCCTTGAAGACCGGGAGAAGGCCGGCGTGGTGGGCCGCGACGCCACGCTCCAGCGCCTGGCTCCACTCCCAGAACCCGAGGACGCCGAGGTCCTGCGGGGGGATCGTCGCGCTGCGCTCCTCCAGGACGGTGCGGATCTCGGCGGCCTCGCGCGGGCTGGTGAGCCGTAGCCCCGCCCGGAGGCACTGCTGGACCGCGGCATCGCAGCCCGCCCGGGAGAAGACGAAGAAGATGGCCGGGAGCAGGGAAGCCCGCTCCAGCACCTCGACCACGGCCGATCGGGGAGCGCCACGGCGAGCCGTGCTGCGCTGCCCACCGGCTGCCCCCGGCCCGCCACCCGGTCGTCCCTTGGACCGGCCGCGGTCACGCCAGGGCTGCGGACCGGATCCGGACCTGCGCCGCAGCGAGACGACCAGGTCGGGGTTGATCGGCGGCTCGGGTCCAGGGTCCGTGGGGTCGACCTCACCCGCGTAGAGGTCGATCAGCCCGTCGGAGGTGAGCACGTGCTGCCACAGGGGCACCGGCCGGACCTCGCTGACGACGACCGCCGTCTCGCCTCGCACCATCGTCAGCCAGTCCCCGAACTCCTCGGCGTTGGAGACGGTCGCCGAGAGCGAGATCACCTGGACGTCGTCCCGCAGGTGCAGGATGACCTCCTCCCACACCGGACCCCGGAACCTGTCCGCCAGGTAGTGCACCTCGTCCATCACGACGTAGCCGAGACCGTCGAGGGTGCGCGAGGAGCCGTAGAGCATGTTCCGCAGCACCTCGGTGGTCATCACCACGACGGGCGCCTCACCGTTGACCGTCGTGTCCCCGGTGAGCAGGCCGACCTGCTCGGCACCGTAACGGCGGACGAGGTCGGCGTACTTCTGGTTGCTCAGCGCCTTGATCGGAGTGGTGTAGAAGGCCTTGCGGCCCTGGGTCAGCGCCAGGTGGACGGCGAACTCCCCCACCACCGTCTTGCCTGCGCCGGTCGGTGCGGCGACCAGGACCCCTCGCCCGCCCTCGAGCGCGAGGCACGCCTCGGTCTGGAAGGGGTCGAGCTCGAAGTCGAGCCCCGCGGAGAAGGTCGCGAGCTCCGACCGTGCGGCGGCGGCACGCCGACGGGAGGCGGCGTACCGCTCGGCAGGGGTGGACATGCCCCCAGCCTAGGCAGCGGCGCGTGATCCGTTCACACCAGGAGGCGCACGGCGCCGGGTGCCACCTCCGCGCGCATCGGCAGCGGGCCGAGCCGCTCGCCGTCGGCGAAGGCCGGCGGCGCAGCGGGGCCGACATGGCTCGGCTCGACCAGCACCTCCCGGCCCCGCACGACGGTGCACGCCGGGTGACTCACGTGCCGCCCGGGGTAGACCCGGGGGAAGATCCGCGCGACCCCGGCTCTGCTGAGGGGGCCGGCGAGGACGACGTCGAGCAGCCCGTCGTCCATCCGCGCGTCGGGGGCGATCCGCATCCCGCCACCGATGCTCGTGCCGTTGGCGATCGCCACCAGGGTGCCGGGTGACTCCCAGACCTGGCCGTCGATCGTCACGCGGTAGCCGTACGGGTGGAAGCTGCGCAGCACGGTCGTCAGGGCGCGCACGTAGCGCCCCGTCCCTCGCGGCCAGGTGAGCTGGTTGGCGCGTTCGTTGACGGCCGCGTCGATCCCGCAGGAGAGCACCCCGAGGTACCACTCGTGGGTGAGGTAGTCCGGCGGGCCGACCCGCACGGCGTCCACCGCCCGCCCGCCGGTGGACAGCCCGCGCTCGATCCCTCGCACCGAGGCGGCGACGTCGTGCCGGGGCAGTCCCGCTGCACGCGCGATGTCGTTCCCGCTGCCGGCAGCGACGATCCCCAACGGCAGGTCCGTCCCGGCGACCACGTTCGCCCCCAGGTGCACCATCCCGTCACCGCCGACGGAGACGAGCGCGTCGAGACCGTCGACGACCGCCTGCCGGGCCGCCCGCAGCGCCGCGTCCGCCGAGTCGGCCGTGAGGTCGACCACCTCGTGGCCCCTCGCGGAGAGCGCCCCGAGGACCTCGAGCCCACGCTCGGCCCCCCGACCGTGACCGGCCGTCGGGTTGATCAGGACACCCAGACGCATCCCGTTCACGCCAGCGCGGCGGCCGTGCGCCGCGCGTGCCGCTTGTCCGCGAGGGCGCTGATCCCGACCGCCCCGAAGTAGAGCATGGTCATCGGGATGGCGAGGGCCAGCATCGACACCGCGTCTCCCGTGGGGGTGGCCGCTGCCCCGAAGAAGAAGCAGCCGAGGACGGCCCAGCGCCAGCCGCCCATCCACGTCCTGGCCGAGACGAGGCCCGCCGTGCTCAGCCCGACCATCAGGACGGGGAGCAGGAACGCGATGCCGAAGGCCAGGACCATCCGCATGATGAAGGTGAGATACGTGCCCGCGTCGATGATGTTGACGGCCCCCGTCGGCGTGAACCCGGTGAGCACGGCGACCGCCTTCGGCAGGAGCCACCAGGCCAGGGCCGCCCCGGAGAGGAACAACGGGACCCCTGCACCGAGGAAGCCGAGGGTGTAGCGCCGCTCGGTGCGGTTGAGCCCGGGGGTCACGAAGGCCCACAGCTGGTAGATCCACCACGGACTGCTGAGGATCACCCCTGCGAACAGCGAGACCTTGATCTGCATGTCGAAGGACGTGGCGACCCCGGAGAAGTTCAGGGTGATCGTCTGCCCGCGCGCCTCGGCGAGGTCCAGGACGGGTGCCTGGAGCGCGCCGAAGAGGACGGGGTAGAGGATCCACCCGGCGACCGCCCCGACGACGACACCTGCGGCAGCGGACATCAGCCGGTTGCGCAGCTCACGCAGGTGAGCCATGAGCGGCATCCGGCCGTCGGCGTCCTTCGTCTTCTTCTTGGACTTCCGACGGGGCGTCGCCGCGTCAGGACTGCTTGTCGTCACCGTTGTCGCTGGGCTTGGACGTCGTCGAGGACTCCGTGGAGTCGTCCTGTCCACCGACCTCGTCCTTGAGGATGCGCATCGACTTGCCGACGGAGCGTGCCAGGTCGGGAAGACGGCGGGCGCCGAAGAGCAGGATGATCACGAATACGAGGAGAGGGATCTCCCAGCCACTGAGCCTCATGGTGCCCTTTCGTCCAGGTCGGTGCTCCATCGTAGCCCCGCAGGTCATCGGTCCTGTGCCGGACGTGGTCAGCGGGAGAACGACCGCCACCGCTCGTACGTGGCCCGGAACCGCGTCCTGCGACGCTCGCGTCGTCGCTCCCTGATCTCGCCCGCCTCGACCCAGCGGTCCCTGGCAGCGTCCCGGTCCCCGATCCGGACGGGACGGACCGGGTGCTGCTGCTCGACCGCCTCGAGCTCCGTCACCCGCTCGGACAGGACCGAGGCGAGCTCGGCGGCCCGCCCGGCCTCCTCGACCAGCGCGCGGCCCGACCGGTAGAGCCGTCGCCCCAGGAAGAAGGCGCCGACGAGCGTGCCGACCACCAGCAGCGTCCACACCCAGAACCAGAGCACGGGACCAGGCTAGCCGTCGGCGGGGGGCGCGCCCGACGGGCCGCCCGCCAGGTCGGCGTAGGCGGCAAGGGCGCGGCGGGCGTC
>NZ_JBFHHB010000238.1:0-4909 GCF_041597215.1 Actinotalea sp.
AGGGCTCGCGATGGACGGGGGCGCACCACCCTGCGCCCCCAGGGCTACACCTGGATCCTTCCGGCGTTCGTGATCTCTGTCGGGCTGATCTACTACGCGGTCGGATACACCGGGTACATGTCCACCCTCGAGTGGAACGGCACCTCTCCGGACCGGGTCTCCGTGGGCGCCTCGAACTACGCCCAGGTGTTCGGCGACGCGGTGTTCTGGAAGGCGATCCGGCACACGGTGATCGCGTTCTTCTTCACCTTCATCCTCCAGACGGGGATGGGCTTCTTCTTCGCCGCGATGCTGCACTCCCGCCCGTTCGCCGCGAACGTCTACAAGGTCATCCTCTTTCTCCCCGTGGTCCTGGCGCCCGCAATCACCGCGCCGGTCTTCCGCCAGGTCTTCGCGCCCGACGGGCAGGTCAACCAAGCGCTGCGGCTCGTCGGTCTCGACAGTCTGGCGCAGCCGTGGCTCGCCCAGACGTCGACGGCCCTGTGGGCGGTGCTGGTCATCATGGTCTGGCAAGGGACGGGGCTCGCAGTGATCCTGTACTACGCAGCGATGAGCCAGATCGACCCCGAGATGCTCGAGGCAGCGGAGGTCGACGGGGCGGGGAACATGCGCAAGCTGTTCAGCATGATCCTGCCGAACGTGAAGGGCACCACCATCGCGCTGGCGACGCTCACGGCGATCGGGGTCCTGAAGATCTTCGACATCCCGTACCTCGTGACGGTCGGCGGGCCGAACTTCTCGACGGAGTTCCTCGGCACGTTGATCTACCGCACGAGCATCCTGCTCGGTCAGGTGGGGTACGCCTCGGCCATCTCCATCCTGATGCTCGTCCTGGCGATCGGCATGGGCCTCGCGCTCAACGTGCGCCGCAGTCGCGACGGCAAGGGGGTGTGATGCTCACCATCCGTTCGCGAGGACGACGCGTCGTCCTCCAGATCGTCCTCACCCTCATGACCCTGCCGTTCTTCCTGCCCTTGGTGGCGATGGTCCAGGGCTCGCTCGGTGGACTGGGGTGGGGCAACTACGCGGCCGTCCTGTCCGTTCCCGAGCTTCCGCTGTTCTTCAGGAACAGCGTGATCATCGCCGCGGTGACGATCGCAATCGTCTACGGCGCATCGATGCTCGCTGCCTTCGGGTTCGCGAAACTGCGGGTCAAGGGCAAGGAGGTGATGTTCTGGATGATGATGGTCGCGTTGACCCTGCCCGGGGTGGTGCTCCTGGCGCCGATGTTCGCGACGACCATCGCCCTCGGCATCTACAACACCTACTGGGCCGTGATCCTGCCCCTCGCGGCACTGCAGATCCCGTTCGCGGTGCTCCTCGCCCGGAACTTCGCCGCCGGGATTCCGGACGAGCTGATCGACGCGACGCGCATCGACGGGGCGTCGACGCTCAAGGGCTTCTGGTACGTGATCCTCCCGATGATGCGGCCGATCGGCGCAGCGATCGTCATCTTCACGATGATCGGGGCGTGGAACGAGTACCTGCTGCCCCTGGTGTTCCTCGTCGACCCCTCCACGCAGACGATCACCCAGCTCCCGTCGTTCTTCGTCGGTCAGTTCAGCAACGACCAGACGAAGGTGCTCGCCTCAGCGGTGATCACCGCGATACCCGAGGTCGTCGCCTACGTGTCGCTCCAGCGCCTGTTCGAGCGCGGTCTCGGCGCCGGCGCGCTGAAGTAGACCTCCGCACCCTCTGCCGTCCCGTGACTCCGAAAGTGATGTGAGCTCATGCCCCGCACCCTCGCCCCCGGCCAGCGAGCCGAGCTGTACGTCTGCGACGTGCTGACCGGCGACCTCAGCCTTCGCCTCAGCTCGGACACCCTTCTCTTCGAGGCTCCGAACTGGACTCCCGACGGTGGGAGCCTGGTCGTGAACGGGGACGGCCGGCTCTTCCGGCTGGGAGTCACGAGCGGCGAGCTCGAGGCGATCCCGATGCCAGGGGTGGACCCGATCAACAACGACCACGTGATCAGCCCCGACGGACTGACCGCCTACGTCTCGAGCGACGACGGGCACATCTACGCCGTGCCGATGGACGGGCAGGGTGGGGTGCGACGGATCACGACCGACAAGGGCGCCGGGTTCCGGCACTACCTGCACGGAGCGAGCCCGGATGGCAGCACGCTGGCGTACGTCGGGATGGAGATCCTGACGGCCGACAGCGTGCGCACCAACGTCTTCCTCATCGACGTCGAGACGCAGGCGGAGCGGCAGCTCACCGATGACGACCACCCGGATGACGGTGCGGAGTTCTCCCCGGACGGATCATGGGTGTACTTCAACTCCGAGCGCGCGTCGACCGAGCCGGGCCATGCCCAGCTGTTCCGCGTCCCGGCCGACGGGGGCGAGCCGGAGCAGCTGACCTTCGACGAACGGGTGAACTGGTTCCCGCACCCGGACCCGGACGGTCGGCGCATCGCGTACGTGAGCTTCCCGCCCGGGACGCTCGGTCATCCCGCCGACCTCGAGGTGATCGTCCGGGTCCTCGAGGACGACGGGACGGTTCGCGACCTGACGGCGCTGTTCGGCGGCCAGGGCACCATGAACGTGCCCAGCTGGTCACCGGACGGGCGACGGCTCGCGTTCGTCGCCTATCCCCTCGGGTGAGCGCACTGAGCGGCCCCGGCCGCGCCACCCGGATGCGCGCAGCGGTGAGCACCGCGACCCCGGACCCGACGTCTGCGCGCGACGTCGACCTCGTCACTCCAGGCCAGGAGGAAGTCCAGATGAAGAACCCGATCCCCCTCGCGGGGTTCATCCAGATCGCTGTCGTCGTCGAGGACATCGAGGAGGCGATCGACTCCTGGTGCGAGCTGTTCGACGCGCCGCGACCCGTGGTCCACGTGACCGAGGCCGAACCCAACCCGCGAGAGACCTATCGGGGCGAGGTCGCGTGCTACGGGCTGAAGCTGGCCGTCATCGACTGCGCCGACCGCGGCTTCATCGTCGAGCTGCACGAGCCCGACCACAACCCGTCGACGTTCCGGGAGTTCCTCGACGAGCACGGGAACGGCGTGCACCACATCGGGTTCCAGGTGGGTGAGGCCCGCGACGCCGTCGTGGGCGAGCTCGAGGCGAAGGGCTATGTGATGCGGACCGTCGGGATGTACCCCGACGCCAGCTGGACGATCGTCGACGGCGAGGACTCGCTGGGCGTGAACCTGAACATCAAGCCGCACCTGTGATCGCGGGAGTCGTCGTGAGCACCGACCGGACGTGCGCCGTGGCGCTCGGAGCTGAAGGAGGGGCCTCGTCATGAGGGAACCGGGACGTCCTGCCGGCGTCGGAGTCATCGGCGCCGGGAACATCTCGACGCAGTACCTGTCGAGTCTCGTCCGGTTCCCTGAGGTCGAGGTGCGCTTCGTCGCCGACGTCGAGCCTGGACGGGCTGCGGCTCAGGCCGCGGCGTTCGGCATCGCCGCGCACGGCACGCCGGACGAGCTGCTGGCCCGCGACGACATCGACGTCGTGCTCAACCTGACCGTCCCCGCTGCGCACGCCGAGGTCAGCCGATCGATCATCGACGCGGGCAAGCACGTGTGGAGCGAGAAGCCGCTCGCGCTGGACCGCGACTCGGCGGAGGGCCTGCTCTCGGCGGCCCGGGCGGCGGGCCTGCGGGTCGCCTGCGCCCCGGACTCGGTCATCGGAGCCGGGGTGCAGACCGCACTGCGGGCGATCGCGCGGGGCGACATCGGCGTGCCGCTGACTGCGACGACGATGGTGCAGATGCCGGGTCCTGAGGCCTGGCATCCGAACCCGGAGTTCCTCTATGCCGTCGGTGCCGGCCCGGTGCTCGACCTCGGGCCGTACTACCTCAGCACCCTCGCGCAGGTCTTCGGGCCGGCGACCCGCGTGCAGGCGGTCTCGTCGACGGCCAGCGCGACGCGGCGGATCGGATCCGGGCCGCGGGCGGGCGTCGTGTTCCCCGTCGAGGTGCCCACCCATCACGCGGCACTGATCGAGTTCGGGCACGGCCGATCGGCGCAGTCGACGTTCTCGTTCCAGCACGCGCTGCCGCGCTCGGGATTCGTCGAGGTCAACGGCACCGAGGGGACGATCAGCCTTCCGGATCCGAACAACTTCGACGGGGACAGCACGCTCTGGAGGTACGGGCACGATCAGCCGGTGACGATCCCTGCGGTCGGCGCCCGCGACGGTCGGGGGATGGGCGTCGTGGACCTTGTCCGCGCCATCCGTGGGGGATCCCATGAACGTGCATCCGGCCGGCTGGCCGCACATGTGCTGGACGTTCTCCTCGCGATCGGCGAGGCCGCGGTGAGCGGCATGCCGGTGCCGATCAGCTCGACCTTCCCGGCCGTCCCGCCGCTGCCTGAGGAGTGGGATCCGGTCGCGCTGTCGGGCTGATCGGCGCCGCGGGCGCGGGCCCGAGGATGACCGACTCGCGGGGGGACGCCCGACCGGAGGGCGCAATGCCCGCCCGAGCCCGGCGGGCGAGCCGGGCGCTGCGCGCGCGGAGCCGACCTCCTGCACGTCGGCTGCCCGCCACGTTCTCGCTCGACGGCGCCCGCCCCCACGGTAGTATCGCCGGGTCGCGGACGGCTCCACGGGTGGACGCGGCACGCAGTGGGTCCTCACGTCTCAGGGATCACGCGGCCCGTGCCAGTCCACGGGTTGCTGACCAGGTTTCTGACAGGTCCCGCGCGCCTGTAGCTCAGGGGATAGAGCACCGCTCTCCTAAAGCGGGTGTCGGCAGTTCGAATCTGCCCAGGCGCACGGGGTGTCTTCCCACCCCGGCCCGGGTGGCTCCGCGCCGCCGAGTCGTCTGCGGGAAAGACGCAGGGAGTCCCTCGGGGCGCTCGCGCGGGCGGTACTCGGTCAGGACCATGAGTCCCGGCAGTGCCACGGCCCGTCGTCCGGAGAGATCAAGGCTGCGGCGACCTCGCCGG
>NZ_JBFHHB010000239.1:0-4906 GCF_041597215.1 Actinotalea sp.
CCGGACGCCACCTCCGCGTCGAGCCGGTCGATCGCGTCGATCATGCCGGCGAGGTCGTCCTGCGAGAGCAGCCCTGCCTGGTGGAGCACCCGGGCGTGCGCCCGGGAGCCCGCGAGGTCGTGGCGGGCCAGGCGCCAGTCGAAGTGCGTCGAGCGGGACAGCTCGGCGAGCGCGTCCGCCGGTCCCCCGGCGAAGCGCCCTCCCCAGAGGCTGACCGAGCCCTGCCCGCCCTCAGTCATCGGTCGGAAGGGTCCCGGTGCCCACGTCCACACCGTTGCCGAACTTCAGGTCACGGGCCGCGGAGAGCTTCGCCGTCAGGCCGTAGATCTCGATGAAGCCGCGAGCTGCCGACTGGTCGAAGGAGTCGCCGGTGTCGTACGTGGCGAGGTTGAAGTCGTAGAGGCTCGACTCGCTGCGCCGTCCGGTGACCGTCGCACGACCGCCGTGCAGGACCATCCGGATCTCACCGGAGACGTAGCGCTGGGTGTCGGCGATGAAGGTGTCGAGCGAGCGCTTGAGCGGGGAGAACCACATGCCGTCGTAGACGAGCTCGGTCCAGCGCTGCTCGACGCCACGCTTGAACCGCGCCTGCTCACGCTCGACCGTGACGTTCTCGAGCTCCTGGTGCGCGGTGATCAGCGCGATGGCGCCGGGTGCCTCGTAGATCTCGCGCGACTTGATGCCCACGAGACGGTCCTCGACGATGTCGATCCGGTCGACGCCCTGGGCACCGGCGCGACGGTTCATCTCCTGGATCGCCTGGAGCGGGGTCACCGGGACGCCGTCGATCGCGACCGGGACGCCCTGCTCGAAGGCCATGACGACCTCGTCGGCCACCGGCGGGAAGGTCGGGTCGTCGGTGTAGGTGTAGACGTCCTTCGTCGGACCGTTCCAGATGTCCTCGAGGTAGCCCGTCTCCACGGCGCGGCCCCAGACGTTCTGGTCGATCGAGAACGGGTTGTGCTTCGTCGTGGCGATCGGCAGGGAGTGCGCCGTGGCGTAGTCGATCGCCTTGTCGCGCGTGAGGGCGAGGTCCCGGACCGGGGCGAGGCACTTGAGGTCGGGGGCCAGCGAGGTGATGCCCACCTCGAAGCGCACCTGGTCGTTGCCCTTGCCGGTGCAGCCGTGGGCGACGGTGGTGGCGCCGAACTGGCGCGCCGCCCGCACGAGGTGCTTGACGATGACCGGGCGGGAGAGCGCCGAGACCAGCGGGTAGCGGTCGAGGTACATGCCGTTGGCCTGCAGGGCCGGCATGCAGTACTCCGTGGCGAACTCGTCGCGTGCGTCGGCGACGTACGCCTCGACGGCTCCGCAGTCCAGGGCCCGGCGGCGGATGACCTCGAGGTCCTCTCCCCCCTGGCCGACGTCGACGGCGACCGCGATCACCTCGGCGCCGGTGGCCTCGGCGATCCAGCCGATGCCGACGGAGGTGTCGAGGCCTCCGGAGTAAGCGAGGACGACGCGATCGGTCATGTCGATGGTTCCTTGTCTGTGCGGGGTGTGCTGCTGGTCAGGTTCTGGGGGCGGGGTCAGGACGCTCGCTCGGCCGGGGCGCCGGCAGCGAGCTCGAGGAATCGTCGGGCGACGGCCTCGCCGCCGTCCTCCTCCCTGGCGATCACCAGGAGGGTGTCGTCACCCGCAATCGTCCCGAGCACGGCCGGGAGGACCGAGTGGTCGATCGCCGAGGCGAGGAACTGCGCGGCGCCCGGCGGGGTGCGCAGCACGACGAGGTTGCCCGAGTGCTCGGCCGTCACGAGGAGCTCGGCGCACAGGCGCGCGAGCCGCGCGGCGAGCTGTTCGGAGGTCCCCGCCGCCTGGGGTGTGCGGTCCCCTCCCTCGGCGGGAAGGGCGTAGGTCAACGTGCCGTCGGCCGCCCGGATGCGCACCGCGCGCAGCTCGACCAGGTCCCGGGAGAGCGTGGCCTGGGTGACCACGAGCCCTTCGGCCGCGAGCGCCTGCGCGAGGTCGGCCTGGGACCGCACGGCCGAGCGGCCGAGGAGTCTCGAGATGAGGGCGTGCCGTGCCGCCTTGGTCGACGGCACCGATGCCGAGGTGCCCGTCACGACTGCTCCAGGAGCCAGGCGAGCACGGCCTTCTGGGCGTGCAGGCGGTTCTCCGCCTCCTGGAACACGACGGAGCGCGGTCCGTCGATGACCTCGGCGGTGATCTCCTTGCCGCGGTACGCCGGGAGGCAGTGCAGGACGATGGCGTGCTCAGGTGCGGTCTCCAGCAGCGCCTGGTCGAGACGGAACGGCCCGAACAGGCTCTCCGCCTCGGCGGCGGAGCGCTCGTCGCCCATCGAGACCCAGGTATCGGTCGCCAGCACGTCGGCGCCGCGGACCGTCTCGACGGCCTCGTGCAGCACGGTGACCGACCCGCCCGTCTCGGCGGCGACCGCTGCCGCGTCGGCGAGCACGGCCGCGTCCGGCAGGTGCCCGGCCGGGGTGCCGATCCGCACGTGCATCCCCGCCGTCGCCCCGCCGAGCAGGTACGACTGCGCCATGTTGTTCGCCCCGTCACCGAGGTAGGCGAGGGTCCTCCCGGCCAGCCCGTCCACGCCGCCCGGGGTGTGCTCGGCGATGGTCAGCAGGTCGGCCAGCACCTGGCAGGGGTGGAAGTCGTCCGTCAGGGCGTTGACGACCGGCACGTCGACGTTGGCCGCCATCTCCTCGATGCGGGACTGCTCGTAGGTGCGCCAGACGATCGCGCTGGCCTGCCGACCCAGCACGTGAGCGGTGTCCGCGACGGACTCGCGGACCCCGATCTGCGCGAGCTTGCCGTCCACGAGCATCGGGTACCCACCCAGCTCGACGACACCGACCGTGAAGGAGACCTGGGTACGCAGCGTGGGCTTGTCGAAGAGCACGGCGACGGTGCGGGGCCCGGCCAGGGGCGAGATCGCGAACCTGTCGGCCTTGAGGCGCAGCGCGAGCTCGAGCACGGCACGCTGCTCGGCGGGGGCGAGGTCGTCGTCGCGCAGCAGGTGGCGGGTCATGAGATCTCCTTCGAGGTCGCGAGCACGTCGTCAGGCAGCCCGGCGACGAACCCGACGAAGGGCTCGACCTCGTCCCAGGTGAGCACGAGCGGAGGTGCGAGACGCAGGGCGGAGGGCGTCACGGGGTTGACGATGAACCCGGCGTCGAGGGCGAGGTCGGCGACCCGCGCCGCGACCGGCGCGACGAGCTCGACGGCGAGCAGCAGTCCCGAGCCGCGCACCTCGGTGACCAGCGGGCACGCGGAGAGCTCCTCGACCAGTCGGCGACCGAGCCGTGCCACGTGGGGCAGCACCTGGTCCCGGTCGAGGACCCCGAGCGTCGCCAGCGCGGCCGCCGCCGCGACCGGGTTCCCGCCGAAGGTCGTCCCGTGCTGACCCGGTCCGAGCAGCGTCGCCGCCGCGCCGGAGGCGAGGAGGGCGCCGATCGGGAAGCCGCCGCCCAGCCCCTTGGCCATGGTCACGACATCGGGTCGGACGCCGGCACCGAGGTCCGGGTGCTGCCAGGCGAACCAGGCACCGGTCCTGCCGATCCCCGTCTGCACCTCGTCGATCACGAGCAGGGCGCCATGGCTGTCCGCCAGCCGACGGGCGGCCGCGAGGTAGCCCGGAGGCAGGGGGCGGACCCCCGCCTCGCCCTGGAGCACCTCCAGGACGATCCCGGCGACGTCGTCGCCCATCGCTGCCTCGAGTGCTGCCAGGTCCCCGAACGGGAGGAACTCGACGCCTCCGGGAAGCGGCTCGAACGGCGCCCGGTAGGCAGGCTTGTGGGTGAGGGCGAGCGCTCCCATGGACCGACCGTGGAAGGCACCCTCCATGGCGAGGATCCGCGGACGTCCGGTGCGGCGCAGCAGCTTGAAGGCTGCCTCGTTCGCCTCGGTCCCGGAGTTGGCGAAGAAGACGCGGGACCCCTCGGGGGCCTCCGCGAGGTGCAGCAGGCGCTCGGCCAGAGCGATCTGGGTGGGCGTGGCGAAGAAGTTCGACACGTGCCCGAGGGTGCCGAGCTGCGCGCTGATCGCCGCCGTGAGGGTGGGGTGCCCGTGACCGAGGGTGTTCACCGCGATCCCGCCGAGCAGGTCGAGGTACCGGCGGCCGTCGGCATCCCACACGTACACGCCGTCGCCCCGGACCAGGACACGCCTCGGCGTGCCGAAGGTGTTCATCACGGCGTCGCCGTAGCGCTCGGTCCAGGCGAGGGCCGAGTCGTTCTCGAGGGGCGTGCTGAGGTCGCTCATGCCGTCGCCTGCCCACCACGCCGGACGATCGGGATCGGACCGGTGAGGTCGTCGGGGAGAACCATCGTCCCGACGCCCTGCTCGGTGAAGACCTCCACGAGGACCGAGTGCGCCTCTCTGCCGTCCACGACGTGGGCCTGGGGCACCCCGCCCCGCACCGCCCGCAGGCAGGCCTCCATCTTGGGCACCATCCCGGACTCGAGGCTCGGCAGGAGCGCCTCGAGGGCCGAGACGCGGATCTGCTGCGCGAGGGAACCGCGATCCGGCCAGTCCGTGTACAGGCCCTCGACGTCGGTGAGGATGATGAGCTTGCGCGCCCGCAGCGCGACGGCGAGCGCGGCAGCGGCCGTGTCCGCATTGACGTTGAGCACCTGCGTAGGGTCGTCGATGTCGGGGGCGACGGTCGACACGACCGGGATCCGTCCGGCGTCGAGCAGGTCCCGCACCGCACGCGGGTCCACGTCCACGACGTCCCCGACGTGCCCGACGTCGACGGGCTCGCCGTCGACCGTCGCGGTGCGGCGACGCGCCTTGAACAGGCCGCCGTCCTCGCCCGACAACCCGACCGCATATGGGCCGTGGGCGTTGAGAAGACCCACGAGCTCGCGCGAGACCTGACCGGTGAGCACCATGCGCACGACGTCCATGCTCTCGGCCGTTGTCACCCGCAGTCCGCCCC
>NZ_JBFHHB010000240.1:0-4868 GCF_041597215.1 Actinotalea sp.
CACCGACGCGACCTGGTCGGCGTGGCGGGCACCGGGGCGGTCGCGCCCTCCGGCGGCACCCAGGCACCGGGGGGCTGCGTCGGCGCGCCGTACCAGGGCGAGGCGCTCGGCGGCGCCGGGGTCGACGGCGCTGGCGGCGGCCACGGCGACCCGGCGGGCGGCGGCGCGGGAACGCTCGCGCTGGGGACCTGGCCGTCCTGAGCCGTGACCGGCCAGCTGTCGGTGGGGACCTGGCCGTCCTGGGCCGGGACCGGCGAGCCGCCGGTGGGGACCTGGCCGTTCTCGGCCGGGACCGGCGAGCTGTCGGCGGGGACCTGGCTGTTCTCGTCGGGGACCTGGCCGTTCTCGGCCGGGCCCTCGGTGTTCTCGGTGCTCATGTGACCTCCTTGGTGCACACAGCACACCGCACGCTGCTGACCGGAGGCTGGGTGGTACCTGAGAGGTCCCTGGGAAGGCGGGCCCCGCTAGGGGACCGGCGTGCCGGCTGCCGTTCCGAGCGCGTCCGAGACCGCGGACCGGACCCGCTCCGCCAGTCGTGCGCCGAGCGCTCGGCGATCCGCGCGGTCGACCACGACCTCCACGACGCCGAGCCCGCGCACCGGCTCGGCCAGTGCTGCGTGCAGCCCCTGGAGGTCCCTGACCCGTCGGTGCGCCACCCCGTACCCCGCGCACAGCGCCCCCAGGTCGGCGCGGTGGGGTGTCGCCAGGACACGCCCGGCGAGGGCGGAATGGGCGCCCTCCCCGTGCTCGAGGGTCGCGAAGATCGATCCCCCTGAGTCGTTGGCCACGACGATCTGCAGGTCCGGCGTCGGCTCGTCGGGGCCGAGGAGCAGTCCGCCGATCTCGTGCAGGAAGGTCACGTCGCCGAGGTAGGCGCGCACGGGGCGACCCAGGCCGAGCGCGACACCGGCAGCAGTGGAGATCGTCCCGTCGATCCCGGCGAGGCCACGGTTCGCGACGACCGTCGGCGGTTGCGCCCAGGCGGCGACGAGGTCCAGGTCCCGCACGGGGTTGCTGGCGCCCACGACGAGCACGTCGCGCGCGCCGAGGTGCTCGGCAAGGGCTGCTGCGAGCGCCGGCCCGGGCAACGGTTCCCCACGACTGGTGGACTCCTCCAGCACGGCGGCGATCGCGGCCAGCGCGGCAGCCCCGGCCCGTCGCCAGGTCCTGGCCCATCCGGGGTCGCCGCGGCCGGCCGCCGCGAGGTCGGCCGGGAGCTCCGGCACGACGACGGCGGCCGATCGCGCCGGGTCCGGCCAGCTGCCTCCCCGGGGGGCGACGACGACGACCTCGACATCGGCACGGGAGAGGAGCGACTGGACGGGCCGGGAGAGGGTCGGGCGGCCGAGGACGATCACCCGCCGGACGGCGCCACCGAGCTCGGGCAGGTCGAGGAGCAGACGGTAGGCCGGAACGGCGTCGGCGCCACCCCGGGCCCCCGAGCTCGGCTCGGCGAGCAGTGGCCAGCCGTGACGCCTCGCGAGGGCCACGGCGGCAGGCCCCGCTCCGTCGCCGGCGACCACGACCGTCCGCACCGGGTCGGTCGGCGCGTCGTCCGGTAGGTCGGTCGGGCCGTCGGTCGGCAGGTCGGCCGGTACGTCGGCCGCGAGCGCGGCGACGGCGCTCCGCCCGCGGCCGACCGGGACCGGCCAGGCGTCGGCGTCGGGCACGAGGGGCTCGCGGTAGGCAAGGTTGAGGTGCACAGGACCCGGGTCCCCGGTCCTCGTCCCCAGCGCCGTGGCGACCGCACGGACGGCGAGGTTGCGTAGGTCCTGGTCCTCACCGGGGCGGCCGCTCGGCGCCGGGACGTCGAGGGTGGCGCGCACGGCAGGGGCCAGCAGGCCCACCTGGTCGGTCGTCTGGTTCGCGCCGGTTCCCCGGAGCTCGTGCGGGCGGTCGGCGGTGAGCAGGAGCAGCGGAAGCCCGGAGTGGGCGGCCTCCAGGACGGCGGGCAGCAGGTGAGCGACAGCCGTACCCGAGGTCGTCACCACCGCGACGGGACGCGGATCGCCGGCAAGGACGGCGGCCCGTGCCAGGCCGAGAGCGAGGAAGGCCGCCGAGCGCTCGTCGATCCGCACGTGCAGCTCGAGCTCCGGGGCGTTCGGGTCACGGTCCGGGTGGTCGGCGGGCAGGTCGGCCTGGGCCACCGCATAGGCGAGCGGGGCGCTGCGCGATCCGGGCGCCAGGACCACGTGCCGCAGTCCGAGCTCGGTGAGCGCGCCGACCAGCACCCGCGCCGCACGGGTCGAGGGGTTCATCGGTCCTCCGGTCCGACCGGCCGGGACCCCGTGCGGGCCAGGAGGGCCACGACCCGGGCGGCCCGCTCCCGCCACCGCGCGTCGAGCTCCGGGTCGGCCGCATGAGCCGTCAGCAGCGCGGGATCCGGGGTCAGCGCCCCGGGCCGCAGGGCACCGTCGCGCACCCGAGGGGCGTCCACGACGAGGTCCTCCGCGAGGAGCTGAGCCGTGGCGAGCCCGCAGGCGAACGGCAGCTCGGGCAGGGCCGCGGCGAGCGCCAGGCCCGCCGCGAGCCCGACGGAGGTCTCCAGCGCGGAGGAGACGACGACGGGAAGCCCCACCTCCTGCGCGAGGTCGAGACAGGCCCGTACCCCGCCGAGCGGGGCGACCTTGAGCACCAGGATGTCGGCCGCTCCGGCCCGCGCGACAGCGAGCGGGTCCTGCGCCCGCCGCACCGACTCGTCGGCAGCGATGCGGACGTCGACGGCTCGACGCACCGCCGCGAGCTCCGCGACGCTCGCACAGGGCTGCTCGACGTACTCCAGCCCACCGGCCGCACGGTCGAGCACGGGGATCCGGGCAGTCGCGGCGTCGAGGTCCCAGGCACCGTTGGCGTCGATCCGGATCGCCCCCGCCGGGCCCAGCGCCGCACGCACCGCCTCGAGCCGCTCGACCTCGGCCCCCAGGCTCTGGCCCGGCTCGGCGACCTTGACCTTGGCCGTGCGGCAGCCGCCGGAGTCGGCCACGAGCCGGGTCGCCGTCGCGGCGTCCACCGCCGGGATGGTCACGTTCACCGGGATGCTGTCCCGCACCGGTGCCGGCCAGCCGAGATCGGCCGCCTCACGTGCCGCACGCCACCATGCCGCGCTCGCGTCGTCGTCGTAGTCCCAGAAGGGCGCGAACTCGCCCCAGCCCGCCTCGCCCCGCACCAGGACCCCGTCGCGCGCGGTCAGGCCGCGGAAGCGCTCACGCAGCGCCACCCGGTAGACCCGCAGGTCAGACGAAGTACCCACGGGGCAACCGTAGTGGGCACCCCGAGGGCCGGCACCCGGCTGCGCCCGCCCCCGGCACTACCCTCACCCCATGAGCGCGCTGCCCACCCCTGTGTCCGACACGTTCGACCCGCAGCACTGGCGCGAGGTCGAGGGCTTCACCCTCACCGACCTCACCTATCACCGTGGGGTGGACCGCTCGGGCGGGACGGAGCGCGACCTGCCCGTGGTCCGCATCGCGTTCCACCGGCCGGAGGTGCGCAACGCCTTCCGCCCGCACACCGTCGACGAGCTGTACCGGGCGCTGGACCACGCCCGGCTCACGCCCGACGTCGGCGTCGTCCTGCTCGCGGGCAACGGACCGAGCCCCAAGGACGGCGGCCGCTCCTTCTGCTCGGGCGGCGACCAGCGGATCAGGGCCCGTGACGGGTACCGCTACACGACGGACGTCGCGGCCCAGGGTGCCGACGCGATCGACCCGGCCCGCGCCGGCCGTCTGCACATCCTCGAGGTGCAGCGACTGATCCGGACCATGCCGAAGGTCGTCATCGCCGTGGTCGACGGCTGGGCCGCCGGGGGCGGGCACTCCCTGCACGTGGTCGCCGACCTCTCGATCGCCTGCCGCGCGCACGCCCGCTTCAAGCAGACCGACGCCGACGTCGGCTCCTTCGACGGCGGCTACGGCTCGGCGTACCTGGCACGGCAGGTCGGGCAGAAGCGCGCACGGGAGATCTTCTTCCTCGCCCGCGAGTACTCGGCAGAGGACGCCGAGCGCTGGGGTGCGGTCAACGAGGTGGCCGAGCACGAGGCCCTGGAAGACCTCGCCCTCGACTACGCACGCACCATCGCCGGCAAGAGCCCGCAGGCGATCCGGATGCTGAAGTTCGCCTTCAACCTCGCGGACGACGGCCTCGCGGGCCAGCAGGTCTTCGCCGGTGAGGCGACCCGCCTGGCCTACCTCACGGACGAGGCCGTCGAGGGCCGGGACGCCTTCCTCGAGCGACGCGCCCCGGACTGGTCGGCCTACCCGTACCACGCCTGATCCGGCCGGCCCCGGGCGCGCAGCTCAGCCGAGCAGGGCGCCGAAGGCCTCGGCCGTCATCGGACGGCCCAGGAGGTACCCCTGCGCGCGACGGCAGCCCATCGCCCGCAGCAGCTCGAGCTGCTCCTCGGTCTCCACGCCCTCCGCGACGGTCCCCAGGCCCATCGCCTCGGCGAGGCCGAGGACCGCCTCGACGACGGCGGTGGACTCGGCGGCGACGCCGAGCCCTGAGACGAAGCTGCGGTCGATCTTGAGCGCGGTGACGGGGAACCGGGTGAGGTACGCGAGGGAGGAGTACCCCGTCCCGAAGTCGTCGATGGCGAGCTCGCAGCCGAGGTCCGTGACGGCGCGCAGCTAGGCGAGGACGTCGTCGTTCGCCTCCAGGAGGACCCGCTCGGTGATCTCCAGGTGGAGGTCGGCCGGGTCCGCCCGGTGGCGGCGCGCCGCCCCCATGACGAGGTCCATGAGCTCGAGATGTCGCACCTGGCGCGCCGAGACGTTGACCGCCATCTGGAGGTCGGGCCGCCGGCGCTGCCACTGCACGAGCTGACGGGTGGCCTCGTCCACCACCCATGCGCCGATCGGGAGGATGAGGTC
>NZ_JBFHHB010000241.1:0-4819 GCF_041597215.1 Actinotalea sp.
CCACCACCAGGGGAGAGAGGCCCAGCAGGCGCGCCAGGCCGCTCGCCCCACGGACGAGCACCTCGCCTCCCGCGACGAGCAGGGCCATGCCTCCGAGCAGAGCGAGCGCTGTCACAGTCCCCCAGGGTTCCCTGAAGTCCTGATCCGCGCATCCAGGGACGCTGCGGTGGGCGGCGCGTGCTGCCGTGCACCGGACGGCTCGTCAGGCCTCGTCCTTCCCGAGGACGACATCGGCGAGGAAGTCGGCGAAACGTCCGGGTTCGTCGCGCTGCGGGGTGTGGCCGCTGCGGTCGAAGACCACGAGCTGCTTGCCGGGAGCCTGCAGTGCGTCGAACCACTCGAGGGCGAGGGTGGCGCGCCCCGGCGCCTCGTGCGCCCCCTGCACCAGGTAGACCGGCACGTCGAGCCGCGGCACGCTCCGCCGGAAGTCCACCTCCTGCAGCTGCGGGTAGAGCACGGCGAAGGTCTCGAAGATCCCTCCAGCGGCGCGGAACTGCTCGGTGAGCGTGAATTCTGGGACGACGAGGCTCATCGGGTACTCGACCCGCCAGTCGTAGTCCGCGCCGCGCGGGTAGTCCTGCCACTCGGGGTTGGCCGCGAGCGCCTGGGAGTAGGCGAGGGTGTCGCTGTACGGCGGCTCGCCGATCGCCCGGAGGCGGTCCGCGAACGCGGCGTCACCGGTCCGCTCGGCGTAGGCGAGCGAGTCCGCGTACATGAGCCGGTCGGTGGCGAGCTGGTCGACCATCTGCCCGGTACCGACGTAGGCGCGGTACAGCTCGGGGCGCTGCTGGACGGCGAGGACCCCGAGGGTCGTCCCCCACGAGCTCCCGACCAGGTAGATGTTCTCCTCGTCGAAGCGCTCGCACAGGTACCGGGTCACCTCGATCGTGTCGGCGACCATCCGGTCGAGCGTGAGCGTCGAGGTCGGTTCGAGGGCGCCGGCGGACCGCCCGGTACCGCGCTGGTCCCAGGTCACCACGACGAAGTGCTCCTCGAGGGGCTCACCGGCGATCCGCATCGAGCCGGTGGCCGTTCCCCCGGGACCGCCCTCGAGGAAGAGCAGGACGGGCGCCTCGGCGTCCTCGCCACGGATCATCATCGACTGGGCGTGCCCGCCGATCGGGACGGTGGCGAGCTCGGCGATCGACCCGTCGAGCACCGCGCCGTCCGCACCGAGGATCGGCGCGGTGGTGGCGGGACGGAGCAGGGCGGCCAGCACCAGAAGGGCGATCACGCCGCTGAGAGCGAGACCGACGCGCCGGGTGCGCGGTGCGCGGCCGGTCGGCGCAGCGCCGGCGCGGCGGGCGATCGCCGCCCCCCACATCCCGCCGAGCACGAGCGGCAGCAGCAGGACGACGGAGTCGAAGCCACGTCCGACGACGAAGGCGAGGACGCCGTAGAGGTCGTCGAGCCGGATGGCGTCGACGGTCGGTCCGGTCACGGGGAGCCGGACGAACTCGACGGTTCCCGCGAAGGCCACGGGCGCGAGGAGCGCGGCCCACCGCGTCCTGGCGAGCACGCCGACCAGCACGCCGACGGCGCCCAGGAGCAGGAAGGCCGCGACGGACGCGGCGGAGGTCATCGTGCCGCGGGGCGCCGTCAGACCGACGACGCCACCCGCGGTGACCACGACGGCGACGGGCACGATCCGGCGGAGCCAGGCCGACGGACCCGCGGCCACGGCGAGGTGGTCGAGCGGGGCGCTCATCGCGCACCGCCCGTGCGGGTGGACGTACGGCCGTGCCGGTCGGCCACGAGGCCCGCGCGCAGCACGATCACGGCCGCGAGCGCGAGGGCCACGGCTGCGCTGAGCGCCGGGAGCAGGACGGCCCGCAGCACGCCGGGGACGAGGTCGTCGCCGACGGCGATCCGTGCGCTCCGGTCGGCGAGCCGGGTGGTGGTCGACACGGTGTAGGGGCCGGGTTCGGCTGCCTCGAAGACCGCGACGGCCTGGCCGACGGACACCGAACCGCTCCGGCGGACGTCGTAGCGCAGGTCACGCGGGTAGGTGTCCACCTCGACGGGCACTCCCTCCGCGTCGGTCACGGCGAGGTCGGCGGCGGCAAGGCCGAGGACGGGGTCCAGGCCACGCGTTGCCGTGGGGACGGCGCTCTCGAGGTAGACGACATGGGCGCCGGGACGGTCGATCTCGACGGTCACCGACCCCGGGGTGGTGGTCGTGGCCATCGCGGCCGGGCGCCTGGTCTGGTCGCTCAGGCCGACGGCGGCCCAGGCGATGGAGGCGGTGAGTCCGGTGGCGGCCACCACGGCGGCCAGGGCCAGCCGGGCGCCCGTACCGGAGCGACGGGGACGTGCTGTCTGGGGTGAGGTGCTCATGGACCGAGCGTCCCGCCGGCAACGGGGGCCCGTCGTCGGGCCGCGGACGGGATCTCGCGACCCCCCACGGGCCCACGCCTCCGGTCACCGTCCCTCCCGGGGCGGACCCGGCGATGGGTCCGAAGGCTGATGTGCCGGCCGGGCCCACGTGGCTAGCGTCGGGTCCATGGGCCGATCGGCGACGAGGACGTGGGCACGGGTCCGAGCCGTCGACGCCCGTCGACCCGAGGTCCTCGACGCGCTGCTCGCCCTCGGTCTCTTCACCGGGGCGGTCGTGTCCGGTGTCGCCGGGGAGGGCTCGCGGGCCGCCGACGGCGCCTTCGTCCTCCTGCTGGCCGTGGGGAGCCTGCCGTACGTCGCCCGGCGCCGCGCCCCGATGACGACGCTCATGGTCGCCTCGCTGCCGGTGCTCGCCCTCCTCGGACTCGGCTACACGACGGCGGTCGTCGGCTCCGGTCTGTTCCTCGCCGCCTACACCGTCGCCGCCCTGCGCTCTCCTCGGTGCACCGCGCTCGCCGTCGGGTGGGTGGCGGTGCTGCTCGCTGCCGTCGCCCTCGTCCGGCCCGGGAGCCTGGCACCAGGGGAGCTGCTGACCAACGCCGCCCTCTTCGCCGGCGCGTTCGGCCTCGGCAGGGGCGCCCACGTGCGCCGCGACAACGCGAGCCTGCTGCGCGAACGCGCCGAGCTGGCCGAGCGCGCACGCTCCGAAGGGGATCGGCGAGCGGTCAGCGAGGAGCGTCTGCGGATCGCCCAGGAGCTGCACGACGTCATCGGCCACTCCCTGGGGGTCATCGCCCTGCAGGCGCAGGTGGGAGCGCACGTGATCGACGCCGACCCGGCGGAGGCCAAGGCCGCGCTGGTCGCCGTCTCCGCGACGAGCCGCACGGCGCTGACGGAGGTTCGCCGGATCCTCGGTGCGATGCGGGACGAGACCGCCGACCGCCACCCCGCGCCCGGCCTCGGCGCGGTCGGCGACCTCGCCGCCGAGCTGAGCGCTGCAGGGCTGCCCGTCGAGGTGACCACCCACGGGACTCCGGTGGCGCTGCCGACCGCCCTGGACGTGACCGCCTACCGGCTGGTCCAGGAGTCGCTGACCAACGTGGCCAAGCACGCCGGACGCACCCGGGCACAGGTCTCCGTGCGGTTCACACCCGGATCCGTCGATCTCGAGGTGCTCGACGACGGCCCGCAGGACGCTGCCGCCTCGTCCGCCGATGCGCCGGACGGCGCACGGTCCGGGGGCCACGGTCACCTGGGCATGCGTGAGCGCGTCGCCGTCTGGGGCGGGACACTCACCGTGGGGCCGCGACCCGACGGCGGCTACGCCGTGCACGCCCACCTCCCCTTCGAGGAGCAGCCATGATCCGCGTCGCCGTCGTCGACGACGAGGCCCTGGTGCGCCGCGGCCTCAGCGTGCTGCTGCGCCTGGAGCCCGACATCGACGTCGTGGGTGAGGCCGAGAACGGCGAGGACGCGCTGCGCCTGGTGCGCCGCGAGCACCCGGACGTCGTCCTCATGGACATCCGGATGCCCGGCACCGACGGGCTCACCGCCACCCGCGCGATCGCCGCCGACCCGCAGACGGCCGGGACGAGGGTCATCGTGCTCACCACCTTCGACCTCGACGAGCACGTCTTCGCCGCCGTGCGCGCGGGGGCCAGCGGCTTCCTGCCGAAGGACACCGCTCCCGACGACCTCCTGACCGCGATCCGCGTGGTCGCGGACGGGCAGGCCCTGCTCGCACCGACGGTGACCAGGCGGCTCATCGAGGAGTTCGCCCGCCGGTCACCGCATCCGGCCCCCGAGCCGCCGGACGGGCTCGACCAGCTGACCGAACGGGAGGTCGAGGTCCTGCGCGCCGTGGCGCAGGGGCTCTCCAACGCCGAGATCGCCGCGGAGCTCGTGGTCGGCTACGCCACGGTCAAGACCCATGTGAGCAGGCTCCTGATGAAGCTCGGCGCGCGGGACCGCGCCCAGCTGGTCGTGCTCGCCTACGAGGGCGGCATCGTCCGGCCCGGCGCGCGGTAGTCCTCGATGTCCCGGTCACCGAGGTCGCGCCGGTGCGGTGCACGGGCGACGGTCGCCACGGTCGACCGCATCAGCCCGACTGACCTCACCCAGCTCGCCACGGACGTGGGCCCGGTGCCGATGAACGTCGGGGCCCTGCTCGTCCTCACCGGCGCGCGTCCCGGCGAGGTCAGGGAGGCGCTCCTCGACCGGCTGCCGCGGGTCGAGAGGTTCCGGCAGGTGCTGCGCAGCGCCCCGCCCGGCCTCGGGCGGCCGTACTGGGTGGCCGACCCCGCCCTCGACGTGGGACGCCACCTCGTGTCCGTGAAGCTCAGGGGTCCGATCGACGAGGCACGCCTTGCGACGGTGGCCGCGCAGGAGGTCGCGCGTCCGCTTCCCCCTGACCGTCCGTTGTGGCGGGCCGTCCTCGTCGAGGGCGCATCCCGCCAGGGGCCCGACCGCGGGCCCGAGGCCG
>NZ_JBFHHB010000242.1:0-4760 GCF_041597215.1 Actinotalea sp.
AGGACGAACGAGTGGCCCGGGAGGCCCGCGTGCATCCCTTTGCCGAGGGTGTCGTAGGCGGCCGAGACGGTGCCGTCGTCGATCAGGACCGGCGTCGTGACCTGGAAGCGGTCCAGGTCCGGCTGGATTTGCGCGAGGCTGTTCATGACTATCGGCAGGACTTGCAGGTCGAGTGCGTCGAACGCTTCCTGGTCCCGCTCGATCGCGGCTAGCTGCATCGTGCAGGCGTCGCAGCCGGCTCCCTCGTTGAAGTAGAGGAGCACTGGGCGTCCCCGCAGCTGCGAGAGGCTCACGCTGGTGCCGGCCGTGGTCGGCAGCGTGAAGTCCGGGGCTTGGCGCGCCTCGCTGGAGGAATCCGGGCGCGAGGTGACCAGACCGACGGCCACGACGGCTGCGATGAGTGCGAGGATGCCGACCCACAAGATGGCTTGGACCAGTCGGCTCTTGCGGGTCCGCCGGGCCAACTCAGCTCCGCGTGCCGCGGCTACGCCCGCCGCGCGGTTGCCGGTGCTGCTCGGGCCACTCATGAGATCTCCTCTTCGGTGCGGGTGCGTTCGGCCGGGTCCACCGGGGTGGCGCTGTGGCACGACGGTGCGTCGGGCATCTGTTCGTTGGGGTCCGGGTTCGGTCGTTGCGGGCGGCGTCGCAGCGTGGCGAGCACGAAGACCGCGGCGAGAGCAAGCAGCGCGGCGCCGAGCACCGGTTCGGGGACCGGGGCGAGCCAGGTCTCGAGGGCCCCGAACACCTCGGTCAGCCACTCCGACACGCTTGCCTGGGCCGCGGTGCCTCCGGTCATCTCACCGGCCGCCGCGAGATACGCGACCAGGCCTCCCATGATCGTGAATGCGACGGCGACGGCGAGGTTGAGGCTGTTGGTCACCAGGGTGCGCCCCGCGAGGGTCAACCGGATGGTGCGTGCCCGTAGCCAGCGCTTGTCCGACAGGGCGGCCTTGTCCCAGACCAGCGCCATCACGAACAGGGGGAAGACCATGCCGAAGACGTAGGCCATCCCAAGCGTCAGTCCGCCGATCGCCGAGCCCGACAGCGCCGACAACGTCATCACACCGATCAGGACCGGGGCGCAGCAGCTCGATGCAATCCCAGAGAACACGCCGAGGGCGAAGAAGCTCGCACCGTCGCCGCGACTGGTGTCGGGCGAGGCGAGGAAGGACGGCAGGGACCACATGCGTCCCGAGAGGCTCAGCGCTGCCAGGACGAACATCAGCAGCGCACCGCCGTAGTACAGCACCGCATGGTACTGGGCGATCGCGCCGGCGAGCAGGCCAGCTCCCAGGGTGATCGGGACGAGAACAAGTGCCAGGCCAGCGGCGAAGATGAACGTCAGCGGCAGGAGGCGCCAGCGGCGGTTCTTCACCGCCCCGGCGAGGTAGCTGGGTGCAAGGAACACGATGCAGCACGGCGCGAACAGGGCCACACCACCGGCGAAGAACGCCGCCAGGACGCTGCCGGTGGTCAGCAGGTCTCCCATCTCAGCCCTCCGCCCGGATCGGGTCGGGCAGCTCGCGCCCCGTGCTCCGCAGTCGGGCCGTGAGCTTCTTCACCGGCAGCCGCCCGGCACTGAAGAAGGCGCCGTCGACCAGGACGAGCGGATTCATCGCCGGCCGGTGCAGTGCCACGAGCGTCCGTCCCTCGATCGACTCCAGGTCCACCACCGAGATGTCGAGGGCGTACCGGGCGGCGAGGTCGCCGAGCGCGACCTGGGCGTCCTCGCAGAAGTGACAGGCCGGCGCCGTTACCACGGTCACCTTCGTCGCCACCTGCCTGGCGGCTGTGGTGCTCATCGACAGACCTCCGATGTCGTCCGCTCGCTCTGAGCGGTTCCAACACGAGGTTCGGCGACCCCAACGAAGAAGCTCCCAGGAGATCGACGAAGGTTCGGTCAAGACCGCCCGGGTCGAGTGCAGCGAGAGCGTCGACGGGACGTCCTACCCAGGACAATGGTGGCCATGTCCCAGACGCCAGGCCCTAACGAACCCGGTCCTTCGACCCGCGTGCTCGTCGTCGAGGACGAGGTTCCGCTGGCGTCCCTCGTGGCGTCGTACTTGAAGCGTGAGGCCTTCGACGTCGAGGCGGTGGGTGACGGGAAGGCGGCGATCGACCTCGCTCGGTCGTGGCATCCGGAGGTCATTGTTCTCGACCTTGGACTTCCCGGGGCGGACGGGATCGAGGTGTGCCGAGCCGTGCGTACGTTCTCCGACTGCTACGTGATCATGCTGACGGCACGGGTTGAGGAGATCGACACCCTCGTCGGTCTGAGTGTCGGGGCGGACGACTACGTAGCCAAGCCCTTCAGTCCGCGGGAGCTGACCGCACGGGTCAAGGCCATGATGCGCCGCCCCCGAGCCGCTAGCGGCGCTGCTGGTCAGGCCGCGGGTACCTCGAACGACGTCAGGCAGGTCGGCGGGCTCACCGTGGACCTGACCAGCCGCGAGGTCAGCCTCGACGGCGAGTTCGTCGACCTCACCCGCACCGAGTTCGACGTGTTGGCCGTGCTGATCTCCCAGCCCCGGCGTGCCTTCTCCCGTTCTCAGCTTCTCCTGGAGATCTGGGGCCGAGACTGGGTAGGCGATGCGCACCTCGTCGACGTGCACCTCGGGCACATCCGCCGCAAGATCGGCGACGACGCATCCGCGCCAGTCTTCATCCAGTCCGTCCGTGGGTTCGGTTACCGGATGGGGCCCGGGCGGTGAGGGGGCAGGCTGGATCGCGGGGCCCCACAGGTGACCTCGCTACCCGCCTGCTGCTCGCCATCGTCGTCGTCGTGGTGGTCGGCGGAACCACCGCGTGGGTGGTCGGTGCCGGCATCGGACCGTCGATCTTCCGTTCACACATGGGGCGGACCACTGGCACGGCCGAGAGCGCGACCGCGCATGCCGAGCGTGCGTTCCAGTCCGCCTCCGCGCTCTCGCTCTCGATCTCGCTGACCGCCGCCGTGATCGCCTCGGCCGGTGTCAGCATCTTCCTCGCGCGACGGGTCCGCCGGTCCCTGGCTCCCTTGAGCAACGCGGCTCACCGCGTCGCCTCCGGTGAACGCGACGTGCAGGTCGACCCGCCAGGTCTCGGAGCCGAGTTCGACGAGCTCGCCGAAGCGTTCACGGCCATGGCCAAGGACCTGGCAACCATCGAGGCCACCCGGACCCGAATGCTCGCCGACCTCGCACACGAGATGCGCACTCCGACCTCCGTCCTCCGTGGATACCTCGAGGCGATCGGTGACGGATTCGAGGTCGCCGACGCCGGCACCGTCCGGATGCTGCAGGAGCAGGTCGAGCGCCTGGCCCGGCTCGGGGAGGACATCGCCCTGGTCACCACGGCCGAGGAGGGTCGCCTGACCCAGCACCGGGTGGAGGTCGACATGAATCGTCTCGCCCTCGAGGCGGTGACCCAGGCCGCGGGCCGATACGCCGCCGCCGGCGTTCACATCCGGGCCGACCGCGCCTCGCAAGCCGCCGTCGTTCACGCCGACCCGGATCGGATCGCGCAGGTCTTGACCAACCTCCTGGACAACGCCCTGCGGCACACACCGCCCGGCGGTCAGGTCACCGTGCACGTCGCCGTCGGGACGGACGCCGTCTCGATCGCGGTCACCGACACGGGTCAAGGGATCCCGGCCGAGCACCTCGCACGGGTCTTTGAGCGCTTCTACCGGGTCGATGCGGCGCGCGACCGGGCCCACGGAGGATCGGGCATCGGCCTGGCGATCGCTCAAGCGATCGCCAAGGACAACGCCGGCACCCTCCGTGCGCAAAGCCCAGGCGTCGGCGGCGGATCGACGTTCTCCCTGCACCTGCCGCGGATCGGCACGTCCGACGCCGGAGCCGACCAACCCGGCCAAGCACGGCCCACAGATCCCGGGCAGCGGCGTCGGAAGTGAGCCACCTGCCGCGACGGGCCCGCGCCAGTCGCACAGGATCGGGCGCCGTCCACGGGCGGAGACCGCGCCCCGCCCATCGGCCCGATCGCCGCGGGCCCGGCCCGTTCAGGGAGCAGCGGACCTACCGCTCGAGCAGCAGCCACCGGACCTCTTGACCGCGATTTCTCGATCCTTGCCCACACCACGGCACGCCGGCGTCACGATACTGATAGCCCGCATCGACCGGGCGGGAGGATCGGAGCCGAAATGACCGGTCGCCTGCACCACCGCCACGGACCGATCCGCGGTTGCCGGCCGTGACCCTGCCGCAGGCCCACCGCTGTGCGCCGGCCGCGATCGCCTCGCCGATGGTGCCGTGGCCGGGGCGCCCGGTCCCGCTCGGGGTGTCGTGGGACGGGCAGGGCGTCAATGTCGCAGTGTTCTCCTCGGTCGCCGACGCGGTCGAGGTGTGCCTCTTCGACGAAGCCGGTGTCGAGCGCCGGATAGACCTGCCCGGGCGGACCGGATGGGTGTGGCACGGGTACCTGCCGGAAGTGCGGCCCGGCCAGTGCTACGGCTACCGCGCCCACGGCCCCTACGCGCCGCACGATGGACACCGGTTCAATCCCCACAAGCTGCTGCTCGATCCCTACGCGCGCAACATCGTCGGCAAGCTGCGCTGGCACGACGCGCTGTTCGGCTACCGCATCGGCCATGTCGAGGGCGACCTGTCCTTCGACCGCCGCGACAGCGCGCCCTACATGCCGCGCTGCAAGGTGGTCGATCCGGCCTTCAGCTGGGGCGACGACCGCCGGCCCAACGTGCCCTGGCACGAGACGGTGATCTACGAGGCGCAGGTGCGCGGCTTCACGATGCGCCACCCCGA
>NZ_JBFHHB010000243.1:0-4745 GCF_041597215.1 Actinotalea sp.
GCCACACGCTCAGCATGCCCGCCGCTCACCGCGCCCCCGCTCACCCCACACGCTCAGCCTGCCCACCGCTCACCCTGCCACCCTCAGTCCGGCAGCCGCGCAGCCCGCCGCAGCGCTGCCAGCCCTTCCGGTGTCCCCGGCCAGTGCCGGTCGACGGCATCGCCGCCTGCCCGGCGCACCACCGAGCGGAGCACCAGCGCCACGACGACCGCGTCATCGGCGTACCCGATCACCGGGACGACGTCCGGCACCAGGTCGACGGGCGAGGCGAGGTACCCGAGCAGGAGCCACAGCCGCAGCCGCACTCCCCGCGGAAGGGAGCTGTCGGCCGCGAGCCTGCTGAGCAGTCGCACGACGTCGGGCAGCAGCCGCATCAGCTCGCGGAGCCTGAGCTCGTCGGGCCGGCCGGCCCACAGCACGCCGAGGAGCCCCGCCCACAGCACGAGGAGCCCGCCCAGCACCCCGAGCAGCGACCACGCCCAGTCCGGCACCGCTGCCCCGTTCCTCGTCATGAGTCGAAGGGTCAGGCTACCGACCTCCGACGAGGACGGACCGTGCCGGCACACCGGACCGCCGGCCTAGACCCAGGTGTCCACCATCGCGTGCAGAGCGGCGAAGGACGCGTGGCTCGTCGCCGCGTCCGCGCCCGCGCGGACCGCTGTCTGGATCCCGAAGATCGCCATCACGAGCACCTCGGTGCGCTGGTCGACGACAGCCGGCTCGACAGCAGCCCGCCCGCCCACGCGGGCGATCAGCGGACGCAGCAGCTCGCGGAACAGGTCACCGTACTCGGCGGCGAACCCCTCCCAGCCGGGAAGGGTCCCGTTGAACTCCGAGGAGGCGACGAGCATGAGGCACCCGTCGCGCGCCGAGTCGTCCACGACCTCCGACTCGAAGTGGTCGAGGAAGTCGTGCACGCCCTGGACCCCGCCCCGCGCACGATCGACGATCCCGCCGAGCAGGGCGCGACGCTCGGCGAGGTACCGACGCAGCACGAGGACGACGAGCTCGTCCTTGGAGCCGAAGGTCCGGTAGAGGCTCGGCTTGTGGACCCCGGTGGCGGCCACGAGGTCCGCCATGGAGGTCTGGCTGACGCCCTTCCGCCAGAACAACGCGACGAGCTGGTCGAGGACCTGCTCCTCGTCGAACTGGCGCGGGCGACCGCTCGGCGCGCGCATCACCGCGGCCTGCTCGTCACCACCCTCGCCACGTCCGCCGCCCGTCGCCATGCGCGCACCCACCGTCCTCACCCGCCGTCCTCACCGGAGGCTCCTTGCGGCAGCCCCGCCGCTGACATATGGTACCGCGCAGTATCTAATTCGGACCCGAGGACCCAGATGACCGCGCACACGCGCCGCACCGCCCTGATCACCGGAACGAGCTCCGGCATCGGGATGGAGGCCGCAGCCCAGTTCGCCCGCGCGGGCTACAGCCGTGTCATCGTCACCGCGCGCACTCCGGCGAAGGCCGGGTCGACGGCAGCGACCCTGCGCGCCCAGGTCGGCGACGACGTCGTCCAGCCGCTGGCCCTCGACCTGGACGACCTCGCCTCCGTGCGAGTCGCGGCGGCGCAGCTCGTCGCCGCGGCCTCGCCGATCGACGTGCTGGTGCTCAACGCCGGCGTCACGCCGCACGCGGAGATCCGACGCACTACCGACGGCATCGAGTCGATGGCGGCACCGCTCGTGGGGCACCACCTGCTCACCACGCTCCTGCTCGAGGCGGGCCTGCTCGCCGAGAACGCCCGGATCGTCATCGCCGGTTCCGAGGCCGCGCGCGGCGACACCCCGATGTTCACCCCTGTCGACCTCGACTCGCTCGCGCGCCGCGAGTTCGACGGCGACCTGGAGCTCGCGGTCGAGGCCGTCATGCGCGTGAGCGGGCCGGTGCGCTACCAGCCGAACAACCAGTACGCCTCGGCCAAGATGTTCGTCACCTGGTGGGCGGCCGAGCTCGCCACGAGGCTCCCCGCAGGGACGACTGTCGTCGCCGTCTCCCCCGGGAACACCCCTGACACCAATGCCGCCACGACGCTCCCGCCGCTGATGCGCCACGTCATGTTCCCGCTGATGAAGCTCGTCCCCGGGATGTCCCACACCGTGGCCGACGGCGCGAGCCGCTACCTGCAGGCCGTCGACTTCGGCCAGGAGGCGAACGGCCAGTTCTTCGCCTCGAAGCCCAAGAAGATGACCGGGGCCCTGCACCGCATCGACGGGACCACCGGCGGCACCGCCGCGAGCCGGGCAGCGCTGTGGAACGCCACCGAACGCGCAGCGCACGCGGGCGCCCCGCGCGCCTGACCGGCCGCCCCGCTCACCCCGGCCGCCCCGCTCACCCCGTCCGGCCGCGCGCCTCCCGCTTGCCCCGGCCGGCCGCGCGCCTCCCGCTCACCCCGGCCGGCCGGCTCCGTCGTCGAGCTTCTCGACGATCCTCGCCAGACGTCTCGCGCGCGTCTCGGGATTCGGGGCGGTCATCAGCGGGTGGAGCACCGAGAACCGGTCCTGTCTCGTCATTGCCTCGAACGCAGCCCTCGCCGTCGGCGCCGCCTCCAGCGCGGCCATCAGGTCGGCCGGCACCTGCGCCGACGCCGATCCCGCGTACGCCCGCTCCCAGCGGCCGTCCTGCTGCGCGCGCTCGATCTCGCCGTGCCCGCGCGGCCGCATCCTGCCCTCGGCGATCAGGCGGGCAACATGCTCGACGTTCCGCTGCGACCACAGGGACCGCCGCCGCCGCGGGGTGAACCGCTGGAGGAACGTCGCCGCGTCACGGCTGCGCTTCTGCCCGTCGATCCACCCGCTGCACAGGGCCTCGTCGAGGGCCTCGGCATAGCTGAGCGAGGTCGGCTCCTGCGTGCCCTTCTTGGCCAGGACGAGCCAGACGCCGTCCGAGGAGTCCTCGTTGGCGTCCAGCCAGTCCCGCCAGGCCGCCACATCGGCGACCACCATCGGCTGCTCGTCCATGGCGCCAGCCTGCCATCAGCCACCGACTCCCCGCCCCGGCAGCGGCTGTGCCCGCCGGCCCTCCTCGGGCGGATGAACGCCTCGGTGCGCGTGCTCGTGTGGGGTGTCGTGCTCTCACCCCTGATGACGGCGAGGATGCTCGACGTGCCGGACCACACGATGTGACACCCGCCCCGCTCCCCTGGCTCAGGCCCCGTCCCACGCCACGGCGATGTCGAGCACCCAGGTCACCCCGAACCGGTCGGTGAGCATCCCGTACAGGGGTGCCCATGCCGACGGCGCCAGCGGCGTGAGGACGGTGCCGCTGTCCGCGAGCGCCTCCCAGTACCCGGTGAGCTCAGCGGCGTCGGTGCCGCGCACCGAGACGAACACGGGGATGACGCCTGCCTCCCAGGCGGTGTGCGACGGGACGTCGTAGGCCATCACTCGGAAGCCGGTCTCGGAGGCGACCTGCCCCCACATGACCTGGTCGGCCTCGTCCGCCGCCGTCACCTGGTGGGCGTCGGCGTAGGTCACGACGGCGAGCTCGCCACCGAAGACCGATCGGTAGTGCTCCAGGGCAGCGCGGGCCTGGCCGCGGAAGTTCAGGTGGGGCGTGACGGTCACGGACATGGGTGCTCTCCTCGATCGGACGATGCCGCCGCCGGGTGGTCCGGGGCACGAAGGCAACACTTCACGGGATACAGGTCAATTCCGGTCCTGAATACACCGTAGGTTGGTCGCCATGAGCACCCCCACCGAGCGGCTGCTCCGCCTGCTCTCCCTGCTCCAGGCCCGCCGCGACTGGCCCGGGCAGGTGCTCGCCGACCGTCTGGAGATCACCCCGCGCACCGTGCGCCGCGACGTCGACCGCCTGCGCGAGATGGGGTACCGGATCAGCGCTACGCGTGGGCCCGACGGCGGGTACCGCCTGGACGCCGGCTCCGAGCTCCCGCCGATGCTCTTCGACGACGAGCAGGCGGTGGCACTCGCCGTCGCGCTCCAGGCAGCGACCGCGAGCGGGGTCGGCGTCAGCGAGGCAGCCGCCCGAGCCCTCACGACGGTGCGCCAGGTGATGCCGGCGCGCCTGCGGCGCCGTGTCGACGCCGTGCAGGTGACAGCCCTCGCCTCGACGGGAGTCGGTCGCACCCCGCCCGTCGACCCCGAGGTGCTGCTCCTGCTCGGCGCCGCCGCTCGCGATCGCGAGACCTTGCGCTTCGACTACGGCAGCGGGCCCGGGACCGGGCCGCGGCGCGTCGAGCCGCATCACGTGGTGACCTCGTCCGCGCGCTGGTACCTCGTCGCCTGGGACCTGGACCTCCACGAGTGGCGCACCTACCGCGTCGACCGCATCCGGCCCCGCACGCCGACCGGACCGCGATTCGCGCCGCGCGAGATCCCCGGTGGCGACGTCGCGGCCTGGGTGGCCGCGCGCTTCAAGGGCTCGCAGGCGGAGAACGCCTGGCCGTGCCACGGTCGGGTGACCCTCGACCTGCCCGCGCACGAGGTCGCACCCTTCGTCGGCGACGGGCTCGTCGAGCAGGTCGACGAGCGCCGCAGCCGGCTCCACGCGGGATCCTGGTCCTGGCCCGCTCTGGCCGCGGCGATCGGCCGGTTCGACGCCGCGATCGACGAGGTCTCACCGCCAGAGCTCGCCGCCGCTTTCGCCACCCTCGCCGAGCGGTACGCGCACGCGGGAGGCAGCGCCGGCGCACCTGGCCTCACCGCGTAGAGCCGACCGGCCACCGATCCGGCCGCGCGGCCGCCGCGCGGATCCGGGCCGCGCGGATCCCACCCGCGAGCGCC
>NZ_JBFHHB010000244.1:0-4695 GCF_041597215.1 Actinotalea sp.
CTGACGCACCCGCGCCGCGCAGCGTCGAGGAGCGCCTCGCCGAGATCGACCGGCTCGCGGCGACCGGTGCGATCAGCGAGGCCGAGCGGGCGGCCGCGCGGGCCGAGGTGCTGCGCGACCTGTAGTCGGCGGGCCGCGGTGCTGTGTCACGGTAGCCGGCGGGCCGAGGGAGCGACCGGCGAGGGCCGTGCCGCGCGCGAGGTCTCGGCTAGACTCGCCCCGGCCGTGACTGGCGTGAGGTGGGGTCAACCACCAGGGAGCGGCCGCAGTTCCCTGCCGTGCACCGTCCGCCTGGGTGCCTGGGTCCCGATCGAGCCGCGCGGCGTCCGTCGCGCGGGCCGCCGACCCAGGAGGACCGATGAGCGCGAGCCCCGTCCCCGCATCCCCGTCCGACCCCACCGCAGCCGAGACCCGTCGCCCCGTGCGCCGTGCCCTGCTCAGCGTCTACGACAAGGCGGGCCTGACCGAGCTCGCCGGTGCCCTGCACGCCGCCGGCGTCCAGCTGGTCTCCACGGGCTCCACCGCCGCGACGATCGCGGCCTCCGGCGTCCCGGTGACGCCGGTGGAGGAGCTGACCGGCTTCCCTGAGTGCCTCGAGGGTCGGGTCAAGACCTTGCACCCGCGCGTGCACGCCGGGATCCTCGCCGACCTGCGCAAGCCCGATCACGCCGCCCAGCTGGCCGAGCTCGGGATCGAGCCCTTCGACCTCGTCGTGGTCAACCTCTACCCCTTCGCCGCCACCGTCGCCTCGGGCGCCGGTCAGGACGAGGTCGTCGAGCAGATCGACATCGGCGGGCCCTCGATGGTGCGTGCCGCGGCGAAGAACCACCCCAGCGTCGCCGTCGTCGTGGACCCCACCCGCTACGCGGACGTCATCGCCGCCGTCGCGCGCGGTGGTTTCACCCTCGCCGAGCGTCGCTCGCTGGCCGCTGCGGCCTTCGTGCACACCGCGACCTACGACGTCGCCGTCGCCTCCTGGATGGGCAGCGTCCTGGCCCCGACGGGCGAGGTCGAGACCGAGGAGGGGCCGCTCGCGACGCGCTTCCCCGCCTGGCTGGGCGCCACCTGGGACCGCCAGGCCGTGCTGCGCTACGGCGAGAACCCGCACCAGTCGGCCGCGCTGTACACCCACGGCGACCGGGCCGAGGGCCTGGCCACGGCCGAGCAGCTGCACGGCAAGGCCATGAGCTACAACAACTACGTCGACGCCGACGCCGCCTGGCGTGCCGCCCACGACCACCAGCGCCCTGCCGTCGCGATCATCAAGCACGCGAACCCCTGCGGGATCGCCGTGGGCGCCGACGTGGCCGAGGCCCACGCACGAGCCCACGCCTGCGACCCGGTCTCGGCCTTCGGCGGTGTGATCGCCACCAACCGCCCGCTCAGCGTGGACGCCGCGCGGCAGATCGCGCCGGTGTTCACCGAGGTCGTGCTCGCGCCCGACTTCGAGCCGGGTGCCCTCGACGTCCTCGCCACCAAGAAGAACGTGCGGGTGCTGCGGGTCGCGGCCCCGTCGGCCGGCGAGGTCGAGCTGCGTCCGATCACCGGGGGACTCCTGCTCCAGGAGCGGGACCGCATCGACGCCGCCGGTGACGACCCGACCACCTGGACGCTCGCCGCCGGCGAGCCGGCCGACGCCGAGACCCTCGCCGACCTGGAGTTCGCCTGGCGCTCGGTGCGGGCCGTGAAGTCCAACGCGATCCTGCTCGCCCACGACGGCGCATCGGTCGGGGTGGGCATGGGTCAGGTCAACCGCGTCGACTCCTGCCGCCTCGCGGTCGAGCGGGCCAACACCGGTGAGGTCGAGCGCGCCCGCGGCGCCGTCGCGGCCTCGGACGCCTTCTTCCCGTTCGCCGACGGACTGCAGGTCCTGCTCGACGCCGGGGTGCGCGCCGTCGTCCAGCCGGGCGGCTCGGTGCGGGACGAGGAGGTCGTGGCAGCGGCAGCAGCCGCAGGCGTCACCCTCTACCTCACCGGCACGCGGCACTTCGCGCACTGACCTGCACCGACCTGCACCGACCTGCACCGACCTGCACCGACCTGCACCGACCTGCACCGACCGCTCCGCGGCTCGACGGGTTGACGGCCGCCGGTCCCGGGGGACTCAGCCGAGGCTCGCCTCGCGCAGGGGGACCTCCGGGTCGGCGGCGCGCGTCCTGTCGAGCCGGGGAAGGTCGGTTCCCGCGAACAGCTTGCGGGCGGCCGAGACGTCCCGTGGCCGATCGACCCCGAGGACAGCGGTCAGCACGGCCCCTCCCGGGGCGAACCACAGGGCCGTCCAGCCGCCGGGCGACTCCCGCAGGACGACCTCGTCCTGCGGGGAGGGTCGGCCGAGCAGACCGAGGTCGTGACCGAGCTGGGTGGAGAAGACGTACGGCGGCGGGTCGTCGACCGGGCCCACGGGCCCCGGCCCGTGGAGCAGCGTCCTGACGGCGAGAGCCGGTCCGCGCAGCGCCGCGTCCCAATGGCCCCCGCCGACCCAGCCGTGACGCGGCGACGGGCGGCGCGCGAGATCGCCGACGGCAGCGACCCGGCCGTGCGTACCCGGCACCTGCCAGCGCTCGTCGACGGCGAGGTGCCCGTCGGGGCGCACGGGAAGGGACAGGGCCAGCCACTCGCTCTCCGGCCGTGCGCCGACGGCCGCCAGGACGACGTCCGCTTCGAGCACCGACCCGTCGGTGAGCCGCACCCGGCGGGAGGGCTCGTCGACGGCGGCAGCCGGGGAGTCGGTGAGCAGCCGCACGCCCGCGTCCCGGTACCAGCCGATGGTCCGTGAGCCGACCTCTGCACCGAGGGCACCGGCGAGTGGCGCGCGGCCCGCCTCGACGACGGTGACCTCGGCCCCGGCGGCCGTAGCGGCGCCGGCCACCTCGGCGCCGATCCACCCGGCCCCCAGCACCACGAGCCGGGTGCCCGGCCCGACGGCTGCGCGCAGTGACGCGGCGTCGGGCACGGTCCGCAAGGTCCTGGCGTGCCACCGCGAGGGGAGCACGGGGCGCGATCCGGTGGCGAGCACGACGGCGTCGGCGTCGATCGCGCCGCCGCTGGTGCGCACCCGCACCCCGTCGGGTCGGGGGGTCAGCCCGGTCGCGGGCTCGGCGAGGCGGACGTCGTCGGCGGCGGCCAGGTCGGCGCCCAGCTCGTCGCGCAGCCAGGCGGGCGTGGTGCGGGTGAAGAGCTCCTTGGACAGCGGCGGGCGGTCGTACGGGGCGAGGCCCTCGGCGCCGAGCACGGTGAGGTGCCCGTCCCACCCGAGCGCACGCGCGGCCTGGACCGACTGCGCTCCGGCGAGGCCCGCGCCGATCACGACGAGCGAGCGGACCCGCCTCCCCTGGTCGGCGTCGCTGCTCACGCGCCCACGGTAGTCTCACGCAGCGTGACCGAGGAACGCCGAGACGCGGCAACGCTGCGCCTGGTCGGCGCTGCCCTCGTGGCCGCCGCCGTGCTCGCCCTCGTCGTCGGTCCCGATGTCGCCTGCGCGGCCCTCGCGGCGACCTGCGCGATCGCCGCCGTCCTCCGCGGGGTGCTGCACGGGCACCGACCCGTGGGGCTCGCCGTCCGGTCGACGATGACGGATGTCACCGTGATGATGCTGCTCGCGGTGGGCATCGGCGTGCTCAGCCTCAGCCCCGGCGTCTGAGCCTCAGTCGAGGCGCACGTCCTGGACGTCCTCGACGGGCTCGGCCGTCAGGAGGTCCTGGTCCTCCGTCGTGAGCTCCCGGCGACCGAAGGCGAGCAGGGCGAGCCCGACGACGGCGCCGCCGACCAGCCCGGTCAGCCAGAAGAGCCACAGCTGCGCGAGCGCCGTGGTGTCGGAGCCGACCGAGACGATCGCGACGGCGGTGGCGCGGGCGGGGTTGAGCGCACCGTTGGTCACCGGGGCGACGAGCAGGAGGAGGGCCGCGAAGGTCAGGCCGACCGCCACGGCACCACTGCGTCGTGCGCGGTTCGCCAGGACGACGGCGACCAGGACGATCGTGCCGAGGAGCTCGACGACCAGGGCGGCGACGAGGCCGAAGGTGAACTGCCCGCTGGACAGCGTCGAGAGGGGGGAGAGGGCGTCGTAGCCGTTGGCGGTGGTGGCCATCAGGCCGACGGCCGAGTCCGTGCCGAGCGCCTCGGGGAGGCCCGCCGGGACGGTCAGGACCAGGACGGCGACGGCGGTGATCGCGCCTAGCACCTGGCCGGCGACGTAGAGCACGGCGTCGACCGTCGGGGTCCGTCCGGTGATCGCCGCCGCGACGCTCACGGCGGGGTTCAGGTGCGCGCCGGAGAACCCTCCGAGGGCATGCGTCAGCCCCGCGAGCACGAGACCTGCGGCAAGGGCCACACCGAGGGTGCCGACGCCGCTGAGCTGGGTGTAGAGCAGGGCGCCGACCGTGACCAGGACGAAGGCGAAGGACCCGAACGTCTCAGCGCCGACCCGGGCGAGGAGCGAGGGCTCCTCCTCGTACGCGACGGTCTCCAGTCCGCTCAGCTCGAAGGACTCGACCTCGAGGGTCATCGCGGTCTCGGCGACGGGGGACTCGTCCGCGTCGGATGCTGCCGGCGGGGTGGGCTCGGGCGTGGACATGCGGGTCCTCTCGTGGGCGGTGCAGGCTCTGCTGGCCTCGGCATCATGCCACCGGTACCTGGACGCAGACCCAGGTCTCTCGATGTCGAGTAATCTTCTTCCGAGAGCTGCCGCAACGACGC
>NZ_JBFHHB010000245.1:0-4579 GCF_041597215.1 Actinotalea sp.
ACGTCCCGTCGTGCCGACCACCCAGAAGCTCGTCGAGCCGTCTGCCGGGATCGAGGACCACCGGCCACCGCTCACGGTCACCTCGGTGCCCCGCTGACGGAGCTTGGCGCCGATGGCCGCCCGCGCGTGATCGCCCTCGGCCGCCGTCCAGGTGAGCTCCCAGCCCCGCAACGCCTCGTCGCTGCCGTTGTGCACCGTGACCCGGGCGACGTAGCTGCGGAAGAAGCCGAACGCCGAGTACGACACGGTGCAGAACGGCGCCGCGACCTCGGCGAGCGGGACCGTGAAGCTCGCCGTGGTTCCCGTCGAGGCCACCGTGGCCGTCACGAGGAGGCTCTCGCCCGTGACCCCGGCCGGGACGGCGAACTCGACGGCTGCCCGTCCGACCTCGTCGGTCGTGTCGACGATCGTCGGGTCGACGGGGAAGGTCCCCAGGTCGGCCCCACCGGCCGTGAGCGTGACCTCGTCGACGGCTCCCGCGAGGGCGGCGGTGCTGAACTGCAGGGAGCTCAGCGTGGCGCTCACGGTGTCCCCGGCGGCGTACCCGTCGGCGGGGACGGAGTCCAGGTGCACGCCGACGGCCCGCTGGGCCGGGTCCGGCGTGACGGGCGAGTTCGCCGCCAGGTAGTCGACGAAGGCCTGCAGGTCGATCTGACCGGTGTCCGTCGGGTCCGTGCCCTGCCCGAGGGTGGTGAAGTTGTCACCCCCGGCGGCGAGGAAGGAGTTGGCCACCACGCGGTACTCGCCCGCCAGGTCCAGCGGGGACCCGCCGACCAGGACCTCGATGATCCGGGCCCCCGGCTCGGCCGTGGGGTCGTAGGTGTAGGTCATCCCGGCGACGCCGAGCTTGAGGAAGGGCCGGCTCGACCCCTGCGGCTGCCACTGCTCCTCGAGCACGTCCACGACCTGCTGACCGGTGAGCGTCGTGGCCACCAGGGTGTTGGCGAACGGCTGCACGGTCGCCGCTTCCCGGTAGGTGACGTTGCCGTCCGGGTCCTGCGGGCCGGAGGAGGCGAACAGCAGGTCGGTGCGCAGCCCGCCCGGGTTCATGAAGGCGATCTGGGTGCCGAGCCCCTGCGTCGCGGAGAGCTGGACGTCCGCGACGAGGTTCCCGAGGGTCGACTCGCCGCCACGGTCGTCGCTTCCGTCGGCCTTGACGGCCCTGAGCACGGACTCCGTGATGGTGCCGAGCGAGACGTTGCCCGGGCCCTCGGCCGCGGCGACGGCCTCGGCGACGATCTGGGCGACCTCGGGGTCGGCGGTGTACCCGCCCGTCGCGAGGGGCACGATCTCCGCGGCGTTCGCGACGACGTCACCCGTGACCCGGTCGATCGTCAGGGTCACGTGTGCCAGGTCGATCCCGTAGGACGCGCCCTGCACGACGGGGAGCGGAAGCGCGCTCGGGTCGCCGCTGCGCGGTACGAGGTGGGCGAGCTCCTGGTGGGTGTGTCCCGTGAACAGCGCGTCGACCTCGGCGTCCAGCCCCGCGACGATCTGCCCGAAGGCGGAGTCGTCGGTGACGTCGGCCAGGTCGGGACCGGCCGGCCCCTCGTGCAGGAGCACGACGATCACGTCCGCCTCACCGTTCGCGGCGTCGCCGTCGGAGAGCTCCGCCGCGACGGCGTTGACCTCCGAGACGAGCGGCCGGACCTCGAGCGAGGCGATGCCGTCCGGGGAGACGAGCTCGGGCAGCTGCTCGGTCATGGCTCCGATGAACCCGACGCTGACGCCGTCCACCTCGGTGACGTAGGCGGCGTCGTAGGCGCGCTCCCCCGTGGTCCGGTCGTACAGGTTCGCCGAGAGGTACGGGAAGTCGGCCCTGGCCAGGACGCGGTCGTCCACGTCCACGCGGCCCTGGTCGAACTCGTGGTTGCCGAGCGCGGAGACGTCCAGGCCCATCTCGTTCAGGGCGTCGAGCGTCGGGTTGTCCTGCTGGATGAAGGACGTGAACGTCGAGGCACCGATGTTGTCCCCCGCCGAGACGAGGAGCGTGCTCGGGTTCGCCGTGCGGAAGCTCTCCACCGCACCGGCGAGGACGGCCGCGCCGGCCACTCCTCCGGAGCCCGCCTCGAGGCGCCCGTGGAAGTCGTTGATCCCCACGAGGTCGAGGGTCAGCGTCGAGGACGCCTCGACCCCGACCAGGATCGGGTCGTGGTCCGAGGCCCGGTACACGGTGCCGACCTCGGGGGTGGAGGCGTAGTAGCCGTAGCCGGCCCACTCGTCGGCGTTGATGTCCCAGACGTCCGTCCCGGTCACGCGCGCCGCGAGCGAGGGGCTGGCCAGGACGTGGTCGAGCGAGCCGAGCTCACCGTCGAAGGTGTACGTGTACCGGCCGGCCGCACGGCTGCTGACCAGGTCGGTGTACCCGGCGTCGAGGAGGGCCACGATCGGGTCCTCCTGGCTGTAGGAGTTCAGGTCGCCCATGATCGCGATGTCGTCGACCCCGGTGGACGACTCCAGCTCGGCCGCGAGGGCGAGGACGGCCTGGGCCTGCTCGACACGCTCGGCCGTGAAGAAGCCCTGACCGTCGGCCGGCTCGTCACCTTCGCCGCCACCCTTGGACTTGAAGTGGTTCGCGATGACGATCACGTCGCGACCGCTGCCGTCCGCTGCGGTGAACTGCTGGGCGATCGGTTCGCGCGCGATGTCCCAGACGGTCTCGTCGACCTGGGTGACGCTCGCACCGACGGGGACGACCGTCCCGCTGCGGTAGATGATCGCGTTCATGATCGGGTCCGTCGCGGGAGCGGCGGGACCGACGAGAGCGGCGGGGGTGGGCACGTACGCCCAGACCTCGCTGCCCGCTGCGGAGTTGAGGCCCGCCACGAGGTCCGCGAGGGCGACGTCGGGCGTCCCGTCGCCGAACTGGGTGGAGTTCTCGATCTCCTGGAGGGCGACGACATCGGCGTCCAGGGCGGAGATCGCCGCGACGATCTTCGCCTTCTGCAGGGCGAACTGGGCGGCGTCCTGCGCGCCGCGCGCGTCGGCATCGGCCTCGCGGAAGGTCGTGAAGTAGTTGAGCACGTTGAAGGTCGCCAGGCGCAGCTCACCGCCGACGTCCGCGGGCTCGGCCGGTCGGGGGTTCAGCACGGTGAACGCCGCCTTCCCCTCGGCCGGGGTGGTGGCGTCGATCGGCGTCGTGGGCTGCAGGCGCCACTCGTCGAAGCCGTAGCCCAGGATGTACGCGAGCCCGTTCGGGTCCAGCCCGTCGCCCACCCGCACCGGCTCGTCGGCCCGCAGGTAGGGCTGCGTCGCACCGGTCACCCGGCTGCTGCGGCCGTCGTCCAGGAGCAGCCGGCGCGCGGCGTTCGAGGCGGCGATCGCGTCGGCCGCGGGGCCCGGTCGCTCGACCTCTGTGCTCTTGACGGTCGGGGTGCTGCCGGCGCTCAGCCAGACGGTCCCGTAGCTCTCGACCTCGTGGGTCGAGGTGACCAGGTACTCCTCGCTCGGGGCGACGAGCATGCCCTCGTACTGCTCGCGGTCGTCCCCGAGCACCGTCGCGGGCAGGCTCACGGGGTCAGGGAGGGCCCCGGTGCCGACGACCGTGACGGCGGCCGCCGCACTGCTCGCGTTGATCTGCGTGAGGCCGAAGTACTCCCCTGCCGTCCCGGTCACGGTGACGAGGTCGCCGATCACGGCCGGCGTCGTCCGGGAGCCGAGGTACACGAAGATGCCGTCCGAGGAACCGGGGGTGGCATCCGTCGCCCCGCCGGAGCCGGCGGTCTGCACGTAGATGCCGCGGTAGCCACCGGTGCGGTGGTCGGCGGTGACCACGCCCTCGACGGTGACGACCGAGCCGGCGAGCGGCGTCGCGGCACCGGCGCCCTGGACGTCGGCGATCGTGGTCGTGGCAGTCGTGACGGCGGTTGCGGTGGGGACGAGGGCCACCGAGAGCACGAGGGCTCCCGTGGCAGCGAGCGGGACGAGGCGCCTGGCCGGGCGCCGGGTGAGGACCATCGTGGAAGCCTCCAAGGACGTGCCCGCGGTGGCGGGCACCGGGTGCTGGGTGCGATGCGGCGCGGTGCGCCGTTATGCACGGTATGCCCGTACCTCACCCCGGAGCACCCCTCCTATGACTTTGGTCATAGAGCTGTCACGAAGCGTTCACCCGGGCGTCGACCGGGGCCGTCAGCGCCGTCGCGCCGCCTGCAGGGGAAGGTACGCGCTGAGCTCGGCCCTCTCCCCCGACGCCGAGACACGGCCGTCGCCGACGGCTTCCGCCCAGGTGAGCGCCCCGCTCGCGAGGGCGAGCCAGGTGGCGGGATCGGTCTCCACGACGTTGGGCGGGGTCCCGCGCGTGTGGCGGGGCCCGGCGACCGCCTGCACCGCGCCGTCCGGCGGAACCCGCACCTCGACCGCGTTGCCCTGGGCCACCTCCGCGAGCTCCTCGAGGGTGAAGCGCACGGCCGTGCGGACCACGGAACGCGGTGACCCGGTGGGGTCGGCGAGCCAGGCCTGCAGCGCGGCCCGTCCCTCGACGGGATCGGTCCGGCGACGAGGGGGCACCGCCGAGCCTCAGGCGAAGTGCTGCGGGAGCGTCGCTCGGGAGACGGCCGCGAGCTCGGAGACCGGGACGGAG
>NZ_JBFHHB010000246.1:0-4573 GCF_041597215.1 Actinotalea sp.
ATGGGCGTGCGCGTCCTCCTTGCGCGTGTAGTGCAGGTCGTTCGTCGCGATCAGCGGGGCGTCGATCGTGCGGGCGAGGCGGATGAGGTCGGGGATGACACGCCGCTCGATGTCGAGCCCGTGGTCCATCAGCTCGACGAAGAGGTTCTCCTTGCCGAAGATGTCCTGGAGCTCTCCCGCGGTGCGTACGGCCTCGTCCCACTGGCCGAGGCGCAGCCTTGTCTGCACCTCGCTCGAGGGGCAGCCGGTGAAGGCGATCAAGCCGTCGTGATAGGTCGTCATGAGCTCGCGGTCCATCCGCGGCCACTTGCCCATCTGCCCCTCGAGCGAGGCGAGCGAGCCCATCCGGAACAGGTTGTGCATCCCGGCGGTCGTCTCGGAGACGAGGGTCATGTGGGTGTACGCGCCTCGCGCGGAGACGTCGTCCCCGGCCTGGTCGCCGTCACCGAAGCGCACCCGGGTCTGGTCGAAGCGGCTCGTGCCAGGCGTGACGTACGCCTCGACGCCGATGATCGGCTTGATCCCGTGCTTGGTGGCCCGCTGCCAGAAGTCGAAGGCCCCGAAGAGGTACCCGTGGTCGGTGATCGCCAGTGCCGACTGGCCGAGCCGCTCGGCCTCGGTCAGCAGCTCCTCGATACGCGCCGCGCCGTCGAGCATCGAGTACTCGGTGTGCGCGTGGAGGTGGACGAAATCTCCCGCAGCGGCCATGGAGGCCATCCTAGGTCGCCCCGCCGACAGCACGGACCGGTGCCGACGTGGCGGACCTCACGCGCCGTCGCGCAGCACGGCCCATGCCGCGGCGAGGTCCTCGGGGTAGGTGCTGGAGACCTCGAGCCACTGCCCGGTGCCCGGGTGGTCGAAACCGAGCCGGACGGCGTGCAACCACTGCCGACGCAGCCCGACCCGGGCCGCAAGGGCGGGGTCGGCCCCGTAGGCGAGGTCACCGGCGCAGGGGTGGCGCACGGCCGACATGTGCACCCGGATCTGGTGCGTGCGTCCGGTCTCGAGGTGGACCTCGACGAGCGAGGCCGCCGGCACCATCTCGAGCACCTCGTAGTGGGTGATCGACGGCTTGCCGGCGGCAGTCACCGCGAAACGGTAGTCCGCTCCCGGGTGCCGACCGATCGGGGCGTCGATCGTGCCCGTCGTCGGTTCGGGGTGTCCCTGCACGACGGCGTGGTAGACCTTCTCGACCGTCCGCTCCTTGAAGGCACGCTTGAGCTCGGTGTACGCCCGCTCGCTCTTGGCCACGACCATCAGCCCGGAGGTGCCGACGTCGAGCCGGTGCACCACCCCCTGGCGCTCGGCCGCTCCGGACGTCGAGATCCGGCGCCCGGTCGCCGCGAGCGCACCGACGACGGTCGGCCCCGTCCAGCCCGGCGAGGGGTGGGCAGCGACCCCGACGGGCTTGTCGACGACGACGACGTCCTCGTCCTCGTGGACGATCCGCATCCCGGGGACCGGTTGAGGGTCCACGGCGGCGGCCTCGCCGTCGACCTCACGCAGGTCGACCTCGAGCCAGCTGCCGCCGACCAGGCGGTCGGACTTGCCGACCGGACGCCCGTCGACGAGGACGGCGCCGGACTGGGCGAGCTCGGCAGCCCGCGTCCGGGACACGCCCAGCAACCGCGACAGCGCGGCATCGACCCGCTCGCCTGCCAGCCCGTCGGGCACCGGCAGCTCGCGGGTGCTCACCGGCCCTCGGTCGTCGACGGGCGCGCGCCGGCTGCGGACCCCGAGCCGTCGGGCGGCTCGACCGCCGGCGCCACGGGCCCGCTCGTGCTGTCGCCCGCTCCGGACTCCTCGGCGGCGTCCGCCGCCCCGTCCGCGGGACCGTCCACCGGCTCGCCCTCCGGCGCGTCCGACACGCGAAGACCCTCGACCGTGATCCCCCGCAGGCTCAGCAGCACGATGAGCACCGCCGCCGCGACGATCGCGATGTCCGCGACGTTCCCGATGAACACCTGCCCGTAGGCGATGAAGTCGACGACGTGGCCCACGGCGAAGCCAGGGGGCCGGAAGAGCCGGTCGACGAGGTTGCCGAGCGCTCCGCCCAGCAGGAGACCGAGGCCGACGGCCCATGCGGCCGAGCCGAGCCGTCGCGAGACCCGGACGATCACCACGGTGACCCCGACGGCGGCCACCGTGAAGATCCAGGTCATCCCGCTGGCGAAGCTCAGCGCGGCACCGGGGTTGAAGATGAGCTGGAGACCGAGCAGGTCGCCGATCAGCGGCGTCCGCTCCCCCTCGGTGAGTCGCGCCAGGGCCCACACCTTGGTGAGCTGGTCCGCGACGAGCACCACGAGGGCGACGACGGCGAGCATGGCCACCCGGGGGTGGGGAGCACGGGGCACGGTCAGCGACGCTCCTGGCGGGCCTTGCAGGTCACGCAGAGGGTCGCGCGCGGGAAGGCCTGGAGCCGGGCCTTGCCCACGGCCGATCCGCAGGACTCGCAGGTGCCGAAACCGGGCTGGCCGATGCGCTGCAGCGCACTCTCGTTCTGCTCGAGCAGGTCTCGCGTGTTGTTGACCATCGTGAGCTCCTGCTCGCGCTCCAGCGCGCTGGAGCCGGAGTCGGCCTGGTCGTCGCCCGCACCGTCCCCGGAGTTCCGGAGCAGGTCGGAGAGCTCGGCGTCGGCGTCGGAGAGCTCGACCCGCAACCGGGCGATCTCCACCACGAGCTCCTCACGCAGCTCGTCCACCTCGGCGACCGTCCAGGGGGTCTCCCCCTCGCGGACGGGGAAGGCGGCGACGAGCGTCTCGCGACCGCCGGACGCGACGGTGTCGCCCTGGGCAGCGCCCTTGGTGTTCTCGTTGCCCATCGATGCTCCCCAGTAGGTGAAGAAGTCACGCGAGACTAGACCGCGCGGCCCGGACGCACAACGCACCACACCGACCGTGCCGGTGTGGTGCGTCGTGGCGATGCTCAGTCGTTGAACGAGATGCCCGGCTCCCCGCCGGCGCGGGGCGCGACGGACGCACCACGGGCGTCCAGGTCGCCGAGGAGGTTCTCCAGGTAGCTCTTCAGGCGCGTGCGGTAGTCACGCTCGAAGACGCGGAGCTCGTCGATCTTGCGCTCCAGGAGGCCACGCTCCTGCTCGAGCTGCGCGAGGGTCCGGTTCGATGTCTCCTCGGCCTCGCGCACGATCCGCGAGGCCTTGGTCTTGGCGTCCGTGATGATCCGGTCGCCCTCCTCCTGGCCGGAGCGGACGTAGTCGTCGTGGAGCTTCTGCGCGAGCTGCAGCATCCCGGTGGCCGACTCGGGCTCGTTCACCCGTGCGGCGGCAGGAGCCGCGGCGGCGACCGGCGCCGCCACCGGAGCAGGGGCCGGCTCGGGCTCCGGCTCGGGCTCGGGCTCGGGGGCGACGAAGGGCTCGGGAGCTGCGACAGGAGCCTCGAAGGCGCCGAAGGCCGGTGCGGCCTCGCCCCGACTGAGCTCGGCGACACGCCGCTCGGCGGCGGCGAGCTTGCTCTTGAGGTCGTCGTTCTCGGCGGCGACGGCCTTGAGGGTCGAGACGACCTCGTCGAGGAAGTCGTCGACCTCGTCCTGGTCGTAGCCCTCACGGAACTTCGTCGCCTGGAACTTCTTGTTCAGGACATCGTCTGCGGTCAGCAGCGCCATGGTCTCACCTCGTTCGTTCGTACTCATGTGGCCCGGGCAGTCCGCCGACCCCCGGGCCCACGGTAGCGGAGATTGGCGGGTGCGCGCTGACCTGCGGTCCCACGCCACGCCAGCAATATCAGAAGCTGCCGAGGAAGGTCAGCAGCATGGAGCACGCGAGCATCACCAGGAGGAAGCCGAGATCGAGCCGTACCGACCCCAGCGTCAGGGGCGGCACCACCTTGCGCACGGCCTTCAGTGGTGGATCGGTGATCGTGTAGGTCACCTCTGCGACCACCAGCATCGCCCCCCGCGGACGCCAGTCCCGGACGAAGACCTGCACCCAGTCCAGGACGAGACGCACGAACAGCAGGATGAAGAAGAGGAAGACGACGAGGTACAGCAGGCGCAGGAGGAACATCGACTCAGCTCTGGTTGTAGAAGCCGGCGCGCTCGCCGGGAGCTGCCACCTGCTCCTCGCCTGCGATCTCGATGTTCTCGGGCGAGAGCAGGAAGACCTTGCTCGTCACTCGCTCGATCGCCCCGTGCAGACCGAAGATCAGGCCGGCCGAGAAGTCGACGAGCCGCTTGGCGTCCGCGTCCGTCATCTCCGAGAGGTTCATGATCACCGGGGTGCCCGACCGGAAGGCCTCGCCGATGACTCGCGCGTCGTTGTACGAGCGGGGGTGGATCGTGCTGATCCGACGCAGCTCGCTGGACACCCGGGTGGTACGTGCGACCGGGCGGAGCTCGGTCACCTCGGCCCTGTGCACCGGCTCGTCGACGTACTCGTCCTCGTACTCGACGTACTCCTCCGCGGCAGCGCGGTCCTCCTCGGCCAGCCCGAGGTACAGCATCGTCTTGCGCAGCGCTCCGGCCATGAGGGGCCTCCACCTTCCGTACGGTCCACGGTGGACCGCTGCCGAGGCGGCGATCCGGTCGCATTCACGCTAACCCAGCAGTGCCGTCCGCC
>NZ_JBFHHB010000247.1:0-4509 GCF_041597215.1 Actinotalea sp.
CCCACGATCGCCTCGCTCGGCTTCGCCCTGCCCACCCGTGCGCAGATGTTCTGGCTCGAGCCCGGCCTGCCGGGGACGATCGGTCCGGGCAGGCGACCTCGCACCACGCTGAGCCCGACGCTCGTGCTGCGCGACGGCTACGCCGAGCTCGCCTGCGGCACCCCGGGCGGTGACCAGCAGGACCAGTGGCAGGTGCCCTTCCTGCTGCGTCACCTCGCCTTCGGGATGGACCTCCAGGAGGCGATCGACGCCCCGTCCTGGCACACGACCCACCTCGTCTCCTCCTTCGCGCCGCGCGTGGTCGAGCGCAAGGCCCTGCATGTCGAGGAGACCGTCGGCGACCGGACGATCGCCGAGCTCCGCCGCCGCGGGCACGAGGTGAACGTCACGGGCCCCGCCACGCTCGGGCGCCTCACCGCGGCCGGCACCCGCCCCGACGGCATGCTGAGGGCCGCCGCCACCGCCCGCGGCGCCCAGGCCTACGTCGCGGGCCGCTGATGGATCCGCTCCAGATCCTGGCGATCGCCGTCGCCGGGACCCTTGCCGGGGCCGTGAACACGATCGTCGGCGCAGGGACGCTGCTGACGTTCCCGCTCCTGGTCGCCCTCGGCGTCAGCCCGTTGACGGCCAACGTCTCCAACACCGTCGGGCTCGTCCCTGGCGCGGTGACCGGGGCCTGGGGCTACCGGAGGGAGCTCGCCGGCCACTGGGGCACCGTCGCACGCATGGCGGCCCTGAGCGCCCTGGGCGGCGCGATCGGCGGCTCCCTGGTCCTGGTGGCCGATCCGGACACCTTCACTGCTGTCGTGCCCTGGCTGCTCGTCCTCGCGGCCGGCCTCGCCGCCGCACAGCCGCGAGTGGCCGCGTGGGTCCGCCGCCGCGCCGGAGCCGAGGTCCAGAGCCACGCAGGGTCGTCCACCCGGCCGCTGGGGATCGGCCTCGCTCTCGGGATCGCTGCGACGGGCATCTACGGCGGCTACTTCGGGGCTGCCCAGGGCGTGATCCTCATCTCCCTGCTCGGGATCGGCTGGAGCAGCGACCTGCACCGGGCGAACGGCGCCAAGAACGTCCTGGCCGGCACCGCGAACGTCGTCTCGGCGGCCGTGTTCATCGCCGGCGGGACGGTCGACTGGACCATCGCCGGCCTCATCGCCGTGGGCTCGGCTCTGGGTGGCGTGCTCGGGGCACGGATCGGCCGACGCATCCCGGCAGTCGGTCTACGCGCACTGATCGTCACCGTCGCGCTGATCGCCGCCGCGGCCCTCTGGTTCGGCTGAGCGCGCAGGCGGGTCGCCAGCCCCGTCAGTCCGCGTCGCCGGCCACGAGCCACCGGCTCGCGTAGGGCGGGAGCCACAGGTTGCCGTCGTCCTCGATCCGGATGCGCCAGCCGGCGAGCAGGTCGCGTGCGGCGTCCAGACCGAGGTCGGCGAGCCTGTCCCCCGGGAAGGGCCGCCACTGCCCCGTCATGTTGTACAGGCCGAGGAAGGTGCCGAGCGGGTGCCGTCGCAGCACCGGGAGGACCCCGGGATCCGAGACGTCGAGCACCTCGGGCGCGACCGAGGAGTGCAGGTACGGGGCCGAGCGGCGCACCTGCACCAGGTGCCGGATCCCGGAGAAGACGCGCTGCTCGACGCTTCCGTCGACGTGCCGACGCTCGGCACGCTCCCAATCCATCCGCGGACGGTGCACCCACCGGCTGTCGCTCTCGTGGCCCGGCTCGCTCGCCCAGTCGCCGTCGTTCGGCAGGCCGAGCTCGTCGCCCATCCACAGCACGGGGATGCCCCCGAATCCCACGACGACGGCATGCACGAGCAGCAGTCGGTCGATCGCCGTCTGCACGGCCGCCTCGTCCCCTGCGGCGACCGCTGCGTCCAGGCCGACCAGCGCGGCCGCGGTTCCCGAGACCCGCCGGTCGCCCGTCGCCGGGTTCGCCTGGAAGACGACGCCCCGCGCCGTCGAGCCCGGGAACTGCCCGAGGTACCAGTCGGACAGGAAGGACCGGTGCAGGTGACCGTTGAGCCCGACGGCCGCGGCGTCACCGTCGTCGATCGCCCAGCCGATGTCGTCGTGGCAGCGTGCGTAGGTGATCCACGCCGTCGAGGGGGGTGCGGGCGGCAGCTGTCGGAGCGCACGGACCCCGAGCCGCGCATCGGCCGAGGCGAGCATCGACCAGACCTGGACCATGAGGCTGTTGTGGTACGCGAGGTCGCTCACCTTGCCGGTCTGCGCACCCAGACCCAGGTACTGCACGAGGTCCGAGGGAGCGACGATCGCCTCGGCCTTGAAGATCACCGCAGGCGCCGCCACGCGCACCAGCGCGCGAAGAGCCTGCGTGATCGCATGCACCTCCGGCTCGTTCTGGCACGTCGTACCCATGCGCTTCCACATGAAGGCGATCGCGTCGAAGCGCAGGACCTCGACCCCCGCTGCAGCGAGGAAGAGCACGATCTCCGCGTACTCGGCGAACACCTCGGGATGGGCCCAGTTGACGTCCCACTGCCAGGAGTTGAACGTCGTCCAGACCCAGCCGCCGATCTCGTCGTCCCAGGTGAAGTTCCCCGGGGCGAAGTCGGGGAAGACCTCGGGAAGGCTGCGCTCGAAGGCGTCCGGCCCCGTGCGGTCGGGGTAGACGTGGAAGTACCGCCGGTACCGCTCGTCACCGGCACGAGCGGCCTGCGCCCAGTCGTGCTCCTTCGCGACGTGGTTGAGCACGAGGTCGGCCACGAGGCTGATCCCCTCGGCGCGCAGCGTCGTGGCGAGCGCGCACAGGTCCTCCATGGTGCCCAGGTCGGAGCGGACCGCGCGGTAGTCGGCGACGGCGTAGCCGCCGTCGTTGTCCCCCTCCCGGGGTTGCAGGAGCGGCATGAGATGGAGGTAGGTGACGCCGAGCTCGCGCAGGTACCCCACGTGCTCCCGCACCCCGGCAAGTGTCCCCGCGAAGCGGTCGGCGTAGCAGGCGTAGCCCACGCGCTGCTCGGACTGGAACCAGGTCGGGTCGAGCACCCGGGCCTCGTCCAGTCGCGCGAGCTCGGGGTCGCGGTCACGGAAGGAGGTGGCCGCCAGGAGCAGGAGTCGCGAGCCGAGCGCCTCGACCTCGTCCGGTCCGTAGAGCGGGGCGAGCCCTGCCAGCAGGTCTGGCCACCACCGCTCGACCCGGAGCTCGAAGGTCTGCCGTCGTTCCGGGCTCAGCTCCGCCAGGACGTCGGCAAGGGTGGGCTCAGGGGTGGGCACGGCCGTGGGCTCGGCGGTGGGCACGATCGAGGCTCCTCGTCTGGGCGACCGGGCCGGGGTTCGTCGCTGAACCCTGCAGCCCTGCAATCGCTTACATGCTAGCAGCAGGCCCCCGGCTCAGGTCGAGAGCCCGAGGTGCCCGAGCAGCTCCCGCAGCGAGGCGATGACGCGTACGCCCGCCCGTGCCGCCTCCTGCTGCTCGGCCGGTGCGACCTCCGCGCGGCGCGCCCCTGGTCGGTCGATCCAGACGCCGACCAGGCCCACGCGCGCAGCGGCGAGGGCATCGATGTCGAGCTCGTCACCGACGTAGGCCGTGCGCGACGGGGCGGTGCCCAGCCGCCGACAGGCCTCGAGGAAGACCTCGGGGGCCGGCTTGCCGACCCCGAGCGTGTCGACCCCGACGAGCACCGGGACGTCCGCAAGACCCGTCGCCCGGAGCTTGCCGGTCTGGTACGCCGTGCGGGCGTTCGACAACGCCCCGATCCGCAGCCCCGTCGCGGCCAGGGAGTCGAGCACCGGACGGGCGTCGTCATGGGCCGCCCACGCGGCCTCGAAACCCGACTCGAAGACCGCGTCCCATGCGGCGAACCCGGCGTCGTCGAGCGGTGGACCACCGAACTCGGCGTGCAGCGCGTTGGCCCGGGCCATGCGCTGCGCCGTCGCCGTCGTCTCGCCTCGCGTGTAGGCGCGGTAGTGGCCCCCGGCGTCGGCCCGCCACGACTCGAGCAGCTCGGCGGTCCCGCCTGCCGGCAGGTGCGGGAGGTAGGCCACCCGCACCGCGTCGAGCGCGACGGCGAAGGCACCCTTCGTGTCGACGAGGGTGTCGTCGATGTCGAAGAGCACGCCGTCGAGCGATGGGCCCGGCGAGTCTGCTCCGGCCGTCACAGGGACAGGTGCAGGGCCGCGAGGCGCGCGAGCGTCGCGTCCCGACCGAGGATCTCCATCGACTCGAACAAGGGCGGGGAGACCCGGCGACCGGAGATCGCCACCCGCAGCGGGGTGTACGCCAGTCGCGGCTTCAGCCCGAGCCCCTCGACGACGGCCACCGTCAGCGCCTGCTGGATCGCGGCGGCGGTGAACTCCTCCTCGTCCAACGCGGCGAGCGCCTCGGCGGCAGCGGCCAGGACGGCAGGGGCGTCCGACTTCAGGGCTGCCGCGGCGTCCGGCTCCACGACGAGCGCGTCGTCGGCGACGAACAGGAAGCCGAGCATGCCCACGGCCTCGCCGAGAAGGGTCATGCGCTCCTGCACGAGCGGGGCGGCGGCCGTGAGGATCGAC
>NZ_JBFHHB010000248.1:0-4481 GCF_041597215.1 Actinotalea sp.
GCACGGGGGCGCCCACGGCCGTCCACCTGGGCGACGAGGTCGCCGCGCGAGTGCCGTCCCTTGTCGGACTTGAGCACGTCCCGCAGCGGCATGTCGTCGAGCGTCACCAGGGCGAGGCGACGCACCGCCGCGCCGCCGCCGACGAACTCGCTGACGAAGTCGTCCGCGGGCTCGGAGAGCACCCGGGCGGGCACGTCGTACTGGTGCAGCTTCCCGCCCTGGCCGAAGACGGCGATGCGGTCACCGAGCTTCACGGCCTCGTCGAGGTCGTGGGTGACGAAGCAGATCGTCTTCTTCACCTGGTCCTGAAGGGCGAGGAACTCGTCCTGGAGGCGGTCACGCGTGACCGGGTCGATGGCTCCGAAGGGCTCGTCCATGAGCATGACGGCCGGATCGGCGGCAAGGCCACGGGCCACGCCCACGCGCTGCTGCTGCCCACCGGACAGCTCCTTGGGGTAGCGGTCGCGATACTGCTTGGGCTCGAGACCGACCAGGGCGAGCAGCTCGTCGACGCGCGCGGAGATCCTGGCCTTGTTCCAGCCGAGCAGACGCGGGACGGTGCCGATGTTCGCGGCGATGGTGTGGTGCGGGAAGAGCCCCACCTGCTGGATGACGTAGCCGATGGTGCGGCGCAGGTCGTCGACGTCGACGTCGGTGACGTCCTTGCCGTCGATGACGATGCGCCCGGAGGTCGGCTCGATGAGCCGGTTCATCATCTTCAGCGAGGTCGTCTTGCCACAGCCCGACGGGCCGATGAGCATGACGATCTCGCCCTCGGGGACCGCGAGGTCCAGGTGGCGCACGGCGGGCTCGTGCTGGCCGGGGAAGCGCTTGGAGACCCCGACGAGCTCGATCATCGGGCGCGGGACCGCGATGCCGGAGGAGGGAGTCGTCACGGCGACCGGGCTCGCCCCGGCGTCCGGGATGCCGGACGGAGTGGTGGGTGCAGTCATGATCAGCGGATTCCTCTCGACACGGTGAGCCGCTCCAGGACGGCGTAGGCGGCTTCCAGCAGCAGGGCCACCAGGACGGTCCCGACGATGCCGACGATGATCGAGGCGAGGGCGTTGGCCCCACCGAGTCGGTTCACCCCGGAGAACAGGTAGGTCCCGTAGCCGCCACCCTGGGTGTACGCGGCGGCGACGGCGGTCGCACAGATCACCGTGGTGGTGGTGCGGATCCCGGCCAGGATGACGGGCCAGGCCAAGGGCAGCTTGGCGATCGTGACGCGACGGACCGGCCCCATCCCCATCCCGCGGGCGGACTCGATGACGCTCTTGTCGACCGTGCTCAGCCCGGTCACCGAGGTGACGAAGATCGGGTAGAGCGCGTAGAGCGTGAGACCGATGTAGGCGCCGGTGGGCCCGAGCCCCACGAGCGGGATCAGCAGCACGAAGAGCGCCAGCGAGGGGATCGTCAGCAGGGTCGCCGTCGTGGTCGTGACCACCTCACGGACGATCGCGTGCCGCTCGACGAGCAGAGCCACCAGGACCCCGATGATGGTCGCGGCGATGATCGGGACGAGGACGAGCTGGAGGTGCTCGACCCCGGACAGCAGGATCTCGTCCCAGCGCTTCGCGAGGAAGCCGGGTAGATCGCTCACGGTGTGACCTCCTGAGGTGAGTGGTGCTCGGCCTCGCTGTGCGAGGCCGGACGAGGGGTGCGGGAGACCTCCGTGTGGCGGAGACCAGCGGAGACCTCCGCGGCGCGGACCGGCAGCTCGATCAGGAGGTCCGGGAGGCAGGAGGTGATCCGGTCCGACGGCCCGGACACGACGACGGACGCGATGATCTGACCCGTGGCGTTCCGGACGGGCGCGCCGAGGGCGAGGAGGCCCCGGTCGACCTCCTCGACGGAGAGGGAGATGCCGCGCTCGCGATCCTCGTCGAGCCGCGCGAGCACAGCCTCGGTGGTCCTCGGTGCGAGCGGTCCGGACACCCCGATCCCGACGGCATCGACGAGCCGTCGCAGATCCGGTTCGTGGAGGTCGAGAAGGAGGGCGCGGCCCGCCGCGGTACCGACCAGCGGGTAGGTCCGCCCGACCCAGCCGGTGACCTGGAGCGGGGAGTCCGGGCTCGCGGTGGCGACGCACATCGCCAGGTTCCCGGTGCGGGTGTAGAGCTCCGAGCGTTCGCCGAAGGTGTCGGCGAGGACAGCGATGGCCCGCGTGCCGAGCTCGACGAGGCGGGCGTCCTGCGCGGCGGCGGCGACCGAGTAGAGGCGGGGCCCGATGCGGTACCCGAGGCCGGGATCACGGACGAGCAGCCCCGTCTCGACGAGGGTCCGCAGCAGCCGGGAGACGACGGACTTCTCCAGGCCGACGCCGCGCGCGATCTCCACGACGCCCGGCGCACCGTCCTGCGCACGCAGCGACACGAAGTCCAGGACCGTCAGGATCCGCTGCACCGAGCGTCCGTCACCACTGCCGGGACCGGCGGGCTCGACGACATCGGATCGGGGCGGCACGACTCACGGGCTCCTTGTGCAGGACGAGGGGGACGTACCAGTGTGGCACACAACGCAACGTGCGTTGCACCAGGGCCAACGATGGGCCGCCCGGCGATAGCGCAGCTCGCCCGGCACGACATGAGACGAAAGGCCCCTTTCGTGCGGGTCCGCGGTGCCGATGAGAGGACATGACGCGTCGGCCTGCGCCTTGGGCGACCTACCTCGTGGCCGGCACCGCCGCGGCGGCACTCGTCCTCCTGCTGCCCGACTCCGCCGTGCGCGACCTCTGCTTCGTGCTGGTCGCGGCCACCGCTCCGGTGGCGATCGGGGTCGGGACGCGTCGGCACCGCCCCATCGCGGAAGGTGCGTGGTACGCGATGGCCGCCGCGCTCACGCTCTGGGTGGTCGGTTGCGCCCTCCTCGCCCTCGAGCAGCGGACCGTCTGGACCTCCCCGGTCGCTCCGGACCTCATCCGGCTGATGCTCTACCCGATGGTCACGGCCGGGCTGTGGCTGCTGAGCCGGAGCCGGACCGCGGGCCTGCGCATCGAGGCGATCCTGGACGTGGCCATCGTCTCGACCTCCGCCCTGATGATCAGCGTGGTCTTCCTCGTCGGCCCCAGCTGGGCGGCGGGCACGGGGGCGGACCGGTGGTGGGACGCGGCCTTCCCCCTCGGGAGCGTGCTCGTCTTCGCCTTCCTCGTGCGCCTGGCGTACGCCCCGGGCGCCGGGCGGCTCTCGTCGATCGTCGTCGTCGTCGGCCTCGGCCTCACGCTGGGCTACCAGGCCGTCGCCCATGTCGTCCCCGAGCTCCCGACGCTGGCCTCGGGGGCCGGGGCTCTCACGGTCGAGTGGCTGCCGGCGATGGTCGTCACCGGTGCCGCTGCGCTGCACCCGTCGATGCGGCTCCTCTCCCAGCCCACGCCGCCGCGCCCGGAACCACCCCACAGCCGCCAGATCGCCGTCGCCGGGATGGCACTGGCCACCGGGCCGGCGATCATCGCGGTGCAGTTCGTCGCGGGGGTGCCCTTCAGCGCCGGGGTCATCGCGGTCTTCTACGTCCCGCTGCTGGCGATGGTCTACCTGCGCATGCTCACCCTCGTGCGGCAGGTCAACGACCAGGCGACCACCGATCCCCTGACCGGCCTGCCGAACCGGCGCGCCCTGCACAACGCGGGCCGACTGCGCCTGGCCGATCGGTCGCAGCAGCAGTCCCTTCTCCTGCTCGACCTCGACCGGTTCAAGGAGGTCAACGACTCGCTCGGTCACCATGCGGGCGACGAGCTGCTGATCGCGGTCGCCGGCCGGCTGCGCTCGACGCTCCGGGCGGACGACCTCATCGTCCGGCTGGGCGGCGACGAGTTCGCCGTCCTGCTCGAGGGCGCCGGCGCGGACGAGTCCGAGGCGGTCGCCGTGTCGCTCGGCCGAGCACTGAGCGAGCCCTTCGACCTGGGTGGGTTCGAGGTCCGCTCCTCGGCGAGCATCGGGATCGCCCTGTTCCCCGAGCACGGCACCGACCTGTCGACCCTCCTGCGCAAGGCGGACCGGGCGATGTACTGCGCCAAGATCTCCGGCGCGCCCTGCCTCCACCGGGACGCCCAGGACAGCGCCGAGAGCCTGCACCTCGCCGAGGAGCTCCGCGCAGCACTGCTCGCCGACGCCCTGGTCCTGCACTACCAGCCCGTGCTCGAGCTGCGCACCGGACGCGTCGTCGGCGTCGAGGCGCTCGTCAGGTGGCAGCACCCCGAGCGCGGCTTGCTCCACCCGGCCGACTTCCTCGGCCCGGCCGAGGCTGCCGGCCTGATGGCGCCGCTGACCCGGGCGGTCCTCGCGCGGGCCGTCGGTCAGGCCGCGAGGTGGCGCTCGGCCGGGCAGGAGCTCTCGGTCGCCGTGAACCTGTCCGCCGGGAGCCTCCTGGACCGGGAGCTCCCCACGCTGGTGGTCGAGCTGCTCGCGGCGCACGACCTGCCTCCCGCCTTCCTGACGGTCGAGGTGGCGGAGGAGGTGCTGCGGCCCGAGCTCGCGCACGTGCGC
>NZ_JBFHHB010000249.1:0-4480 GCF_041597215.1 Actinotalea sp.
CTCCTCGCATGGCCGACCCCGCTGTTCGTCCTCGGGCTGGCCTGGCTGACGCATCTGGCGCTCGACCGGGCCTTCGGCTACGGCCTGCGCGCCAAGGACGGCACGCGCCTCACGACGGTGCGCCTGCCCGTCGAGCCTGTCAGCCCCGCGTAGCTCAGCGCCGCCGAGCGGTCAGCGTGAAGGACGCCGGGAGTCGCTCGGGGCGCTCGCGCAGGCGGTACTCGTCGATCTCTTCGTCGTGGACCATGAAGCCCGGCAGTGCGTCCCACGGGACGCTGTCGTGCTCGGTGAGCGAGGTCACCTCCAGGCCCGCCTCGAGGACGGCGGTGACGATCTCGCCGAGCCCGTGGTTCCACTCCATCGAGCGGGGCTGCGCGACCTTGTCCGTGCCGGCGTAGGTGTACTCCTCGGTCCACACCATCGCCTCGGGCTGCTCGTAGTACGGGAGCTCGAGGGCGAGCGTCGTCGCCCCCGGACCACTGATCCACGGCTGCTGCTCGCGGTCGGGGTGCTCGGCGCCGACGGTCATCGCCAGGGCCGAGTTCAGGACGGGGTGCCCGTCGCGGATGAAGAGCCGGCCGCCCGGGCGCAGCAGGGCGGCGACGGTCTGCGCCCAGCGCTGGATGCTCGGCAGCCAGCAGATCGCGCCGATGCCGGTGTAGACGAGATCGAACTGCCGCCCGCCGAGCGCCTGCGGAGCGGCGTACACGTCGGACTGCACGTACTCGATCTCGGTGGCCGCGCGCCGCGCCAGCCTGCGCGCCTCGTCGAGCGAGGTCCCCGACAGGTCCACGCCGGTCACCTGCGCGCCCAGCCGGGCGAGGCTCAGGGTGTCGGTGCCGATATGGCACTGCAGGTGGACGACGTCCAGGCCCGCGATGTCGCCGAGCCGCGGCCGGTCGAAGGCGACGACGGCCGACAGGGCGTGCGGGTCGGCCAGCAGCCGGTCGATCGCGTAGCCCTGCGCGTGGACCGGGGCCCGGCTGTCCCAGTTGGAGCGGTTGAGCTCCAGGTAGTCGTCGGCGGACACGCGCCGGACGATAGCAGCCCACCCGGCACCCCTTCCGGCACCCGGCAGAGCGCGCATCGGCGCCGGTCGATCGCGATCGTCCGCACCGGCGCGGGTGGCCCCCGCGGCTCAGGCCACGGCGTCGGCGCCGAGGGCCGCCTGGGCGGAGGGCGGGGTCAGGGTGATGGGCGCGGGCCTGCCGAACAGGTAACCCTGTGCCTTGGTGTAGCCGGCGGCGCTCAGGATGGCGGCCTGGTGCTCGCTCTCGACGCCCTCGGCGACCGCGTCCAGGCCCAGGGCGCTGCTCAGTCCGAGCACGGTGCGCATGACGGCGTCGCACCGCGGGTCGACGCCCAACTGGGACACGAACCTCTGGTCGAGCTTGACCAGGTCGAGCGGCAGTTCGGTGAACTGCACGAGCCCGGCGTACCCGGTCCCGACGTCGTCCATCGCCAGGCGCACCCCGCGTCGCCGCAGGTCGTCGAGGCCGAGCAGGTCGAGTCCGTCCAGCCGCGGCATCTTGGTCTCGGTGATCTCCAGGACGAGCTTCGTGGGCGGCAGCCCGCTCGACTCGAGCTCGGCGAGCACGTCCTCGACGAAGTCGGGCTGCTCCAGCTGGACCGCCGCGATGTTGACGTGGACCTCGGGTGCGTCTGGCCCGTGGCTGCGGAACCAGGAGGCCCCGGCGCGGCAGGCCTCGCGCAGCACCCACCTGCCGACCGGAAGCATGAGCGTGCTCGCCTCGAGAGCGGGGAGGAACTCCGCGGGGGCGATGAGGCCGCGGGTGGGGTGCTCCCAGCGGAGGAGCACCTCGGCCGCCCGCACCTCTCCGGTGGCCATCTCGACGATGGGCTGGGCGAAGAGCCGGAACTGCTCGTCGCGCAGCGCGATCCGCAGCTCGCGCAGCAGGGTGATGGGCGGGTCGGACCGGCCGGACTCCCGGTAGGCGCGGATGCTGTTGTTCCCGGCGCGCTTCGCCTCGTACATCGCCGTGTCCGCGCAGGCCAGGGCGACCTCGGCGCCCGTCCCGGGCGTGACCAGCACCATCCCGATGCTCATCCCGACGGGGAAGGAGTCCACGGCGTCCTCGGTGACCGGGAGCTCGACGGCTTCCATCAGCCGCCGGGCGACGTTCTCGAGCTCGGTCAGGGTCGAGATCCCCGGGTAGACGACAGCGAACTCGTCGCCGCCGATGCGCGCGAGCGTGTCGATCGGCCGGATGCGCGTGACCAGTCGCCCGGCGATCGCCTTGAGCGCGGCGTCGCCCGCGGGGTGGCCGAAGGTGTCGTTGACCTCCTTGAACCCGTCCAGGTCGCAGAAGAGCAGCCCGGCGACGCTCCCGGTCGCCGTCGCCTCCGCGAGGCGGTCGATCAGCAGCGCGCGGTTGGGCAGGCCCGTGAGCGGGTCGTGCAGGCTCTGGCGGAGCAGCGCGCTCTCGGCGCGGCGTCGGGCGGTCACGTCCTCCACGATGCACAGGACGTACGACGTCTGCTGGCCGGCCGGGTCGGTGGACCGGACCAGGGCCGCCGACGCGATGCCCCATCGGGTGGCGCCCGAGGCGTCCTCGAACCGCATCTCCGCGCGCTCCTGGCTGTCCGGATCGCGGAGGAGGCGGGTGATCCATCGGCGGCACCTGCCGCGGTCCTCGGGGTGGACGAGGTCGTGCAGCGTGCGCTGCCGGAGCCCGGTGGTCGGCAGGCCGGTGAAGGTCGAGGCCGTGGCGTTCGACTCGAGGATCGACTGGCTGCCCGCGGTCGCGTCGAGGATCAGCATGGTGATCGGGGCGGTGTCGAAGGCGAGCCGGAAGCGTTGCTCGGAGTCGATCAGGCGCGTCTCGGCGGCGACGTGCTCGCTGATGTCCTGCGCCACGCACATGACTCCCGTGCCGTCGCTGGTCGGCGAGATCGTCATCTCGGCGACCAGTCGCGTGCCGTCCGCACGACGCAAGGTCCACCGCTTCGGCGTGCCGTGCCACTGCTGTGCGAGGTCGAGCAGCGAGGTGCCGTCGGGGAGGGGGAGCCCGTACCCGACAGCGGCCAGCTCGTCGGGGTCCCACAGGTCCAGGAGCGGCGTACCGATCATGTCCTGAGGGGCATGGCCCAGGATGGCGGCTGCGCCGGCGTTGAAGAGCGTGATCAGCCCGGCGCTGTCGGCTCCGACGATGATCTGCATCGTGGCGGCATCCATCAGGCTCGACAGGCGGTCCCTGGCCTCACGGATCTCCTGCGCTGCCGCGCGCGTCCGCGTCACGTCCCGGGCCGTGAGGATCGCCCCGCCGCTCGCCGAGTCGTCGGCATGGGTGGGCACCTGCGCGACCGAGACGCTGAGGAACCGCGCCGGGGCCCCGGCATCCACACGCTCGACGAGGTCGATCTCCGCCGGGCCGTCTCCGCCCAGGGCGGCGCGGATCGGTGACCGCGTCAGCGGGTGCGCGGCGCCCGTGGCGTCCAGCTCGTCGTACCTCGCGGCCCAGAGCTCGTCGAGCGGGTCGTCGAGCAGTCGCAGCGCCGCGGCGTTGCTGTGCAGGACGCCGCCGTTCGAGCCGTAGACGATGATCGCGTGGGGAGTGGTCTCCACGATGGTGTGCAGCAGCCCCGCCTGGCGCACGGCGCCTCGTTGGGCCAGCTCGGCGCGCTGGTGAGCGGCCCGGCTCTCCTCGTTGCGCAACGCGAGCGAGAGCGTGACCAGCGACGAGACGCCGACCAGCGCCTGGGCGAGGAGTGCTGACTCGTTCACGTCCGGGACGGCGAGCGGCCCGAGCCCGCGGAGGGTGAACCAGACGACCACGGCGCCCGAGACGAGCGTGTACAGGCCGCCGATGTCGGCCCCGTACCGTTCGGCCACCACGATCCCGATCGGGAGCAGCAGGAACGCCGTCGCCGGCGCGTCCATGAACCCGAAGAAGGCCACGTGGACGCCGGCAGCCGCCAGGAGCACCGCGACGGTCTCGATCGTCCGTACCGGCCGAGCGTGCTGGACGCGTGCCCGGCGGGGGTCGGTCAGGACGAGCAGGGGTGCGCCGACCACCAGGATGCCGATCGCGTTCCGCGCGACCCACTGCGTCAGGACGCTCTCCAGGGAAGCGTCCTCGGCGAGGTGCATCGCGACGCCGGCCACCAGGCCACCGAGCGCGGTGGCCGCGACGGCTGCCACGGCGGCAGCGATCAGGTCCGCAGGGCCGCGCACTCGGAGCGGTGCGCGGCCGAGCCGGCGCTGGATCGCGTACATCGCCCAGCAGAACGCGATCGCCTGGGCCCCGTTCGCGATGCCGAGGGCGACACCGACGTCGTACCTGACGCCGGTGGCCACGTTGAGGACCCCGGCGAGCACGGCAAGGAGCGGCCCGGCGACATGCACCTGCCGACGAGCCGCAGAGCGCACGATCCACAGCACTCCCACTCCCGCAGCGGGCCAGATCGGTGCCAGCTCGTCCGGGCCCATGCGCGTGGCGCGTCCCATGAGCACCGCGGC
>NZ_JBFHHB010000250.1:0-4466 GCF_041597215.1 Actinotalea sp.
GGCCCTTCTCGTCGTCCCGGGACCGTCGGTCCCGGAGGACGGACGGTCCCGGAGTGCTCGGCTCAGGGTGTGTGGCGCCCGGCCGCCGCCAGGTCGATGAGCCAGCGTGTGCGGTCCCGGCCCCGTACCCCGGCACTGGGGGTGCGGTGGCGGTCGTCCCCGGACAGCGCGCGGGCGACGGCCTCGGCCTTGCTCTCGCCTGCGGCGACGAGCCAGAGCTCTGCTGCCTCGGCCAGCGCCGGGTAGGTGAGCGTGACCCGCAGCGGAGGCGGCTTGGGGGAGTCGCGCACTCCCGCCACCATGAGGTCCGTCACCTCCAGGGCCGGCCGACCGGGGAACAGGCTCGCGAGGTGCCCGTCCGGACCGACGCCGAGCAGCACGACGTCGAACCGCGGCACGGCTGCGCCCTGCGGGGCGAGGGTCGCGAGCTCGGCGGCGTATCGAGTGGCCGCCGTCTCGGGGTCGGGTGCGGCATCCGCTGCCGGCATCGGGTGGACCTGGTCCGCCGGGACCGGGAGCCGGTCGAGGAGGGCCTGGCGTGCCTGGGTCTCGTTGCGGTCCGGGTGGCCGGTGGGCAGGAACCGCTCGTCGCCCCACCACAGGTGCACCCCCGTCCAGTCCACGGCGTCGCGCAGCGGTGACGCGTCGACCCGGGCGAGGACGGCGATCCCGACGGTGCCGCCGGTCAGCACGACGTGCAGGGGGCGGCGCACCGACTGCAGGTCCATGAGTCGCAGCAGCAACCGGGCGGCGGTCGCCTCCGCGAGGACCTGCGCCGTGGGGTGGACGACGACCGACGGGACGTTCACGCCTCGCCGATCCTCGCGAGCCCGTCGTGCAGGACCTCTCCCCAGACCTCGTCGGCGTCGAGCCGCCGCAGCTCCTCGCTGAGGCACTCGCGCAGCTGCCGGAGCGGCATCGCCGCATGCCGGGCCGGCTGACCGGGCTGCTCGATCGTCGCGGTGCGGCCGTCCGGCCGGTCCAGGACGATCGGTCCGGAGGCGCGGTGGAGCACGACGCGCGTCACCGCCGTGTCCTCCGCGCTGCGGTTCAGGGTCACCGGGCAGCGCAGGGCATGAGCGAGCCAGGCACCGAGCAGGACGACGGAGGGGTGGGTGTCGTTCCCCTCGACCTCGGCGCTGGTCACGTTCTCGAAGGGGGGCTGGTCGAGCGCGGCGGAGAGGAGCCCCCGCCAGACGGTCAGCCGCGTCCACGCCAGGTCCGTGTCCCCCTCCTGGTAGCTCGCCCGCAGGCGACGCAGGCTCTCCAGGGGATGGCTGCACTCGAGGGTGTCGGTGATCCGACGCTGAGCCATGGCGCCGACGGGATGCGTCGACGGCTCGGTCGGAACCTCGTAGGGCCACCAGGCGACGATCGGGGCGTCGGGAAGCAGCAGCGGCATGACGAGCGTGTCCGCATGGGCGAGGAGCTCCGCCGACGCGGTGAGGACCACGACCTCGCTCGCACCCGCGTCGCCGCCGACGCGGATCTCCGCGTCGAGCCGGCCACCGGTGCGCGCGGGGTCCGAGACCAGGACGATGACGCGGCAGGGGTGCTCCCGGCTCGCGTCGTTGGCGGTCTCGACAGCGGTCTCGACCTCACGGCTGCCCACGTCGACGATCAGCGTGAGCACGCGGCCCAGGGCCACCGCACCGCCCTCGTCGCGCAGGCGGTCGAGCGTCTTGGCCACCGCGCCCGTGGTGGTCTCCGGCAGGTTGACGATCATGCGTGCCTCCTCATGGCCGACGCCAGGTGCGACCGTCGCGGGCCATCATCGCGTCGGCGGACGGTGGTCCCCACGCGCCGGAGCGGTACGGCTCCGGCTGGCCGTGGCGTGCCCAGTACGCGGTGATCGGGTCGAGGATCTTCCAGGAGAGCTCGACCTCCTCGTGGCGGGGGAACAGGGGCGGGTCGCCGAGCAGCACGTCGAGGATGAGCCGCTCGTAGGCCTCGGGGGAGGTCTCGGTGAACGCGTGCCCGTAGGCGAAGTCCATCGTGACGTCGCGGACCTCCATCGCCGTGCCGGGGACCTTCGAGCCGAATCGGATCGTGACGCCCTCGTCGGGCTGGACCCGGATCACCAGGGCGTTCTTCCCGAGCTCCTCGGTGGAGAAGGTCTCGAACGGCAGGTGCGGTGCACGCTTGAAGACCACGGCGATCTCGGTGACGCGGCGCCCCAGGCGCTTGCCCGCGCGCAGGTAGAACGGGACCCCCGCCCAGCGTCGGGTGTCGATGTCGACCCGGATCGCGGCGTAGGTCTCCGTCTCGGAGTCGGGGGAGATGCCCTCCTCGTCGAGGTAGCCGATGACCTGCTCGCCGCCCTGGTAGCCGGCGGCGTACTGACCGCGCGCCGTGTGCCGCCCGAGGTCCTTGGGCAGCTTGACGGCGGAGAGGACCTTCTCCTTCTCCGCGCGGAGCGCGTCGGCGGCGAAGGAGACGGGCTCCTCCATCGCGGTGAGGGCGAGGAGCTGCAGCAGGTGGTTCTGGATGACGTCGCGAGCGGCGCCGATCCCGTCGTAGTACCCGGCGCGTCCCCCGATGCCGATGTCCTCGGCCATCGTGATCTGGACGTGGTCGACGTAGTTCGCGTTCCAGATCGGCTCGAACAGCTGGTTGGCGAAGCGCAGGGCCAGGAGGTTCTGCACCGTCTCCTTGCCCAGGTAGTGGTCGATCCGGAACACCGACTCCGGGGCGAAGACCGAGGCGACGACATCGTTGAGCTCGCGAGCGCTCGCCAGGTCGTGGCCGAAGGGCTTCTCGATGACGACGCGCCGCCATGCCCCCTCCGTCTGCTCGGACAGGCCGGACCGGGCGAGCTGGCGGCACACCAGGGGGAAGGCCTTCGGGGGCACGGAGAGGTAGAACGCGTGGTTCCTGTTGGTGCCTCGTTCGGCGTCCAGGTCGGCGACGGTCCGGCTCAGCCGGTCGAAGGCGTCGTCGTCGTCGAACTCGCCCTGGACGAACCGGATGCCCTCGGCGAGCTGGCGCCAGGTGTCCTCCCGGAACGGCGTCCTGGCGTTCTGCTTGACGGCGTCGTGCACGACCTGGGCGAAGTCCTGGTCCACCCAGTCGCGCCTGGCGAAGCCGGTCAGGGCGAAGCCGGGCGGCAGGAGCCCCCGGTTCGCGAGGTCGTAGACCGCCGGCATCAGCTTGCGTCGGGCGAGGTCTCCCGTGACGCCGAAGATGACCAGACCGCAGGGACCCGCGATCCGCGGAAGGCGGCGGTCGCGCGGGTCGCGCAGCGGGTTGACGCCCTCGGCGACCCGGGCGGGCCTCATCGACCGAGCTCCTCTCGAGCGTTCGTCAACGCCGCGTCCACCGTCTCCAGCAGCTCCGTCCACGAGCTCTCGAACTTCCGCACGCCCTCGGCCTCCAGATCGGCAGTCACGGCGTCGAGGTCGATCCCGACCTCGCCCAGGGCCTCGAGGGTCGCACGGGCCTCCGGGTACTCCCTGGTCACCGTGTCGCCGCGCACGACGCCGTGGTCGGCGACGGCCTCGAGGGTGGCATCGGGCATGGTGTTGACCACCCCGGGGGCGACGAGCTCGACCACGTACCGGGTGTCGGGGTACCTCGGGTCCTTCACCCCGGTGCTGGCCCACAGGGGGCGCTGCGGGTGGGCGCCTGCCGCCGCCAGCGCCTGCCAGCGGTGGCTCGCCAGGGTCTGCTCGTGCACCTCGTAGGCGAGCCGGGCGTTCGCGATGGCCGTGTATCCCCTCAGGGCCGAGGCCTCGGGCGCCGTCAGCTCGTCGAGGAGGGCGTCGACGGCGGAGTCCACCCGGGAGACGAAGAACGAGGCGACCGAGGCGATCGGCGCCAGGTCGATCCCTGCGGCGTGCGCCTGCTCGAGCCCGCTCTGGAAGGCGTCGATCACGTCGCGGTAGCGCGCGAGGGAGAAGATCAGGGTCACGTTCACGCTGATCCCCTGGGCGAGCGCAGCGGTGATCGCGGGAAGACCCTCGACCGTCGCGGGGATCTTGACGAAGAGGTTGGGGCGGTCCACGCGGGCCCAGAGCATCTGCGCGGCCTCGAGCGTCCCCGCCGTGTCGTGCGCGAGGCGCGGGTCCACCTCGATCGAGACGCGTCCGTCGACCCCGTCGGTCGCGTCATACACCGGGCGGAGCAGGTCGGCGGCCTCGCGGACGTCGTCGGTGGTGATCCGCACGACGGACTCGTCGAGCCCGGTGGCGGCAGCGGCGAGCTCGCGGACCTGCTCGTCGTAGGCGTCCCCGGCGGACAGTGCCTTGGCGAAGATCGTCGGGTTGGTCGTCACACCCACCACCCCCCGCTCGGCCATCAGGGCGGCGAGGCCTCCGGAGCGCAGTCGCTCCCGGGAGAGGTCGTCGAGCCAGACGGCGACCCCTTCGCGTCCCAGCCTGGTGATCGCTTCGGGCACTGCGTGCTGCTCGGGGGTCATCCCATGCTCCTCGATGCTCTGCGGGGGTCCGGGGACGACATCCGTCGAC
>NZ_JBFHHB010000251.1:0-4457 GCF_041597215.1 Actinotalea sp.
CAGTACAGCGACCTGCCGCCTGAGGCCAACTCGGTCCTCAAGACCTCGCAGAAGCTGTTCGTGACCGGCGAGGTTCAGGTCGACGTCGCGGTGACCGCCTGACCTTCCCCGTCTCCCCCTGCCGCGCCACCCCGGCTCGGCGCGGCAGGGGGTCGCACCGTCTGAGCCGGGAACCCTGAGCCGGGAGTAGAGAGACATGAGCCTGACCATCAAGCGGCCCGAGAAGGTCGTTTCGCTGTGCCTCGACGCATCGCTGCGTGCCGAGTGGGAGGCTGCCACCGCGCGCCTCGCCGACCTGATGAAGCGTCCCGCCGATGGGCGCATGACGGGCAACGCGGAGGCGACGGCGCTGGCTGCTGAGGTCGGCGACCTCGAGGAGCGCATGGCGGCTGACACGGCGCGGTTCCGTGTGCGTGGCCTGCCTCGCAACAAGTGGGCCGCGCACGTCGCCGCTCACCCGCCCCGCAAGGACGACGCTGCGGACGCGCAGTACCAGATCAACACGGCCACGTTCTTCGACGCGGTCCTCGCCGAGTCGATCGTCGACGTCGAGCAGGCCGGCGAGTCGGTCACGTTCGACGGCGCGAAGGACTGGCTGCCGCTCGCGGACGACATGACGAACGGCCAGTACGGCGAGTTCGTCGACGCGGTCCTCGAGCTGAACAAGGGGGCAGCGGGCATCCCTTTCTCTCGGGCCGCCGCCTCGCTGCGGAGCCTGGCCTCGTCCGCGAGCTCCGACTAGCACGAGAGCGCGGCGTCTCGTACAAGCGGTTCAGTGGTTGGGAGCCGGTCGAGACGACGGAGCACGTGTACGGCGAGGACGGGCGGCTGATCCGTTCGGTGACGACCCGTGAGCCTGAGTGGGATGAGCAGGAGCGGGCGTGGGCTGTGGCCTTGTCGCAATTCGAGGACGAGTTGTGCCCCTTGTGCGGGCGTCACTTGTCGGTGTGCGCGGACCCGGCGTCTGAGGGCAGGTGGCATGTCCCGCCGCCGACGAGGTGCTTCCCGACGACGGCTGCGGATCGTGCGCGCAAGCCGTATGACGAGCGGCCCGATTCCCATTCGCGGGCGCTGTTGTTCGCTGCGGAGTTGACCTAGTTCAGCGCCGCCGATCCGCGCCAGGTGTTGCCGTCGAGGCGGATGGTGCAGGACCACGTTTCGCGGACCATCCCGCCGAAGCCGTTCTCAGCCTCGACGGCCCCGGTCACGGTCCATTCGCTCGGTCCGCCGGTTGCGGATACGGCGCTGTAGCGGGCGGTGGACGGTGCGCGGAGTTGGTCGCTGACCCATTCCTGACACTGGTTGCGCGCCTCGATGCTCGCTGTTCCGTCGCCTGATCCGCCGGTCATGAGGATCACCCCGCAACCGGCCATGAGCAGGAGCGGCACCCCGACGACGATGCCGACGACGGCTTTTCCTGCGCCGGTCATTCCTTCGGCCATTCCCCAAATCTAGCGCACGCAATCCCGGATTGGGGGCTGGTCCTGTGGCCGATCGCACCGTTGCCGTGGTCTTGCAGGCGAAGGTCGGGGGCCTGGTTTCCGGGTTCCAGACTGCCGGCAAGGCTGCGCAGGACTTCGGGTCGCGGACGCTTGGCGCGGTCTCGCGCAACCAGGCGTCGATCTCGAAGCTGTCGAACACGCTCGGTGTGTTCGGGCTCGCCGCGGTGGGTGCTGCCGGTCTGGCTGTGAAGTCGTTCGCGGACTTCGACCAGTCGATGAGCAACGTCGCTGCGACCGGTGCCGATGCCGCGTCGAACCTCGCCGCGCTGCGTGATGCCGCGCTCGACGCTGGCCGCGAGACGGCCTACTCGGCGAAGGAGGCGGCTGGCGGCATCGAGGAGTTGCTGAAGGCGGGCGTCTCGGCGCAGGACGTCCTCGGTGGCGGTCTGACTGGCGCGCTGTCCCTGGCCGCGTCGGGTGAGCTTGAGGTCGGCGAGGCTGCGGAGATCGCGGCGACGGCGATGACTCAGTTTGGTCTCGGCGGCGAGCAGGTCAACCACGTCGCGGACCTCCTGTCTGCTGGTGCCGCGAAGGCGCAGGGCGGCGTGTCCGACCTCGGCATGGCGCTGAAGCAGTCGGGCCTCGTGGCGGATCAGACGGGCCTGAGCATCGAGGAGACGACCGCCGGCCTGACGGCGTTCGCTGCGGCCGGTCTGGTCGGCTCGGATGCTGGCACGTCGTTCAAGTCCATGCTCCAGCGCTTGACGCCTCAGTCCGAAGAGGCGAAGGACATGATGGACGAGCTCGGGATCTCGGCGTATGACTCGCAGGGCGGGTTCGTCGGCCTGGCTGAGTTCGCGGGTTCGTTGCAGACGGCGCTGAAGGACCTGACGCCGGAGCAGCGCAACTCTGCCCTCGCGACGATCTTCGGCACCGACGCTGTCCGTGCCGCTGCCGTGGTCTACGAGAACGGCGAGCAGGGTATCCGCGACTGGATCTCTGCCGTCGACGACCAGGGGTTCGCCGCGGAGACTGCCGCGACCCGTCTGGACAACCTGAACGGCGACCTGAAGATCCTTCAGGGGTCGGTCGAGACGGCCCTGATCGCGCTCGGCGAGGGCGCCGACGGGCCTCTGCGCAGCATGGTGCAGAACGTCACCGACATGGTGAACGCCTTCTCTGACGCGCCGACCTCCGTGCAGAACGTGACGCTCGCGCTCGTCGGCGGGGGCGGCATGGTCGCGCTCGGCATCGCTGGGATGGGCAAGCTCGTCGTGGGCATCTCTGAGGTCAAGACCGCGCTGGCGACGCTGAAGATCTCGGCGCGCACCGCGGGTACGGCTATCGGCATCGCTGGTGCCGCTCTCGCCGTGGGCGGGTTCGCGCTGTCCAAGTGGGCGGAGAACGCCGCCGAGGCGAAGGCGCGCACGGAGGAGTTCCAGTCCACGCTTGACGAGTTCGGGAACGTCACCGACGACACGCTCTCGATCATCAACGACGGACTGTCGAAGAACATCACCCCGTGGGTCGATTCGATCTTCGGTGCCGACCCTGAGTCGCTGATCGACAAGGCCGAGGAGTTCGGCCTGTCGGTCGAGGATCTCCAGGGCTACATCTTGGGCGAGGCCGACGCTGTCGAGCGCGTCAACGAGGTCACGTCGGCGTACATCGAGGCGCACTCGTCGTCTGCCTCGACGACGCAGGCCGCGAAGATGCACGTCGACGGGCTGACCAAGGGGCTCGATGAGCAGTCGTCGGCCCTGACCGGCGCGCAGAAGGCTGCGGCGCAGAAGCAGATCGCCGACGAGGCCGCCGGCGTCGGCGCGGACGACCTCACGGACAGCATCGACGGGACGACCGCTGCTGTCGAGGCGCAGATCCCGTCGCTCGAGGAGCTCATCGACCTTCAGTCGAAGGCTGCGGGCATCGTCCTGTCTGAGCGTGACGCACAGCGCGCGTTCCAGGCCGCGATTGACGACGCGACGGCGTCGCTCGACGAGAACGGGCAGACGCTCGACATCACGACCGAGGCCGGTCGCAAGAACCAGGCCGCGCTCGACGACATCTCCAAGGCTGGGTGGGACGTCGTCGAGTCGATGCAGGCGAACGGCGCGACGCAGGACGAGCTGAAGGCGTCGATGGCAACGACTCGCGAAGCGTTCATCAAGGCAGCCAAGGCGATGGGCATGGGCGCCGAGGACGCGGCCCGCCTGGCTGACGAGATGGGGCTCATCCCCGAGAAGGTGTCCGTGCCGGTGTCGGTCGACACGACCGTCGCGGAGCAGCGCCTCGCCGCGTTCAAGGCGCTGTTGAAGATGCCGGACATCGTCGTCACTGCGGAGATGCGAACGTCTGGCGGCTACTACGCCAACCGTGCCGAGGGCGGCATCGTCTACGGCCCCGGCACCGCGACCTCCGACAGCATCCCCGCCCGCCTGTCCAACGGCGAGTACGTCATCAAGGCGGCATCTGTCTCCCGCTACGGGAAGTCGATGTTCGACGACCTCAACGCGCAGAGGTTCTCCACGGGCGGGTACGTGTCTCACGCCGCCCCGACGCAGTCGACCGGCGGCTCGCAGCGCACGGCGCCGCTGATCGGTTCGGTAACCCTGACTGCCGGCGACTCGTCGGACGTCATTCGCAGGCTCGGCAGCGAGGTGTCCTGGCAGATGATGAGATCGGGTGCGGGATCATGACGACGCTGACCGGTGCCTCGCTGGTGTGGGGCTCGATGACGTTCTACGGTGACCGGTCGAGCGATTCGGTGCCCGTGATGAGCACGCTCGAGGGCTGGGACGGTCTGCCGTCTGGCCGCGACGGGTTCGCGAACCGTCCGCGCGGTCATGGGGCGTTCGACGACAAGGTGTTCGCTGACCCTCGATACGTGCGCGTGTCGGGGATCTCGGTGAGCGCTGCCGACCGTGACGCTCTCCTCGTGGGGCTGGGTGCAACGCTCACGTTCGACGACGAGCTCGCGCCGTTGACGGTGACTGCTGCGGGCCGGACGTTGACCGC
>NZ_JBFHHB010000252.1:0-4430 GCF_041597215.1 Actinotalea sp.
CCTGCTGTTCGGCCCCGAGCCGACGGGCCTCGACCCCGAGGTGCTCGCCCACCCTCGCCTGACCGGTCGGCTCCGCATCCCGATGCTCCCGGGACGCCGTTCGATGAACCTGTCCAACGCCGCCGCCGTCGCGACGTACGAGGCCTGGCGTCAGCTCGGGTTCCCCGGCGCGGTCTGAGCGCCCCTCTCCGGCTCGGGCGCCGCCGGCGCGTCGAGAACCTGCCGGCGGAGCAGCTCCCTCAACGCCACTCCGGTGGTCGCCGCCATCGAGACGGCCATCAGGGCGCCTCCGAGCAGCCCGATCGCGATCACGAGCGGGAGCCCCTGCCCCGGCCGCCACAGCGGGGAGGTGACCGCACCGAAGACGCCGAGGCCGACCCCCCAGGCCAGGGCCGTCGCGAGCACCCACCACCGGGCGCGCGCCAGGTGCCGCCGGAGCACCGTCCACTGCGCCAGACCGATCGACAGCAGCAGCGCGAGCCCGATGACCGCCCCGACCAGCACGATCACCACGACCGGCCAGGTGGTCCACACCGCGACGAAGGTGCTCGGTGCCATGCCGAGCGCCCAGGCGACGGCACCGCCGACGCCGGTCGCCACGGTCCAGCGCCGGGCCGGGACCGGGAGCACCTCGCGCAGCACGCGGGACTGCGACCAGCCGAGCACGAGCCCTTCCCCGAGACCGCCGAGCACCATGGCGGGCAGCACCAGCAGGTCCGGGACACCGAGGGCGACGGTCAGCGCGAACACGGCCGTCGGCACGCAGAAGCCCAGGAGCTCACCGACCGAGACCCAGCGCAGCCACCGGCCGAGCACCCCGCCCATCTCGACTCCTCCCACCGGTCCCGGTCGGGCCGCCGTCGCCACCGGTCAGGGCGCCGCCCGCGGATCCCCCTGCCGCCAGGCTAGGACGGGTCGAGCAGGAGCACCCGGGTCGGCGCAGCCGCCGCTCGCGCGCGGACCCGGGGACGACGATGCCCGGCCCACCGTGCGGTGGACCGGGCAGGTCGTGCGGCGCGATCAGGCCTCGTCGGGCCCGGCCTCGTCCGTCGTGGTGAGCGGCGGCATCGAGGAGACCGCGACACCCACGGGCTCGGTGCCGTCCTCCTTGTCCTTGCCACCCATGCCGCGGAAGAGGAACTCCCCGAGCAGACCCTCGCCCTGGGCGTCCACGACGACCGTCTGACCCGAGCGCAGCTCGCCGAAGAGGATCTTCTCCGAGAGCACGTCCTCGATCTCGCGCTGGATCGCACGGCGCAGCGGGCGTGCCCCGAGAACCGGGTCGTAGCCCTTCTCCGCGAGGAGTACCTTGGCCGCGTCGGTGAGCTCGAGGCCCATGTCCTTGTCCTTCAGCCGCGACTCCAGCTTCGCGATCATGAGGTCGACGATCGAGATGATCTCGTCCTGCGAGAGCTGCGGGAAGACGACGGTGTCGTCGACACGGTTGAGGAACTCGGGCCGGAAGTGCTGCTTGAGCTCGTCCTGGACCTTGGACTTCATCCGCTCGTAGGACGTCGACAGGTCGCCGCCCGCCTGGAAGCCCGTCTGCAGGCCCTTGGCGATGTCCCGTGTGCCGAGGTTCGTGGTCATGATGATCACGGTGTTCTTGAAGTCGACCACCCGGCCCTGGGAGTCGGTCAGGCGACCGTCCTCCAGGATCTGCAGCAGCGAGTTGAAGATGTCGGCGTGCGCCTTCTCGACCTCGTCGAACAGCACGACGGAGAACGGGCGACGACGCACCTTCTCGGTGAGCTGCCCACCCTCGTCGTAGCCGACGTAGCCGGGAGGCGAGCCGAACAGCCGCGAGACGGTGTGCTTCTCGGAGAACTCGCTCATGTCGAGCTGGATGAGCGCGTCCTCGTCGCCGAACAGGAACTCCGCGAGCGCCTTGGCGAGCTCGGTCTTCCCGACGCCGGTGGGCCCGGCGAAGATGAACGAGCCACCGGGACGCTTGGGGTCCTTGAGCCCGGCACGCGTACGGCGGATCGCCTGCGCGAGCGCCTTGATCGCCGCCTCCTGGCCGACGACGCGCTTGTGCAGCTCGTCCTCCATGTGGAGCAGCCGGCTGGACTCCTCCTCGGTGAGCTTGAACACCGGGATCCCGGTGGCCAGCGCCAGCACCTCGGCGATGAGCTCCTCGTCGACCTCGGCCACGGTGTCCAGGTCCCCGGACTTCCAGGCCTTCTCCTTCTCGACGCGCTTGGCGGCGAGCTGCTTCTCGGTGTCGCGCAGTCGCGCGGCCTTCTCGAAGTCCTGCTCGTCGATCGCGGACTCCTTGTCCCGCTTGGCGTTGGCGATCTGCTCGTCGAGCTCGCGCAGCTCCGGCGGGGCCGTCATCCGGCGGATGCGCAGGCGCGCGCCCGCCTCGTCGATGAGGTCGATCGCCTTGTCCGGCAGGAACCGGTCGTTGACGTAGCGGTCGGCGAGCGTCGCTGCCGAGACGAGGGCACCGTCGGTGATGGACACGCGGTGGTGCGCCTCGTAGCGGTCGCGCAGCCCCTTGAGGATCTCGATGGTGTGCGTGAGGTTCGGCTCGGCCACCTGGATCGGCTGGAAACGACGCTCCAGGGCGGCGTCCTTCTCGACGTGCTTGCGGTACTCCTCGAGCGTGGTGGCACCGATCGTCTGGAGCTCACCGCGGGCCAGCATCGGCTTGAGGATGCTCGCGGCGTCGATCGCGCCCTCGGCGGCACCCGCGCCCACCAGGGTGTGGATCTCGTCGATGAACAGGATGATGTCGCCGCGCGTGCGGATCTCCTTGAGGACCTTCTTCAGCCGCTCCTCGAAGTCACCGCGGTAGCGGGAGCCGGCCACGAGCGCGCCGAGGTCCAGCGTGTAGAGCTGCTTGTCCTTGAGAGTCTCGGGGACGTCGCCGCGCACGATGTCCTGGGCGAGGCCCTCGACGACCGCCGTCTTGCCGACGCCGGGCTCACCGATCAGCACCGGGTTGTTCTTGGTGCGGCGGGACAGCACCTGCATGACCCGCTCGATCTCCTTCTCGCGCCCGATGACCGGGTCGAGCTTGCCCTCGCGGGCCGCCTGGGTGAGGTTGCGCCCGAACTGGTCGAGCACGGCCGAGCCGGACGGGGTGCCCTCGGCGGGACCGCCGGCCGCGACGGCCTCCTTGCCCTGGTAGCCCGAGAGCAGCTGGATCACCTGCTGGCGCACCCGGTTGAGGTCGGCGCCGAGCTTGCCCAGCACCTGGGCGGCGACGCCCTCGCCCTCGCGGATCAGCCCGAGCAGGATGTGCTCGGTGCCGATGTAGTTGTGGCCGAGCTGGAGCGCCTCGCGAAGCGACAGCTCGAGCACCTTCTTGGCACGCGGCGTGAAGGGGATGTGACCGGAGGGGGCCTGCTGGCCCTCGCCGATGATCTCCTGGACCTGCGAGCGCACGGCGTCCAGGGAGATGCCCAGCGACTCCAGGGCCTTGGCTGCGACGCCTTCACCCTCGTGGATGAGGCCCAGCAGGATGTGCTCGGTGCCGATGTAGTTGTGGTTGAGCATCCGCGCCTCTTCCTGGGCGAGGACGACCACGCGGCGGGCTCGGTCGGTGAATCTCTCGAACATCAGCACTCCTTGCGGGCGGCGCGCGCCCCACGGGAGCTCCGGGAGGCCTGGACGTCGTTCGTCAAGGCTAACCACGCAAGTGCCCCGGCACTGCCCGTGTTCGCCAGCGGCGTGATCCGGGCGCTCGGCCCGGTCACCAGGGGTGGAGCTCGGGCGCCTCTCCCGGGTACGCCTCGAAGGACGCCCGTTCCTGCGTGGTGAACTCCCTCGAGGCATGCGTCGCGCTGTCGAGCTGCACCATCCGCGAGCGCGCCCGCAGGTAGACCGTCCCCGGCTCGTCGACCACCTCGTACGCGATGTCCACCGAGGACCGGCCGATCCTCGGGACCCACACCTCGACCGCGATCGGCGCGGGCCGGAAGGTGAGCGGGGCGAGGTAGTCGATCTCGTGCTTGACGACGACGAGCAGGCTCGCGGTGAGCGCGCCCGTCTCGTCCACGCCCATCCCGGAGAACAGCGTGAACCGGGCGTCGTCGAGGTAGCGCAGGTACGCGGCGTTGTTCACGTGCCCGAACAGGTCGACGTCGGACCACCGGACCTGCATGGTGACGGACCCGCGGCCGGGCGGGGTGGGTCGGGGAGCCATGATCCGAGCCTATGTCGGCGCACGCGCCGTCCGGCCCGACCCTGCGCGCCGTCCCGACGCGGAACGGTGCGCAGCGGGCAGAGCGGGCACCAGGGCAGCGCGCACCGGGCAGCGGGCTCGGTAGGGAACACTGGGACCGGTGAGCGACTCCCCCACCCCCCGGGTCCCGTCGGACGCCGAGCTGCGCGAGCTCGGTTCAGGCATCCGTCTCGTCGCCGTCGACATGGACGGCACGCTTCTCGACGGGAACCACGAGGTGCCGGAGTCGATCTGGCCG
>NZ_JBFHHB010000253.1:0-4398 GCF_041597215.1 Actinotalea sp.
CCCGCCGGGAATAATCGGCCGCGCGCCGCCGCTACCCCGACGAACCCACTGGCCCACCCGCCGGCCGGCCAGCCCGCCCGCCGGCCCACCAGCCGGCCCACCAGCCAGCCGGCCAGCCCACCAGGCGCCAGCTCGACACCTCGAGGAGCCAGCCCGCGTGTCCGCCACCAGCCCCCGGGAGTCGGCGAGCGACCCCGGCGGCGGCCGGAGCACCACCGCCGTCGGCTTCCGCTCCTCACGCGGCCCGATCCTCGTCGCGCTCATGGTCACCACGGGCCTCATCGCGATCGACGCGACCATCCTCGCCACCGCCGTCCCGACGATCGTCGAGGACCTCGGCGGGTTCAGCTCGTTCCCGTGGCTCTTCTCCATCTACCTGCTCACCCAGGCCGTGAGCCTCCCGATCTACTCCAAGCTCGCCGACACGATCGGCCGCAAGCCCGTCATCATGATCGGGATCGGGCTCTTCGTCGGGGGCTCCGTGCTGTGCGGGCTGGCGTGGTCGATGCCGGCCCTCATCGCCTTCCGCGCGGTCCAGGGCCTGGGCGCCGGCGCGGTGCAGCCGATGGCCATCACCATCGCCGGGGACATCTACTCCGTCGCCGAGCGCGCCACCGTCCAGGGCTACATCGCGAGCGTCTGGGGCGCCTCGGCCGTCGTCGGTCCGACCCTCGGCGGACTGTTCGCGCAGTACCTGACCTGGCAGTGGATCTTCTTCGTCAACGTCCCCCTCGGCGCCGTCGCCGCCTGGCTCCTCGCGCGCAGCTTCCACGAGTCCGTCGCCCGCACCAGCCACCGCATCGACTGGGCGGGCGGGAGTCTCCTCACCGTCGGCATGAGCCTGCTGATCCTCGCCCTCCTCGAGGGCGGCAACGCCTGGGCGTGGGCCTCACCACCCAGCATCGGCGCGTTCGCCCTCGCCGTCGCGCTGCTCACCGGGTTCATCGCGGTCGAACGCCGCGCAGCGGAGCCGGTGCTCCCGCTGTGGGTGCTGCGCCGCCGCCTGCTCGGCACCACGGCCTTGATCGGCGTAGCCGTCGGAGCCGTGCTGATGGGCGTGACCACCTACGTCCCGACCTTCCTCGAGGCCCTCGTGGGCGCGTCACCCCTGGTCAGCGGCCTGACACTGGCGAGCCTCACTCTCGGCTGGCCGATCGCCGCCGCGCAGGCCGGCCGCGTCTACCTGCGCGTCGGCTTCCGCACGACGGTGATCCTCGGCTCGCTCGTCGTCGTGGCGGCCGCCGCGGCGCTCACGCTCACCAGCCGGCAACCCTCGATCCTCGCGACCGGGCTGAGCCTGTTCATGATGGGCGCGGGCCTCGGCTTCGTCGCAGCCCCCAGCCTCATCGCCGCGCAGTCCAGCGTCGACTGGGGCGAGCGCGGCGTCGTCACCGGGGCCAACCTCTTCGCCCGCTCGATCGGTTCCGCGGTCGGGGTCGCCGTCCTCGGCGCCCTGGTCAACGGACTCATGCGCGGGCAGACGGCGATGCAGGCCCCCGCCGACTTCAACGGCGCGGTGACCGCCGCGTTCCTGGCGATCACGGGCGTCGCCGTCCTGGGCGCCGTCGTCGCGTTCGCCATGCCCCGCACCCCGGAGCTCAGCCACCCGCTGGTCGCGGGGCCCGAGAACGCGAGGCCCACGGGCGCGGTGCCCACGACGGACTAACCGGCCTCCACCACCCGGTTCCGGCCGACACGCTTCGCCACGAGCAGCGCGCGGTCCGCCGAGACGAGCAGGTCCCGGTCGTCACCCCGGGCCACCCCGATCGACACCGTCACCGTGAGCCCCGGGGCGAGCTCCTCCCAGGGGTGGGCGAGCACACCTGACCGGATCCGTGCCGCCACCGTGCGCGCCTGGTCCAGGCTCCCGTGCAGCAGGACGAGGAACTCGTCGCCCCCGTACCGGAGCAGGTGATCGCCCATCCGCGACTCGGCGCGCAGGATCCCCGCGATGGCCTGGAGCACCCTGTCCCCGACCGCGTGGGAGAACCGGTCGTTCACCGCCTTGAACTCGTCCACGTCCACGAAGATCACCCCGTCGGGCCGCTCCTCGCCGTCGAGCAGCTCGCTCAGCATCCGACGGTTGCCGAGTCCCGTGAGCGGGTCCTCGAGCATGACGCGCCCGTAGTGGTCCGCCTGGTGCCTCAGGTGCCGGATCGACTCCCGGTCCCGCATCGCCGCGAAACGCGCCTCCCGCTCGGCCCACACCGAGCTCAGGGCGTCCCGCGCGACGGCGCGCCACATCAGTCCGGCCTCGGAGGGTCCGTGCTGCTCCATGTCGACGTCGGCGAGCGCCGCCCGCCCCATCGCGGCCCAGATCGACCGCCCGCACTGATCCGCCTCCCGCACCACGGAACGCAACCTCTCGCGCGCACTCTCGAAGAGCCCCTGCTCGGCCTCCGCCGTCGCGAGGACGAGCTGCACGACCTGCGTCTCGAACAGCTCGGGCCGCGCGAGGAAGCGCTCTGCCGCGGCCAGCGCCCGGTGCGCGGCGAGATCGACCTCGCCCAGCCGCAGCAGGCCGTACGCCTCGATCGCCTCGCCGCGCGCCAGCATCGACCAGTCCGCCGACAGCCTCGCGAAGGTCTGCATCCGCAACGCGCGCTCGGCGGTGATCCGGAACTGGATCGCGGCCTCGTCGTTGCGCCCGAGCAGTCTCAGCACGGTCGCCCAGTGCGCCGAGAGCAACGCCTTCTCCTGCGCGACGTAGACCTCGTACATCGGCACGCCCTGGGGCCGGATCGCACCGAAGACCTCGTCACTCGCCTCGACGAGGTTCGCCGAGCGCAGGGCCATTGCGAGCGCCATGCTCGCCGAGAGGTGCCCGTAGCTGTCCGGGTCCAGGGCGCCAAGCATGCGGTAGGCCTCGGCGAGGGGTGTCACCGCCGCCGAGGGCCGGTCGAGCCGGATGGTGGCGTGACCGATCACCGACAGCGCCTTGCACCGCCAGACCGGTTCCGCGGCGTCACCGAGGGTGTCGAGCAGGGCAGTGGCCGCGGTGAGCACCTCGTCGTACCGGCCCAGGTCCAGGTGGGCGAGGCTCTCGACGTACAGCAGGTACCGAAGCGTGACGACGTCGTCGATCGCCCGGCACAGCACGGACCACGCGCGGCACTCGACGACGGAACGCTCGGAGAAGCCGTCGGCGTAGGAGCCGTGGGCGATGTCCGAGAGCGGGTCGAGCAGGCCGAACTCGGCCGGGACAAGGTCCTGGTTCACGACGGACCTCGCCCTGCCCCGGGCACCGCGGATCCACGTGCCCGGTCCACCGGCAGCCGGTCCGCGCGCGCTCCACCGCCGACGGAGAGCACGCCGGCGTCGTCGACAGCTGACGTCACCCCTCGCACATCGGCCGGCCCGACCGGTTGTTGAGACGAGGTGTCCACGGAGCTCGCGCTACGGGCGTGCTGCGGCCGGGCCGGGACCTGCGGGGAGAACGCCCGCTGCCCGGCCCTCGGCGCTCAGCCACGGCTCGAGGCACACCCGCACCAGGCCCCACTGACGGCTGGGCTCCGCGACGCCCGAGCGCAGCACGTGCTCGACCTGCTGACCCATCGCCACGACGAGCAGCAGGTCCGTCAGCTCCGCCAGCGGAGCGTGCGGCACCAGCACACCGTCCGCCACGGCCTCGTCGAGGTGCCCCCGCATGCGCTCCAGCCACTGGCTCTCGACGACCTCCTCGAAGAGCGCGAGGTCGGGGTTGGTCGGCACGCGACCCCAGAAACTGACGACGACGAGCGCCTCCTCATGGGTCACGTCCCCCATGGGGAGGATCTCGCCGAGCATCACCGCGAGCGCCTGCAGGCCGCGGAGACCGCGGCATCGTTCGTCGATGCGCTCGTTGGTGTTCTCGTAGACGAGCCGGAACGCCCCGGAGAGCACCTCGTCGAACCCCGCGAAGTAGTGCCAGAGCGCACCGGTGGACATCCCCACCTCGGCGGCGAGAGCACGGGAGGTCGCCTGCTCGATCCCGTCCCGAGCGGCCAGCCGCAGGTAGGCGGCGACGATCTCCCGACGACGGGCATCGCGATCCACGATCTTCGGCACCGGACCATCTTGGACCACCACGCGGCTCGAGGCCGCTGCCGCTCACGAGTGACGGGACGGGGCGGGGCGGGTAACGGCGCTGGTGCCGCTACCGACGCGGGTACGGGCACAGGCACGGGACCCGACGCGGGCACGGACACGGGCCGCCCGTGCGAGCCCGGGAAGGTGCGCGTCCGTACGGGAGAACGCCCGGTACGACCCGCGAGTCGGTCTCCCGGCGCGGACCGAACAATTGATCCGCTCGAAACAGGGACGAAACCCACGTTGAGCGCGCGCTCAATAACCTTCCGGACATCGGGACCAAGGTCCTAGTCGGACCCGATGACGACGACGGCGTCACTCTGCACCCAG
>NZ_JBFHHB010000254.1:0-4392 GCF_041597215.1 Actinotalea sp.
CCCCGAGGGTCAGATCGCCGCGATCAACAACTCCTTCGGCTTCGGCGGGCACAACGTGGCCCTGGCGGTCACCAGCGCCTGAGCGCCGCACCGCACGGGATCCCGCGGATCCCGCGGGCTGACAGGTTCGCCCCGCGAGGAGGGCCGACCGATCCCGAGCGTGAAGGGTTCGCCCCGCATGCCGGAGCCAACCGATCCCGAGCGTGAAGGGTTCGCCCCGCGAGGAGGGGCCGACCGATCCCGAGCGTGAAGGGTTGACCCCGCAGGCCGGGGCCAACCCTTCACGCTTCGCACCCAACGCGGCCAGCGCGGCGGGAGCAGCGGGAGCAGGGCGCGGCGCGGCAGGGCGCGGCGGGCCGCTAGGAGCGGCGGGGTGCGTCAGCCGGCGCGGCGCGGCGGGCCGCGGCGAGCCGCCAAGAGCTGCGGGGCGCGTCAGCCGACGCGGTGCAGCCAGCGCACCGGGGCGCCGGCGCCCGCGTAACGGAAGGGCTCGAGCTCGTCGTCCCAGGCCTGGCCCAGGGCGAGGTCCAGCTCACGGCGCAGCCGCGCCGGATCGCCCGCATGCTCCAACGCCGCACGCACCCGGTCCTCCGGCACGAGGGTGTTGCCGTGGACGTCGGTGGGAGCGTGGAAGATCCCGAGCTCAGGGGTGTGGCTCCAGCGGCCGCCGTCCGTACCGTGGCTGGCTTCCTCGGTGACCTCGTAGCGCAGGTGTGCCCAGCCGCGCAGCGCGGACGTCAGTCGCGGGCCGGTACCGGCAGGGCCCTGCCAGGACACCTCCGCGCGGAACATCCCGGGAGCGGCCGGCTGGTCGGTCCAGTCCAGGCTCACGCGCACGCCGAGGACCCCGCCGGCGGCCCACTCGATATGCGGGCACAACGCACGGGGTGCCGAGTGCACGAAAAGTACACCGCGGGTGATGGCACCTGACATGACGGCCTCCTTCCGGGTCGAGGTTCGTCTTCCCCAACGACCTCATCCGGAACGGGCAGCCCAGGTATCGCGGCGTGCAGGACAAGAATGCCGGACCGACCCGCCATACGCCAGCGGCGCGCTGAACCGATCTCGAGATGCGCAGGCCTCAGCCGAGCTGCTCGCGCAGCGTCCGCATGGCCTTCTTGCGCACCGAGCGCTCGAGGCGGTCGATGTAGAGCATCCCGTCGAGGTGGTCGACCTCGTGCTGCAGGGCGCGCGCCATCAGCTCGGTGCCCTCGACGACGACCTCCTTGCGGTCGAGGTCCTCCCCCACGACCCGGGCGTACCAGGCGCGCTTGGTCGGGTACCACAGGCCGGGCACCGAGAGGCAGCCCTCGTCGCCGTCCTGGTACTCGTCCTCGGAGAGCTCGACGATGCGCGGGTTCAGCACGTAGCCGATCTCGTCGTCGATGTTCCAGGAGAACGCCCGGAGGTTCACGCCGATCTGGTTCGCGGCCAGTCCCGCTCGACCTTCCTGGTCGACCGACTCGAGGAGGTCCTCGACGAGCGACCGGACCCGGTCGTCGATCTCGGTGATGGGGTCGCACGGGGTGCGGAGGACGGGGTCACCGATCACACGGATCTCTCGGAGCGCCATGATGCCCATCGTCCCATGCCGCGGGGCGTCCGCGCTCGCGACCCCACCCGTGTCCTCACCTAGGCTGAGCGGCGGGCAGGGCGCCGGGTGCGCCGATCGGGAGACGAGGAGACGTCGTGGGCAAGAAGGCCGCTTTCATCGCCGGAGGAGTCGTCGGCTACCTGCTGGCCACACGCACCGGACGGGCCCGGGTGCAGGACGCGCTGGACGCCGCGCGCAGTGCCTGGCAGGACCCCCGCGTGCAGGACACCGTGAGCGATGCCGGCCAGCGTGTCGGCGAGGCCGCTCGCGCTGCCTGGGAGGACCCCCGGGTCCGGGACGCCGTCGCCGACCTGGGCGAGCGAGCGGGCGAGTTCGCCCGAGCGAAGGCACCAGAGCTCAAGGACGCCGTCAGCGGGGCTGCCCGTGCCGCAGCGGAGACCCTGCGCGAGCGTTCCGAGCGGCGTCCGGCAACCGGGGCCTGAGGCATGGTGTGGTTCTGGCTGCTGATCGGCGGGATCGGCACCGTTGGCGGCGCCGGAGCCCTGGTCGTGGCCTTCCGGGCCGGCCAGGAGGGCGACCGGGCGAAGGAACGGGTGCTCTTCCGCCGCGCGGTCGTCGGTCTCGCGATCGGCTCGCTCGCCTTCCTCGCGGCGATGGTCGCGGGGACGCCGCGCGGCTGAGTGCACCCCGGACGCCGCGCGGCTGAGCGCACCCCGGACGCCGCGCGGCTGAGCGCACCCCGGACGCCGTGCGGCGCACGCGGAGGTCAGGTCCCGTCGCGTCGTCGATCCGGCCGGCCTCCCGGGCCCGGCGGAGGCGGAGACAGGTAGGGGCCGAAGGGCTGCCCGGCAGGTGGCCGGGGCCGTTCGCGACCTCCGCCCGCCGACGCCTTCTCGGCCTCGACCCGGACCTCGAGCGTCGGGAAGGTGCCGTCCCAGTCCGGACGCAGGCGTCGGATGCGCTCCTCGAGCGGAGGATGCGTGGCGAAGGCCGTGCTCACGGCCGTGCTGAAGAAGAGATGACTGGTCTCGGTGGCGTGCACCGTCCGAATCCGGTTCTCCGCACCCAGGGCGCCGATCTTGATCAGTGCGTCCCCGAGAGCTGACGGGTCCCGGGTGTACTGCACCGCCGAGGCGTCCGCGAGGTACTCCCGCTGACGCGAGACGGCAGCCTGGACCAGACGCGCGAACAGCACGCCGACCGCACCGACGACGACCAGGCCGAGACCGGCCACCACGAGCAGAACCCCGGCGTCGCCGTCCCGCCCGCGCCGTCTCGGGGTGAACCACGAGCCGAGCAGGAGGATGCGTCCGAGCACGGCGATGGCGGCGATGCCGAACACCCAGCCGATGACCCGGGTGGTGATCCGGGTGTCGGCGTTGCGGACATGGGACATCTCGTGGCCGATCACCCCCTGGAGCTCCCGGCGGTCGAGGTGCGTCAGGGCTCCCCTGGTCACCCCGATGGCGGCGGTCTCCGGGGTCGCTCCGGCCGCGAAGGCGTTGATGCTGGGCTCGTCGTCGAGGACGAAAACCGCGGGCATCGGCATCCCGGAGGCGAGGGCGATCTCCTCGACGACATGGCGCAGGCGTTGCTCACCGGGATCGGCAGTTCCCGCGTCCACCCGCCTGCCGCCGAGCGACTCGGCCACGTAGGCGCCTCCACCCCGGCTGATCTGGGCCGACTTGACCAGCGCCGCGCCCACGATGCCGAGGACGGTGAGCGGGCCGGCGATCGCCAGGGCCGTCAGAGGCTGGATCTCCCGGGTGCCGTAGTACAGCACCCCGGTCAGGAGGGCCGTCACCACGGCGGTGATGGCCACCACGCCGAGGACGAGCAGGGCGACGAGGCGGGCCGTGCTCTGCTCGGCCTCCTGCTGGCGGGACTGGAAGTCCATCATCGTGCCGACCGCTGGGACGGCACGACGTCGTCGAACGAGACCGCGACGTTCTCGCGCTTCTCGGCGGTGGCATCGAGGCTGAGGTAGGCGCTGTCGCGGAAGCCGAGGGAGCCGGCGATCAGCACGGGCGGAAAGGACGCCTTGTAGGTCTGGTAGGTGTTGACCTGGTCGTTGTAGTTCTGGCGGGCGAAGGCGATCTTGTTCTCTGTCGTCGTGAGCTCTTCGGTCAGCTGCATCATGGTGCGATCGGCCTTCAGGTCCGGGTACGCCTCGGCGACGGCGAGCAGGCGCCCCAGCGCCCCTCCCAGCGCACTCTCGGTGGCCCCCAGCCGGCCCATCGCCGCGAGGTTCGCCGAGTCCCCGGAGACCTCGACGCGAGCCTGCGTCGCCGCTGCGCGTGCCTGGACCACCGCCTCGAGGGTCGCCCGCTCGTGGCGCAGGTAGCCCTTGGCGGTCTCCACGAGGTTGGGGATCAGGTCGTGGCGGCGCTCCAGCTGCACGTCGATCTGGGCGAAGGCGGTGCGCACCCGCTCCCGCAGGGTCACGAGCCGGTTGTAGACACCGGCCAGGACGAGCGCGACGACGACCAGGAGGGCGAGGACGACGAGCAGGGAGGTCAACATGGGAGGGCCTTTCGTCTCGGCATGAGAGCACGTGCTCCCATGCCACCAATCTGCGACCGCGACCTCGCTCCGCCCTGTGGGTCGACTGAGCGCTCGCTGTGACATCGACTGGGGACCCCCCGAGTGCAGGGCCCGCCGTCGCAGGGACGGACCGACGGCCCGCCGGACCCCCACCCCCGCGCACCGCGGAGCCGTGCCCGGTCGGGCGCGGCCGCCTTCCGTGCGGCAGGAGTGGAGGTCGCGGTCGGGAGCGCCGACGGGAGGCGCGGGCTCCGGTGTCGGAGCCGAGGCGGCTCATCGCCATCGACGGTGTA
>NZ_JBFHHB010000255.1:0-4388 GCF_041597215.1 Actinotalea sp.
GCGTCGGCGCGCCGACGCTCGCGACCCCCCAGAGGTAGCGGTCCCCTGGCTCGGGGTCGGGGTTCGTCCACGTGAAGACCGCCGTCCCGGACTCGACCAGCCCGGTCAGCTCGACGGGCGAGGGGACCGCGCGGAGCACGGCGGTCGGGGTCCCGGTCGCGGTCGGCGCTGCCGGGGCGGGGCCCGGCCGGGAGAAGGTCAGGACCGCGGCCGCGGCGAGGATCGCGAGGATGCCGGCACCGGCGACGATCGTGGCGAGCGAACGACGCGGTCGCCGCTCCTGCGGCTCGGCCGCGCGCGCGGCCAGGAGCGCCTCGAGGTCCCGCCGCCAGCGCTCGGGGACGTCGTCCGGATCGGTGGGCGGGACGGCCTGCTGGGGGCCGGGCGCCGCACCGACCTGCTCGGCGAGGGCTGGGCTCCCCGCCACGGGCTCACCCGCGGGCTGCGCCGACGGGTCCTGGGGGGAGATCGAGCGGACCGGTCGCAGCCGGGTGGCCTGGTCCGCCTCCCCCTCCCCTGCCTCGACGACCGCGCCACCGAACTCGTCCGGCAGGTCCAGCGGGGTCAGCGGGAGCATGAGCTCGGCCTCGACCTGCTGCAGGGCACGGGCAAGGGCGATCGCCGAGGGGTAGCGGCGTTCCGGCATGCGTGCCATGGCGCGGGTCAGGACGTCATGGAGGGAGGCAGGGACGTCGCCGCGTCCCGTCGAGGCCACGGCGGACCGCTCGATCCGGACGATGAGGTCGGCCGCCCCGTTCGGGCCGTCGGGGAGCTCGAACGGCGAGCGTCGTGCCAGCAGCGAGTAGATGGTCGCCGCGAGCGAGTAGACGTCCGAGCGCTCGTCGCTCCTGGGCTCGTCGGCGAGCATCTCCGGCGGCGCCCAGGGGATCGACATGCCGACCGCGGCACCGGCGGCGAGGCCGGCGGTCGCGGCGATGCCGAAGTCGGTCAGTGCCGGCCAGCCGAAGTCCGTCGTGAGCACGTTCGCCGGCTTGATGTCACGGTGCAGGATGCCTGCCCGGTGCGCGGTCTCGACGGCAGAGGCGAGCCGGATGCCGATCCGCAGGACCTCCGCGACCCCCATCCGCTCGGCGCGGTAGCGCTCGGCGAGGCCCGGCCGCGAGCAGTACTCCATGACGAGGAAGGGCCGCCCGTCCGAGGCGACATCGGCCTGGAAGACGGTGACGATCGACGGGTGGTGCGAGAGCGAGGCCATCAGGTCCGCCTCGGTCCGGAACCTCATCCGCGTCAGGTCGTCGAGGGAGCTCGCGAGCAGCACCTTGACCGCCACGGGCCGACGGGGCATCAGCTGGCGGTAGAGGAAGACGTCGGCGAAGCCGCCCATCCCCAGGAGTCGGACGTACTCGTACCCGGGGATCTCAGGCGGCGTCGACGGCTCGCGTCGTGAGCTCACCCACCGGCCTCCACGAGGAAGGTCGCGCCCTCACCCAGGTCGACCACGACCCCCGGCTCCACGACGGTCGGCTCGCCAGGATGCAGCCGCTGCGGACCCGCGCCCTGGCGCAGCAGCAGGACGCCGTTGGTCGAGCGCAGGTCCGTGACCACGACGTCCTCCCCGTCCATGCGCACCTCGGCATGCGTGCGGGAGATGTCCTGGTTCGGGCTCGCCAACGTGACGAGCCGCGGGATCTCGTTGTTGGAGACACGGGTCACCTGCGGCGCCCTGCCGAGCAGCACCGGACGGTTGAGCGAGACGACGAGACCGGTGGAGAGCACGAGCTTGGCGGGAGCGGGGTTGCGCGGTGTCGGCACGGCGAGCGAGGGGACGGCGTCCCCTGCCCACTCCGGCAGCTGTCGACGCAGGGCGACGACGTCCGAGCTGAGCACGGTGAGCCCGTCGTGGTCCTGGCCGTGACCGCCGTCGTCGTCCGGGTCGGGACCGACGACAGGTGCCGATGCGGGGGGCGCTTCCGCGGGGTCCTGCTCACGCCAACGGCCCGGGGCGGTCCGCACGATCGGCACGGGCGCCGTTCCTGCGGTGAGGTGGTCCTCCTCGGCGGGTCCGCTCTCCGGTGCCCGCTCCCTGACCTCCTCGAGCACGACCCCCGAGGCCTCGGACCGCAGCGGCCGGACCCTCGCCCATGCGGGCACCGGCTCGTCACCCGGCTCCTGCTCCTCGTCGGCTGCCGACGGCGGCGCAGCAGGCCGCACGACCGAGAGCACAGGGGCGGGAGCGGCGGTCGGGGTCGCCTGCGGGGCGGGGGCGGGCACCGGCTCAGGTCCCGTGCCGGAGACGGACGCACCCTCCCCTGCTCCCGGTCCGGACTGCTCCGCCGCGCTGAGGTCGACGACGAGCCGTCCCGCGCGGACCACCCCGGAGAGCAGGGGGATCGTGACGGACGCGTCGGGCTCCTGCGCGTCGGGCATGCGCACCACGAGACGTCGCGCGTCTCCGAGCACGGCCTCGGTCCAGGTGGTCATGCGTGCGCCGCTGATCGTGCGCGTCCCCTCCCCGGTGGTCACCTCCACGACCACGTCACCGCGGACCACCGCGTGCACCGTGCGCCCCTGCACATCCACCAGGACGAACGGAGGCACGGCGGAGATCCCCGGGCGCAGCAGGTCGGTGAGCAGCTCGGCGAGGCCCGCCCCGTCGCGCAGGGCCCGCCACAGGGCGGCGACCGTCGCGCTGTCGGCCTCGCCGGGCAGGGCCACGCAGCCGCCGTCGTCGACGGCGACCCACCACGAGCCGGGACTGTAGGCGGGAACGATCATCTGTCCTCCTCGATCCAGGTCACCGGGCGGCGCGCACTCCTGCGGCGCGCCGCGTCGGCAAGGTTCTCGTGGGTGTCCTCGACGGCGCCCAGGTCCGCGCTCTGCCCCGAGCGCCGGGCCGGCGTGTCCCAGGTGCGCTCGACGTCCTCTGGCCGGGCGCCGGTGGCGACGTCGACGACGACGGCACTGACGTTGTCCCGGCCACCACGCCGCACGGCGGCGTCGACCAGCGCGATCGCTGCGTTCTGCGGGTCGCGCACCGAGGAGAGGATCTCCCGCAGGTCCTCGTCCGGCAGCTCCGAGGTGAGGCCGTCGGAGCAGACGAGGATCCGGTCGGACGGGCCGGCCGGCAGGAGCCAGTAGTCCGGCTCGGGTTCGAGGTCCGTCCCCAGGGCACGGGTGATGACGTGCCGGTCCGGATGGCTGCCCGCGCCCCCCGGCGCGAGCTCTCCGCGCTCGACGAGCTCCTGCACGACGGAGTGGTCGACGCTGATCTGCTCGAGCGTCCCGGCGGCCCAGCGGTACACGCGGGAGTCGCCGATGTTGAAGACCAGCCAGTACGACCCGTCGGCGGTGCTCGCGTCGGCGACCCCGGCCACCGTGGTCCCCGCGCTGCGCTCGCCGACCGAACCGCGGATCCGCTGCGAGATCCGCCCGACGCACTCGTGCACGTCGTCGGCGGTGACCGTCGCCCGTCCCGCGAGACCGGCGAACTCCTCGACGGCGATCCGGCTCGCCACGTCACCGGCGGCGTGGCCGCCCATGCCGTCCGCGACCACGAACACCGGGGGGTAGGCCAGCAGGGAGTCCTCGTTGAGTCGGCGCACCCGTCCTCGATCGGTCGCCGAACCCCAGGTCGTCCGCACAGCTCACCCCCCTCCGCATGACGGGTCCGACCCACGACATCGGCACGTTCCGCGCCCGACATGAGGCCGAACGGGTGACATCTCAGGCAGCGCGCTCCACGAGGGACCGGGCGAACGACTCGAGCGAGTCCCGGACGGGACCCTGGGGCAGCGTACCGAGCGCGAGGACCGCCTCCTCGGCTCGCGCGGTGGCCAGCGCTCGCGTCTCGGCGACCACCGGGTGGCCGCGGAGCGCGGCGACGGCGCTGGCGAGTGCCTCGTCGTCCGAGAGGTCGCCGTCGAGCAGCCGGACGAGCTCCACGTCACCCTCCGCGGCGTCGGGAGCCGCTGCGCGGGCCCGCAGGAGGAGGACCGGCATGGTGGGCACCCGCTCCCGCAGGTCGGTACCGGGCGTCTTGCCCGTCTCGCCCCCGCTCGAGGTCAGGTCGATCACGTCGTCGGCGAGCTGGAAGGCCAGGCCGATCTTCTCGCCGTAGGTGGCCATCGTCCGGACCGTCGCCTCGTCGCAGCCCGAGAAGAGCGCGCCGTAGCGGGCAGAGGTCGCGATGAGCGAGCCCGTCTTGTCGGCGAGCACCTGGAGGTAGTGCGCGACGGGGTCCCCGTCCCCCGGCCCCACGGTCTCGTGCAGCTGGCCGAGGCAGAGCCGCTCGAAGGTCTCGGAGTGGATGAGCACGGCGTCGGTGCCGAGGCGGGCGACCGTCGAGGAGGCGCGGGCGAACAGCAGGTCCCCGGTGAGGATCGCGACGTGGTTGCCCCAGACCTCGTGCGCCGACGGCGCCCCCCTCC
>NZ_JBFHHB010000256.1:0-4373 GCF_041597215.1 Actinotalea sp.
ACCTTCCCGTCCACCCGGACCAGCCGCTTGGCGCCGTCGACGTCGAGCTTCTCGGCACCGACGACGCAGGTCGTGCCCATCCCGCGGGCGACGACGGCCGCGTGGCTCGTCTTTCCACCGCGCGAGGTGAGCACGCCGACCGAGGCGATCATCCCGCCGAGGTCGTCGGGGTTCGTCTCACGCCGGACCAGGATGACGTCCTTGCCCGCGGCCGCCCACTCCTGCGCGACCTTCGAGTCGAAGACCGCCGCACCGACGGCAGCACCAGGCGAGGCCGCCATGCCCCTCGCCACGAGCGACCGCTCGGCGCCGGCGTCGAACTGCGGGAACATCAGCTTGCTCAGCTGCTCGCCCGTCACCCGCTCCAGCGCCTCGTCGAGGGTGATCAGGTGCTCGTCGACCAGCTGGGTGGCGATCCGGAAGGCAGCAGCCGCGGTGCGCTTGCCGACCCGGGTCTGGAGCATCCAGAGCTTGCCGCGCTCCACCGTGAACTCGATGTCGCACAGGTCGCGGTAGTGCGTCTCCAGCCGGCGCATCGCCTGGCGGAGCTCCGCGTAGGCCTCGGCGTCGAGCTTCTCGAAGTCCGCGAGCGAGAGCGTGTTGCGGATTCCGGCGACGACGTCCTCGCCCTGGGCGTTGGGCAGGTAGTCGCCGTAGTCGCCGGTGCGTCCCGTCGAGGGGTCGCGCGTGAAGCAGACGCCCGTGCCGGAGTCGGCACCGAGGTTGCCGAAGACCATCGAGCACACGTTGACCGCCGTGCCGAGGTCGTTCGAGATCCGCTCCTTGCGCCGGTACAACCGGGCGCGGTCGGTGTTCCACGAGTTGAAGACGGCCTCGATGGCCAGGTCGAGCTGCTCGCGGGGGTGCTGCGGGAACTCCCGGCCCGACTCCTGCCGGATGATCGCCTTGAACTCCTCGACCAGCTCCTCGAGGTCCTCGGCGTTGAGCTCGGTGTCGGTGGACGCCCCACGGGCGACCTTCATCGCGTCCAGCGCGTGGGCGAAGCGATCCCCGTCGATGTCGAGGACGGTCTTGCCGAACATCTGGATGAGCCGGCGGTAGGAGTCCCACGCGAAGCGCGGGTCGCCGGAGAACTGCGCGAGCCCCTGGACGGAGGCGTCGTTCAGGCCGATGTTGAGGACCGTCTCCATCATGCCCGGCATGGAGAACTTCGCGCCCGAGCGGACGGAGACCAGCAGCGGGTCGTGGAAGTCGCCGAGACTGCGGCCGAGGGTGTCCTCGAGGCGGCGCAGGGCCATCGTGACCTCGACGCGCAACTCGGGCGGGAGGCCACCTGTCGTCATGTAGGTGCGGCAGGCCTCGGTCGTGATGGTGAATCCGGGCGGTACCGGCAGCCCGAGGTTCGTCATCTCGGCAAGGTTCGCGCCCTTGCCACCGAGGAGGTCCTTGAGGTCTCTGTTGCCCTCGCTGAAGTCGTAGACGTACTTGGCCACGATGCGCCTCTCTGCACGGGATCACCGGCCCCATCGCCGGCACCCCCAGAGTGCTGCCTGCCCCCGCCGCAGGGGAAGGACCTTGGACCCCCGATCATGGGCTCAGCCGAGCGGGTCGTCCTGCCCCCACAGCGCCAGGCGCAAGCGCCGTGCATCGCTCGACAGGATGGTCCCGGTCGCCTCCCGCAGGCCGTCGACCGTGTCCAGGCCGGCGTGCACGAAGCGGCCGGCGAGCGCGTCGAGCGCACCGGAGCCGATCGCCACGAGCATCGCTGCGACGTCCTCGACGGGCGTCCAGTCGGTGCGCGAGTCGTGCATCGGCATCGAGCTGGTCATGTCGGTGCGGACCACGCCGGGGGCGAGGTCGAACACGAGGATGCCGCGCTCGCGGTACTGCGCGTCGAGGAGCGTCGTCAGTCGCGCGAGGGCGCCCTTGCTGATCCCGTAGCCCGTCATCGAGGGCGAGGCCTTGTGACCGGCCCCGGAGTTCAGGTGGACGATCCGCGCGCCTCCCGCGGCGAGCATGCCGGGCAGCAGGGCGTGGGTGAGCATCAAGGGGCCGCGCACGTTGACCTCGATCACCCGCCAGGTGTCCTCGACGTCGTCCTCCGCGAAGGGCAGCTCCGCGTGCTCCACGACCCCTGCGTTGTGGACGAGCAGGTCGACCCCGCCGAGCGCTCGCTCGACCCGGGCCGCCGCCGCACGGACCGCCTCCGGGTCGACGAGGTCGACCGGGACCGTCGTGACGGCAGCATCGCTCTGCTCTGCCACCTGCCGGGCGACTGCCTCCAGGTGCTCGGGAGTACGTCCGAGGAGCGCGAGGTCGTACCCCCTGCGGGCGAGGCCGATCGCGAGGCCGGCGCCGATCCCCCGTCCGGCTCCGGTGACGACGGCAGTGGGACGGCGATCGCTCATGGCGCCATCGTGCCACCAGGGCAGGTCAGGGCGTGCAGTGGCCCTCAGGGCAGACGGAGCTCGACCATCGGGGTCTGCTCCGCCAACGCCTGCGCCGATCCGGGGCTCCCGTCGAAGGGCGCCCCGAGCAGCTTCTGCCCCAGCGCACGTGCCGCCCGCGGATGGGCCAGCTGATAACGGGACAGCACCTTCGCGGCCTCGGCCGGGTCCAGCTCCCTTGCCGTCGGCACGCCGTGCTCGGTGCCGATGTCCAGGCGGAGCGGCGGGTTCGCCCGGAGGTTCCGCAACCACTGCGAGACGCCGAACCCGGAGGCGACGACGACGGTGCGCCGCGCCCTGTCCTCCTCCACGACCTCGAGCACGGTGCGCCGCGGCAGCCCGGTCGCCCGCCCGCGATGGGTGAGCATGCACAGCCGCCGTCGGAACAACCCGCCCAGCCCGAGCCGGAAGGCGAGCTCCGGAGTCCGCGCGAACCAGCGGAAGGCCGCGGAGGGCCGTCGGTACTCGGCGGGCTCGACCATGCTCCCGACGATAGCCCCGAGCAGCGCGGCGAGAGGGCTCCGGCCCCGGTCCGGCGACCGGGCCTAGAGACCCTCGGCGACGACGGCGGCGACCCGCAGCCATGCCTCCCGCGTGCGGCGGTCGAGGCGCTCGACCTGGAGCGGGCTGCCGCCCACGAGCGAGGCGTCGTACGGGACGTCGACGACTGCGCGGGTGAGCCGGCCGAAGTGCTCGTGCAGCCGCGCCGCGAGCGCCGCGTCCCGCTGCGGGGCAGGGTCGGAGAGCACCGTGACGGCCGTACGGACCGCATCGGCGTGACCGGTCGCGCGCAAGGCGTCGACGGCCCACGCGGCGGACTGAGCCGTGTCCTCCCTGACCGTGGAGACGATGACCACCTGGTCGGCCGCGTCGATCGCCGCCTGCCAGTTCGAGGCGCGCATGTTGTTCCCGGTGTCGACGATCATCACGCGGTAGAACCGCGAGAGCGTCCGGTGCAGCGCGCGGAAGGCGAAGGCGTCGACGGAGGCGGCCGATGCGGCGTCCTCGTCGGAGGCCAGCACGTCGAACTGGGCTGAGCCCTGGGAACGGACGTAGCCGTCCAGGTCTCCCACCCGCGCGGCCCCGCCCTCGGTGAAGCGGTCGAGGTCCTGCAGCAGGTCGACCGCCGTGCGCTGGTGCGTGCTCGGCATCGATCGCCAGCCGAGGGTGCCGCGGGTCTCGTTGTTGTCCCAGGCCAGGGTGTACCCACCTCGGTGCTGGCCGAAGGCCGCCGCGAGCAGCAGGGTCCCCGTCGTCTTGTGGGCGCCGCCCTTGGGGTTGATGACCACGATCGTCCGGGGCCCGTCCAGGGGCCGCTGCACGGCGCCGACGGCCTCCCTGTGGGCCTGCTCCGACGGGCCGGGGCGCAGGCGGAGCAGGCCACCGGACATCCTGCGCAGCGCGCCCTGCCAGCCGAGCTGCGCGGGCCCCTCCGTCGGGTCGGGCCGGGCGGCGAGCAGGTCGGAGAGGGTCGGGAGCGGTTGATCGGCAAGGAGGTCGTGGTCGGCGTCCGCCCCGGGCGTGGCCGGGGACTCGACGACTTCTGGCTCGGCGGGAACCGTCCCGGACGGCTCCTCGTGCTCGGACTCCTCCGGGACGGAGGTCTGGATGCCGATCGGGGACCAGGACACCGGGGGCGTCGCCGGCGGGACGGCGACGGGCGCGGACTCCGTGCCCGCTGCGACGGCCGGCACCGCCGTGGTGAGCGCCTCGCTCTCGGCCGGTGGCTCGTCCACCTGCCAGACCGAGCGTCGACGGGGCACCCCGCCTCGGTCCTGGGGGACGACCGGCAGCGCGGCCGTCGGCTCCTGCGTGCCCGCTCCGGTGTCCGCGGCACCTGCGGGGCCCTCGGCCTCAGGCTCACCCGTGTCCGCGGGGTCAGCGGTCGTCCCGGAGCCCGTCGGCCCCTCCCACCGGACGTCGTCCTCCTCCGGTTCCTCGACGATCGCGGCGGGCAGCTCATGG
>NZ_JBFHHB010000257.1:0-4363 GCF_041597215.1 Actinotalea sp.
GGTGAACTCGAGGTCACCGTCGGCGGTGGGGACCGGCACGTCGACGTTGGTCCCGGCGCCCACGGCCGCGATGGAGGTGGGCACGAAGATCCGAGGGTTGCCGGTCTGGAGCGCCTCGAGGAATGCGGCCACCTTCGCGTACGGGCCCTTGACGGTGATGGCCACCTGGATCGACGCGAAGCCGTCGAGAGCAGTCGGCGCAGCCTCCTGGGTTGTGGCGGCGGGGTCGGCCTCGGTGGTGTCGGTCGTTTCGGTGGTGTCGGTCGTCTCCGTGGTGTCGGTCGTCTCCACCTCTTCCGTGGGTGTCGCGACCGTCTCCTGCACGAGAGTCGGGACGCCAGGAGCCACAGCTGTGACCGTCACCTCATTGGCCACTGCGAGGGCGTCGACGGCGCGCAGGTACTCGCTGAGCTGCTCCTGCGCTGGGATCTCGGTCCGCAACGCGGCGAGCTCGGCCCGGTACTCATCCAGGTGGGTGAACTGATCAGCGAGCTTGGCGACCTGGACAGCGAGCAGGTCGTTCCTGTCCCGGGTGTCCTGTGCGGCGGTCGCGGTCTCGGACGCGGCCGAGAACCGGGGACCGGCCACCAGGAACCAGGTTGCGGCGAAGATCGCCAGGACCAGCAGAACCGTCCCGACCACCCAACCGGTGGAGCGTGTGGCGCCCATCAGTTCTCCTCGGTCTCGTCGACGAAGCGTTGTGCCCACGCACCCTCGGTGACCTCGACTGTTCCGGTCACCGCGTAGTAGCCGGGCATGCCCTCCGGTGTGGGCTCGGTCCAGGTGGCTCCGGACAACCACGGGTCGGAGAAGCCCGGGACCGTGACGAGTCCGTCGAGCCATGCGGCCGAGTCCGGGACGGTCAGCGACCTCGCCGTGAAGGAGATCGTGCCGACGCTGTCAGCCGCGAGCGGGTTCTGCGCCATGCTGAGGTCCGGCCGCGGCCACGGTGCGCTCACCGAGAAGGTGTCGATGCTCACCCCTTCCGGCGTCGTGGCGGCGACGGCGCGTAGGTAGGGCGTCCACAGGACCTCGGTCGACGTCCCCAGCACCCGAGCGCGCGTCGTGTCGTCGATCGCGGCGAGGACGATCGGCACCTCGGCGTACTTCTCCTTCTCCGCGTTGAGCTGCTCGGTGCGCACCTGCGCGTCGGCGAGCTCCTGGTCGGCCCCGCGCTGGGCGAGCACCGAGGCGGCCACGACTCCGGCGGCGATGACGATCGCGATCACGACGACGACCGCCAGCCAGCGCTTGACGACGCGGACGGCGCGTGAGGCCCTGACCTCCGGTGGTAGCAGGTTGACCTGCGGCCACGGCGAGACCGGAACGCTGCCCTTGCCCGTGCGGCCGCGACGCGTCGTGCTCGGGGCCTCTGCCGTCGCGGTCATGCTGCCACTCCGTGTGCCAGACCGATCGGCAGGCCGCCGACGGTTGCGGTGGATTCCGGGAGGTTCACGATGCCCTTGTGGATCGAGACGCCGGCCAGCGCGTCGCCGAGGGCCACCGGAAGCCGGCTCGCGCTCGACAGGTACTGGCCCAGACCGGGAAGGAGCGATCCCCCACCGGTGAGCAGGACGAGGTCGATCCCCGCGCCCGGGTGGTTGGCCGCGTAGTAGACGAAGGTGTTCCGCACCGCCTCGACCAGCGGTCGGACGGTCTCACCGACGGCCTCTGCCGCCACGGCGAGCTCCGGGGCGACCCCGTACCCGACGCCCACCTGACGCTTGACGCCCTCGGCGTCCTGCGCGCTGATCGAGAGCGCAGCAGCCACGGCGTCGGTGACGTTCTGCCCCCCGGAGGCGAGCATGCGCACGAACTGCGGGATGCCGTTGACGGCGATGGCCACCTGGGTGATCCGTGCGCCGATCTCCACGATCGCGACCGTCTGCTGCCGCAGCTCCCCGCGGAGCACGGCGCGCAGCAGGGCGAAGGGGTTGAGGTCGACCATCTGCGGACGCAGGCCGGCTCCCTCGACGGCGAGCACGTTGGCCCGGACCGTGTCCCGGGTGGCGGCGACCATCATGCCGCGCACCATGCGCCCCTGGCCCGCGTCGAACTCACCGGTGGGGAAGTAGTCGAGCAGCGCGTCGTCGGTGGACATCGGCAGCAGCTCGGTCACCTGGAACGGGAGCGAGGCCTTGAGCTGAGGGAGCGGGAGCCACGGCAGGTCGAGCTCGCGGACCACCACGCGCTGGTTGCCGACGCCGATGTTGACGTCGCGGGAGGTGAACTTCTGCTCGGTCCAGAGCTGGCGCAAGGCCATGCTCACCGAGACGGTGTCCTCGACCTCGCCGTCGCGTACGGCGCCGAGCGGGATCGCGACCTCCCCGTACCGCACGAGCGTCCCCTGGGCCTCCGGCCCTCGACCGTGGAACTGGACCTCGGCCGCGCGAACCCGCGTCGTACCGATGTCGAGCCCGATCACCCCTGCTCTAGCCACGTTCTGTCCCTTCCTCGGACGTCCTGCTGCCTTATCGGCCGCACGGTCGGCGTTCTTGAGGCTTCGCCGGGGGCGACGTCCCCGAGCCGGGGCGAATTCAGACCAGAAGTCCGAGATAGGCGTCCCAGAGGGGCTCGCCCACCGCGACCCCGAGGGCGGCTCCGGCGAGCATCCACGGGCCGAAGGGGATCCCCGACCGCCGTCCCGCACGGCCGGCCAGCAGCAGACCGATCCCGAAGAGCCCCCCGAGCAGGAAGGCACCGAAGGCGCCCACCACGAGGCTCCCCCATCCGAGCCACCCGAGGGCGAGCCCGAGCACCCCGGCGAGCTTCACGTCGCCCATCCCCATCCCTCCTGGTCGGAGGACGGCGAGCAGCAGGTAAAAGACGAAGAGGATCGCTCCGGCCGCCACAGCCCTGCCGAGCGCGCCCCACTGCGAGGTCCCCCCGGGGTCCAGTGCTGCCACCCCGAGGAGCACGAGGACGACGGGGTACGACGGGAGCACGATCGGGTCGGGCAGCCGGTGCACGTCGAGGTCGATCAGCGCCAGTGCCACGGCGATCGCCGCGAGGTACAGGTAGACCGGGAGCTCCCAGCTCAGCCCGAAACGCAGGGCCACCGCGACGAAGAGCAGCCCGGTCGCGGCCTCGACCAGCGGGTAGCGGACGGAGATCGGGTTGCCGCAGTCGCGGCAGCGACCACGCAGCAGGAGCCAGCCGAGCACCGGGACGTTGTCCCGCGGGCGGATCTCGTGCCCGCACGACGGGCAGGCGCTCGGGGGCGAGACGATCGACTCACCGCGAGGGACGCGCCAGACGACGACGTTGAGGAACGACCCGATGAGGAGGCCGAGAACGGCGACGGGGACGAGGAGCACAGCCATGGGTCACTCCCCGTCCCGGTCGCTCAGCCGCCCGAGTAGTCGAGCCACAGCGAGGTCGTGATGACGCTGGCGAACGGCGCATCGGAGTTCGGGTCGAAGTAGATGCTCGGGTTCTTCACCTCGGAGGTGGTGATGAGTCCCTTGGGGCTGGCCGTCGAGCACTGGTCGGCCGCAACGACCGAGCCGACCGCCCCGGCGCTCGAGGTCTCGAGCTGCACCTGGTCGCCCGCCACGAACATCCCGCTGACGACGGGCACCGTCATCGAGCCCGCCTTCCAGTTCGAGTGCGTGACCAGGTCCGTGTCGGCGAACATCCACAGGTTGTTGTAGGCCGGCGCGGTGAGGTCGTAGTGGTCCCACGTGATGTTCCCGTACTGCTTGGAGCTGCAGTTGTCGGGGTTCTGCGCGGAGGCGATGACCGTGAACTTCGCGATCGTGCCGTTGCCGGTTCCGGTGTCGACGTTCGCCTCATGCGCGTAGTAGGTGCCGGGCAGGGTGTTCTTGCTCGCCGTCCAGGTTCGGCTCGACGAGGTGTACGTCCAGCCGCGGATCCCGATGGAGGAGGTCGCCGTCCCGATGGTCGTCGTGGCCGTGCACGGACCCGTCGTGCCGTAGGGCCGCACGACCCCTCCGGAGCACAGGTCGTACCAGTCCGCGATGGCGCTCGGGTCGCTGGTCGGTGCCCGCATGTAGAACTGGAGGGCGCTGACGGCCGGGATGCTCTGCGCGGCCTTGACGTAGACCCCGCCGCCAGGGTTGGACGAGAAGTTGTTCGAGCTGAAGCTCGACGCCGAGGTGCTCGTGACCGGGCCCGTGACCGTCGGGTTGCCGACGCCCGTCACGGTCGCGTTCGAGTGCACCGCGGCAGTCGTCGCGTCGACGCCTGCAGCAGCCGTCACCGTCGTGCTCGCCGAGATCGACAGCGCTCCGGCCGTGAGGATCGCGTGCGAGGGCCGGTAGGGCATGAAGATGTACTCGGTCTTCAGCAGGCGGGTGCGCGTGGCGTCCGCGAAGCTCGGGAGCGCGGACAAGGTGTAGAC
>NZ_JBFHHB010000258.1:0-4358 GCF_041597215.1 Actinotalea sp.
CCGAGGAGGGCTTCATGCTCGCCGTGCGCCCCTATTGCGGGGCGTTGAGCCGTCGGACGCGGGAGTCGATAGCGCACGTCGCGCGGGGCCGCGAGGACGTCGTGATCGACGAGGACGGGGGATCCGCGTCGATGTCCGAGGCCATCGCGGCTGCCGCAGCGGTGGTCGGACTCCCTCGGGAGCGGATCCTGGGCCCCGTCTTCGCTGCGGCGGTCGCCGCCGGCGTTCCGACCGTGGTCAGCGACGACGTCGTGCTGCTGCGGGGTGCGGCCGAACCCTGGGTCCTGCGGGTCTCGCCCGCCGGCACCACCGAGGAGGGCAAGGACGGCGCGTGCGACGGTCCGAGCATTCGCGGGCGGCGCCTCGCCGGGGCCGGCAGCAGGATGCGGGAGGTCGCCGACAGTCGTCGTGGGTCGCGGTCGGCTCTCGGATCGACGGTCCTGCCCTCCCTCACCGGTGCGGTCGGTGCCCGCCTGCTCGAGCTCGTGGTGGGACCACTGGGTGACTCGGCCCCGGGTCGGCCTGTGAGAATGGTCCGATGACTGCAGGGGGCGACATGGATCAGGTGTCGACGGCGGAGGGCGCCGGGGATCGGGATCGGTGCACGCAGGCACTGGTGGCAGCGGCAGCGGCGCACGACCTCGTCGAGGCGTTGAGCCGCGAGCTGGCCGTGCAGCGGGAGAAGGCCGACCGGCTCGAGGCCGAGGTCGCTGCGCTACGCACGACGCGACTCTTCCGCTACACCTCAGGGATGCGGTCCGTCTACGGCAGGTTGCGCGCGCCGTCGTGAGTCCGAACCCCCGAGTCCTTGACCGTCAGATGAGAGCACCGCGCACCCGGATCCGGGTGCACGGGATCAGTAGAGGAGCGAGATGATCGACCGCCTCGGCCCGGCGACCGTCGGTGAGCCCCAGCCCGAAGGATGGCGCCTTCTCCGCGACACCGGGTCCACGTACCGCGACGGGGCCGAGGAGGAGCTCTTCGAGATCGTGAGCGCGGCGCAGGACCTGCGCTCGCAGAGCGACGAGCTGCTCGCCTCCGCTCACGACTGGGCGACCCTCTACCACCTGCACCCCGACCGGGCGAACATCGTGCGACCCCTGACCATCGGGGCGACGGACCGCGTCCTGGAGATCGGCGCCGGCTGCGGAGCGGTGACCCGGTACCTGGGAGAGGTGGCCGGTCACGTCGACGCCCTGGAGCCTGTTGTCGCCCGGGCGCGCGTCGCGAAGGCGCGCTGTCGCGATCTCGACACCGTCGACGTCCTGGTCGGCGAGCTCGACGACCTCCCCCTGGAGGAGCTGTACGACGTCGTCGTCGTCGTCGGGGTCCTGGAGTACGTCGGAGGTGGCAGCTCCTCCCCGGAGCCCTACGCGCAGTTCCTGGAGGGCATCTCCCGTCGCCTCGTGCCGGGTGGCACGCTGGTCGTCGCGATCGAGAACGACCTCGGGGTCAAGTACCTGTGCGGTGCGCCCGAGGACCACACGAACCGGCCCTTCGACTCGCTCGAGGGCTACCCGTACGGCGCGCACGCCCGCACCTTCTCGCAGCGCGAGCTGCGCGAGATGCTCGCGGCGACGGGCTACGACTCGGCCTTCGTCGGGGCGTTCCCCGACTACAAGCTCACCCGCGCACTGCTGGACACCCCGGCCATGGATCCGTCGACCGGGCTTCTCGAGCGACTGCCGTCGTTCCCGAGCCCCGACCACCTCGACCGGCGCGCTCGGCTCGCGGACGAGCGGCTGCTGTGGCAGACCATCGTGCGGGCCGGTCAGGCCGAGCACCACCCCAACTCGTTCCTCGTCCTGGCGGGCAAGGGCGCTCCGTCGGGCCTGTGGCCACAGGGCGTGGCGGCCCAGGTGTACTCCCTCGGACGCCGGTCGCCTTTCCGCACCACCACCGTGGTGCGGAACGACGCCGACGGCACCTCGTTCGAGCGTCGGGCGGTCGCGGCCGAACCGGCGCCGTGGTTGTCGCCCAGCACCGAGGCGTTCGCGCCGGGCGAGGACCTCCTCAGCTGGGCCGTCGGGGCGTCGGACGCCGACCTTGCTGCAACCCTGCGGGAGTGGAGTGCCCTGGTCGAGCGCTCGGCCGCCGTCGAGGGCGGCTGCCTTCTCGATCTCGTCCCGCACAACCTCATCCGGCGGTCGGACGGCACGCTCGCCGTCGTCGACCAGGAGTTCGTGCACCCGTCCGCCACCCCCGATCAGGTGCTCAGGCGCGGGCTCCTGTGGTTCGCGTCCAAGGTGGCCGCGGTCTCCGTGCCCGGACGGTGGCCGGCCGCCTCCACGGTCAGGGACCTGGCCGCACATCTCGGCGCGATGGTCGGGCTGGACGCGGACGGCGACTGGATCGACCGCGCCGTTGCCGAGGAAGCCGCCGTCCAGGCCGAGATCCGGCTCGTACCGGGAACCGTCGACGACCCGCTGGCCGTGCAGGTCGGCGATCTCCAGGGGGTGCTGGCCGCTCAGATCTCGGAGAACAGCCTCGGGGAGCGGGCCACGGCCGCTGTGCAGCGGATGCAGGCGTCGTACGACGATCTCCTCCAGGAGCTCAAGCGCACGCAGGGCATCTACGGCCGCACCGCGAGCGAGCTCGAGTCCGCACAGTCCGAGGTGAGGCGCGTCGAGCGAGAGCTCGAGCTCAAGCAGGAGGTCGTCGTCGGCCTGCAGGGCGAGCTCGAGTCCGCCGCGACGGAGCTGCACCACGTCCGCAGCGAGGCGGCGCTCGCCTCGTCCGCTGCAGCGGCTCGTCTGGCAGAGGTCGAGGGCTCGCTCGCCGCGATCCGCTCCTCCCGCGGCTACCGCCTCGTCCTGGCGTGGTACCGCGGTGTGGAGCGCGCAGCGCCCGCCGGGAGCCGCCGACGCGCGCTCTACGGTCGCGGCGGCCGACTGGCGGTCAGGGCTGCCCGACGAGCACTCGGGCGCCCGGCGGCCCCCGCTGTCGCCGTCGAGGAGTCGTTGGCGATCGCCACCAGCGCGACTCCGACCGTCTCGGTGGTCATCCCGATCCACGGGAGCTGGGCCACGACGCGTCAGTGCCTGGTCTCCTTCACCGAGCACCCTCCGACGGTCCCCTACGAGATCGTCGTCGTCGACGACGCGTCGCCCGACGACTCCCGGGCCCGTCTCGGAGCGGTCCGCGGTGTCCGTGTCGTGCCACTTGACGTGAATCGCGGGTTCGTCGGTGCCGTCAACGCCGGCATCGAGGCGTGCACGGGCGAGTACGTCGCCCTGCTGAACAACGACACCCAGATCACGGACGGCTGGCTCGAGGCGCTCCTGGAGACGGCACAGGAGCCCGGTGTCGGTCTCGTCGGCTCGAAGCTCGTCTACCCGGACGGGCGCCTGCAGGAGGCCGGTGGAGTCCTCTTCTCGAACGCGGACGGCTGGAACTTCGGCCGCTTCGACGACCCGGGCCTGCCGCGCTACAACGTCCGCCGCGATGTCGACTACTGCTCGGGTGCCGCGATCATGGTCCGTCGTGACGTCCTGGAGGACCTGGGGGGCCTCGACGAGACGTTCGCTCCCGCGTACTACGACGACGCCGACCTCGCCTTCTCCATCCGCGAGCGTGGCCTTCGGGTGGTCTACGAGCCCCGTGCTGTCGTCGTCCACCACGAAGGTGTCTCCCACGGCACGGACGTGACGTCCGGGATCAAGCGGTACCAGGAGATCAACCGGTCGAAGATGCTGAAGAAGTGGGGAGTGCAGCTCGCCCAGCACTATCCCCAGGACCCGGCGATCGTGCAGGCCGCCGCTCGCCGTCAGGGCTCCCGGGGGGTGATCGTCTTCATCGACGACCACGTCCCGAGGCCGGACGAGGACGCCGGGTCGGTGCGGACGTTCGCCTTCCTGCGCGCGCTCAAGCGGCTGGGATGGCATGTCGTGTTCGTGCCGGACAACCGGTACGGCGGCGACGTCTGGGGTGACCGGCTGCGCGAGGAGGGCATCGAGCTCTTCACCGGCCCGGAGCCGGTCGATCACTTCCTCTCCTCCCTCCGGCCGCAGGTGCGTGCGGTGATCGGCGCGCGGGTGACCGTCGCCTGGCCCTACGTCGGGATGGTGCGCAGGGTGCTGCCCGGCGTCCCCTTCCTCTTCGACACCGTCGACCTGCACCACCTTCGCGAGCAGCGCGAGGCCGAGCTGTCCGGTGAGCCGGGGGATGCGGCCAAGGCCGCGGCCACTCGTCGCCAGGAGCTGGGCTTCGTCATGGCGGCCGACGCGACGATCGTCGTCTCCCCGGTGGAGGCGGAGCTCCTGGGGAGGGAGATGCCCGAGGCTCCGGTCTGCGTGATCCCGACCGTGCACGAGCGCCGCGACGGGCGGGCTGCGCCCACGGGGCGCCGCGGCAAGCTC
>NZ_JBFHHB010000259.1:0-4350 GCF_041597215.1 Actinotalea sp.
GCCGCGGCATGGACGGCCTGGACGAGCAGCGCCGGCCCGGCGTCCTTGAGCAGGAAGCCCCGCGCCCCGGCGCGAAGCGCGTCGTGCACGTACTCGTCGAGGTCGAAGGTCGTGATGACGACGACGGCGAGCGGATCGGCGACCTCCGGCCCGGCGAGCTGCGTCGTCGCCTCGATCCCGTCCAGCACGGGCATCCGGATGTCGAAGAGGCACACGTCCGGGCGCAACCGCCGGGCGAGGGCGACGGCGTCCCGGCCGTTGCTCGCCTCCCCGACGACCTCGATGCCCTCCTGGGCGCCGAGGATCATCGCCAGGCCCACGCGGACGAGGTCCTGGTCGTCCGCGATGATCACCCGCAGGGGGGTGTCCTGATCCTGCTGCTCGATCGGGCCCGTCTCGGTCATCGTGGCTCCCTCGATCGGGGCAGCACCGCGCGCACCGCCCATCCACCGTCCTGGCCGGGACCGGCCTCGACGGTCCCCCCCAGCAGGTCCATCCGCTCCCGCATGCCCACCAGTCCGTACCCGGTGCCCCCGGTACGTGGCACCGGTACCTGGCCGGTGCCGTCGTCCACGACCGACACCTGCAGCTCGGCCCTCGTGAGCTGCACGACGACCTGCACCCGGGTCGCGCCGCTCGCGTGCCGGCGGACGTTCGTCAGGCACTCCTGGACGAGCCGGTAGGCGGCCGACTGCAGAGCGCCCGGGCAGTCGGCGACAGGACCGTCGACGCTCAGCTCGACCGGGGGCACTCCGTCCGTCGACGCGACGAGCCGCTCGAGGTCGGCGAGCCCCTGCGCCGGTGCACGCTCGGCCGGAGCGCCGGACCGGAGCACGCCGACCAGTGCCCGCATCTCGGCGAGGGCCTTGCTCGCCGAGTCCTCGATGGCCGGCAGCACGCCGAGTGCCCGCTCGGCGTCGGTCGCAGCGACGGCGCGACCGGCCTGCGACTGGAGGAGGATCGCCGAGACGTGGTGCGCGACGGTGTCGTGCAGGTCCCGAGCGAGGTGCTCACGCTCGGCTGAACGGAGCTGCTCCACCGCACGCTGCCGGTTCGACGTCCAGAACCGCACCGCCGCGCCGAGCGCAGCAGGGAAGAGCAGGAAGCCGAGCCCGACGGCCATGCTCGCAGGGCTCGATCCGTAGAACGGCTCACGCAGCAGGTGGCACGAGACGACGAAGGCGAGACCGGCGGCGGTGTCCCGTGCCGACGCCCAGCGCGCGAGCGAGTAGGTCAGCACCAGGACGCAGGCGGTGACGTTGAGGACCCCGTACTCGCGGCCGACGACCGCAGGGCCGAGGCCGGCGAGGGTCTGCGCACCGAAGCCGATGACGACGGCGACGAGCGGCCGCTGCACCCGCCACAGCAGGGCGAGGATGCAGACGACCGCCAGGCCGATCGAGTACAGCGGCCACGGGACGGCCGTCCTGCTCAGGCCCTCGACGGGAGCCGCGACGGCGAGCAGGGCGATCGCCACCAGCTCCAGCCGCGCGGTCCGGCCCGGGACGACCGGAACCGGCACCCGAGGCTCCTGCCACAGGGCGAGCAACGCGTTCTGCACCACTCGACCGAGCCTAGGCTCGCCGCTCTCGCGGCTCATCGGCCGCACGGGCCTGTCCCTCTCCACCTTTCGGCCAGGTCGATCTCGGCCCCGGCGCCGATGCCGGGCACCGGGCAGGAGCGCGACGCTCGATCCATGACCACCACCTCCGCACCCACGTCCCCGTCCACCGCCTCGCTCGCGAGCCAACCCACCACAAGCCGCGCCGCCCTGCAACGGTCTGCCGGCATCGCGTCTCTCGTCTCGGCCGGCACCTACCTCGTCGGCTTCGGGCTGCTGCTCGCTCACCTGGCGCCCGAGGGCTTCCTCGACGCCAAGGGCGACCCCGCTGCCGCCCTGTCGTTCCTGCTGGACCACCAGCTCGCGATGTACCTGTGGCACCTGGTGCTCTACCTGGTCGGCGGCGCGGCAATGGCCGTCCTCGCCCTGGGCATGCACGCACGACTCGCTCCACGAGCGCCGGGGCTCGCGAACGTCGGCGCCGCCTTCGGCCTGGTGTGGTCGACGGTCCTCCTCGCCGCGGGGATGATCACCCTCGTCGGGCAGCGCTCCGTCGCCGAGCTCGCCGCCACCCACCGCGACCAGGCCGAGTCGACGTGGACCACCCTCACGGTGATCCACGACGGGCTCGGCGGTGGGATCGAGCTGGTCGGCGCCCTCTGGATCCTGCTCGTCAGCGTCGCCGCGCTGCGCACAGGACTCCTCGGTCGCGGGCTGGCCGTCCAGGGGATCGCCGTCGCCGTCGCCGGTCTCCTGACCCTGGCGCCGCAGGTCGTGGAGGCAGGGTCGGCCTTCGGTCTCGGGTTCATCGTCTGGTTCGTCTGGGCCGGACTCTCCCTGCTGCGACGCCCCGGTCACCCGGACCTCGCCACCCGCTGACCCGATCCACGGACCACGGGCCCGGACTCGCCGACCGCGCGAGTCCGGGCCGTGGCATGCACGCGTGCGTGCCGAGGGAGCAGTGGCCCGCTCCGGCGCGGCACACCACAGCCGCGCAGCGGCTCAGCGGCTCAGCACGACGAGCTGCTCCCACGGGCCGAGCACCGCCGGGTCTCCCGAGGCCGAGCCGAGCAGCCGCTCACCGTCGAGCAGCCCGGCCTCCGCCCCGAGGTCGAGCGCCGCCGGCTCCCCCGAGAGGTTCACGAGCACCAGCAGCCGCACCCCGTCGGACGAACGCAGGTAGGCGAAGACCTGCTCGTGCTCGGGGAGCAGCAGGCGGTAATCCCCGTGCACGACGACGGGAAGCGTGTGCCGCAGCTCGATCAGCCGACGGTAGTGGTGGAACACACTGCCCGGGTCGGCGATCGCGGCCTCGGCGTTGATCTCGACGTGGTTGGGGTTCACGGCGAGCCAGGGCGTCCCGGTGGTGAACCCCGCCTGCGGGGTGGTGTCCCACTGCATCGGGGTCCGCGCGTTGTCGCGGGACTTGACTGCGAGCGCGTGCAGGATCGCCCCGGGGCCCAGCCCGCCGGCGGCTGCCTCGCGCGCCCAGCCGAGCGACTCGATGTCGCGGTACGCGTCGAGGGAGTCCAGGTGCGCGTTCGTCATCCCGAGCTCCTCGCCCTGGTAGACGTAGGGCGTCCCGCGCAGCAGGTGCAGCACCGTCGCCCACGCCTTCGCCGAGGCCACCCGGTGCGCACCGTCGTCGCCCCAGCGCGAGACGATGCGCGGCTGGTCGTGGTTGTTCCAGTACAGGGAGTTCCAGCCCCGCTCGGCGAGCCCCTCCTGCCAGGCCGAGAGGTTGGCCTTGAGGTCCGTCAGGCGCAGCGGGGCCAGGTCCCACTTGGAGCCGCCGGGCACGGCGTCGAGGTTCATGTGCTCGAAGGTGAAGACCATGTCCACCTCACCACGGGCCGGGTCCGTGTAGAGGACGGCGTCGGCGACGGAGGCACCGGGGGTCTCGCCCACCGTGATCAGGTCACGGCCCGCGAGGACCTCGCGGTGCATCTCGGCGAGGAACTCGTGGATGCGCGGGCCGTTCATGAAGAACGGCGAGCCGTCGCCGAGGGAACCACCGTGCGTCCGCCCGTCGGGAAGGGTCCCGTCGGGGTCGACCTGCTTGGAGACGAGGTTGATCACGTCCATCCGGAACCCGTCGACACCCCGTTCGAGCCAGCGGCGCATCATCGCGTGCACGGCGCCGCGCACCTCGGGGTTCTCCCAGTTCAGGTCGGGCTGCTTGCGGGAGAACAGGTGCAGGTAGTACTCACCGGTCGTCTCGTCGAGCTCCCAGGCCGGGCCGCCGAAGAACGAGGCCCAGTTCGTCGGTTCGGCACCGGGGGTCCCCGGCTCGTGGCCGGGGCGAGCCGGACGCCACCAGTACCAGTCGCGCTTGGGGCTGTCGACGGAGGACCGCGACTCGACGAACCACGGGTGCTCGTCGGAGCTGTGGTTGACCACGAGGTCCATGACGACCCGGATCCCACGAGCATGGGCGGAGGCGATCAGCTCGTCCAGGTCCGCGAGCGAGCCGAAGAGCGGGTCGACGTCGCGGTAGTCGGCCACGTCGTAGCCGTGGTCGTTCTGCGGCGAGGTGTAGAACGGCGTGATCCACAGCGCGTCCACCCCGAGGTCACGCAGGTAGGGCAGTCGGTCGGTGATGCCGGGCAGGTCGCCGATGCCGTCGCCGTCGGAGTCCGCGAAGGAGCGGACGTAGACCTGGTAGCAGACGGCGTGCCGCCACCAAGGCGAATTTGGATCGTTCAAAGTCATGTCCGAAATCATCCCACGCAGGCGCCTCGCAGCGTCAACCGAGATCAGCCGATCCGAAGCGTTGCGCGCGTCACTCA
>NZ_JBFHHB010000260.1:0-4311 GCF_041597215.1 Actinotalea sp.
CCCATAGTGGCAGAGTCGACAGCCGTCCAGCAGGCCCGTCCACGACGGCGCCGAGGGGACGTCCGGACCCGCGTCGGCGGGCGCCGGGACGGCGCTCCCGGGCGCGCGTTCGACCTGGGCCCTGGGAGCACGTACACTCGACCGCTGGCGGTTGACGTCCGTCAGGATGAAGCACGCCCTGCGGACGTCAGGTGCTGTGAAGGGCAGTGGCGCAATTGGTAGCGCACCGGTCTCCAAAACCGGCGGTTGTGGGTTCGAGTCCCGCCTGCCCTGCGTAGACAGGCCGTGCGACGGATCCCGTCAGGTCGGCGAACGGGCTGGACGGGTGGACCGTCCGGCCACGGATCAGCCGGTCCGGACGGACCGGCACTGCGGCCATCAGAAGACGATTGTGGGGACGAACCGTGAGCGAGAGCGCATCGGCCGAGGACGGCGGCGGCCTGGCCCGCAAGGCGCCCCGGCCTGCCAAGGGTGCGGAGCGACGCGGTCTGTTCGCGCGGATCGCGTTGTTCGTCCGGCAGGTCATCGCCGAGCTCAAGAAGGTGGTCCGGCCCACGCGGGACGACCTCGTGCGGTACAGCATCGTCGTCATCGTCTTCGTCCTGATCGTCATGGCATTCGTCACGGTGATCGACCTCGGTGCAGGAACGCTCGTGGGGTGGGTCTTCGGCGGCTGAGCCGCCGGAGCGCACGGCACGACGGGCCGAGGCCCGCAGCAGGTTCGGAATGCAGCAGGACCCAGCAGCACAGACAGCAGAAAGCAGGTCACCCCGTGTCCCAGGAGTCGCAGGAGCCGCAGGTCGACGTCGCCGACGGCGAGGCCGTCGTCGCGCCCGAGCTCGAGGTTCCGCAGACCGTGGACGACGCCCCGGTCGAGCCCGCAGAGGTCGAGACCGCAGACGTCGAGGAGCACGAGGTCGAGGCGCCCGAGGTCGAGACCGCTGAGGCCGTCGCCGACGAGGTCGTCGTCGAGGACGACGAGGACGAGGACCCGATCGCGGCCTTCAAGGCCGAGCTGCGGCGCCTGCCCGGCGAGTGGTACGTCATCCACTCCTACGCCGGCTACGAGAACCGGGTGAAGACGAACCTCGAGTACCGCACCACGTCCCTCAACATGGAGGACTACATCTTCCAGGCCGAGGTGCCGATGGAAGAGGTCGTCGAGATCAAGAACGCGCAGCGCAAGGTGGTGCGCAAGGTGCGCATCCCCGGCTACGTGCTCGTCCGGATGGACCTGACCGACGAGTCCTGGGGCGCCGTGCGCCACACGCCCGGTGTCACCGGTTTCGTCGGGCACACGCACCAGCCGGTCCCGCTGACGCTGGACGAGGTCTTCTCGATGCTCGCCCCGACGCTCGCCCCTGCCCCGGACAAGCCGGGGGTCAAGGCCGCTGCCGGCCCCGCGATCCAGGTGGACTTCACGGTCGGCGAGTCCGTCACCGTCACCGACGGCCCCTTCGACACGCTGCCCGCGACGATCTCCGAGATCAACGCCGAGGCGCAGAAGCTCAAGGTGCTCGTCTCGATCTTCGGCCGGGAGACCCCGGTCGAGCTGTCGTTCAGCCAGGTCGCCAAGATCTGATCGAACCTCGGCACTGCAACCGGGTCATCGCCCACGGCGTCGGTCCACGAAACAGAACGGAAGGCACATGCCCCCCAAGAAGAAGGTCACCGGCCTGATCAAGCTCCAGATCAAGGCCGGAGCCGCCACCCCGGCACCGCCGATCGGACCCGCACTGGGTCAGCACGGCGTGAACATCATGGAGTTCTGCAAGGCCTACAACGCGGCCACCGAGGCCCAGCGTGGCGACGTCATCCCGGTCGAGATCACGGTCTACGAGGACCGCTCGTTCACCTTCATCACCAAGACGCCGCCGGCCGCCGAGATGATCAAGAAGGCCGCCGGTGTGGCCAAGGGGTCCCCGACCCCGCACACCGTCAAGGTCGCCTCGCTGACCGCCGAGCAGGTGCGGGAGATCGCCACCGTCAAGATGGTCGACCTCAACGCGAACGACATCGAGGCCGCCTCGAAGATCATCGCGGGCACCGCCCGCTCCATGGGCATCACCGTCCAGGGCTGAGCACCACCCACCAGCACGTGTGGCAGGGCCGTGTGCGGCCCGTCGACCACGACTTCCCTCAAGGAGAAGACCGCATGGCACAGCACAGCAAGGCGTACCGCGCCGCCGTCGAGACGATCGACAAGGACCGCATCTACGCCCCCCTCGAGGCCATCCGCCTCGCGCAGAAGACGTCCACCATCAAGTACGACGCGACCGTCGAGGTCGCGTTCCGCCTCGGGGTCGACCCCCGCAAGGCGGACCAGATGGTGCGTGGCACCGTCCTGCTCCCGCACGGCACCGGCAAGACCGCCCGCGTCCTGGTCTTCGCCAACGGCGAGCGTGCCGAGCAGGCCCGTGCGGCAGGCGCCGACGAGGTCGGTGGCGACGAGCTGATCGAGAAGGTCGCGGCCGGGTACACCGACTTCGACGCCGCCGTCGCGACCCCCGACCTCATGGGCAAGGTCGGGCGTCTGGGCAAGGTGCTCGGCCCCCGCGGCCTGATGCCGAACCCGAAGACCGGCACGGTCACGATGGACGTCGCCAAGGCGGTCAACGAGATCAAGGGCGGCAAGATCGAGTTCCGCGTCGACAAGCACGCCAACCTGCACTTCATCATCGGCAAGGTCTCGTTCAGCGACACCGCCCTGGTGGAGAACTACGCGGCGGCGCTCGAGGAGATCCTGCGTCTCAAGCCGGCCTCCTCCAAGGGCCGGTACATCGCCAAGGCCTTCGTCTCCACGACGATGGGCCCGAGCATCCAGCTCGACCAGAACAAGACGCGCAACCTGACGGTGGAGGACGAGGAGGCCTGAGCCTCCCGCTCCATCGCAGCGCAGCACACGACGAAGGCCCGGACCCTGTGGTCCGGGCCTTCGTGCTGCTCCGGGTGCGAGCTCCCGCGTCCGACCTGTCACAAACAGCCCGGTCGCCGCTCTGAGCCGGTGAGGGCCCTTGCCCTCGACGTCGATCGGCTCGCGGGGCGCAGGGGGCCCCGCGGGCGCGATCGGCCACGCACCCGAGGACGGAGCAGGCTGTGGACGGATCGGTTGTCGAGCGAGCGGGCCCCGGCCTAGTCTCGTCATCTGCCCGTCGAGAGGTGCCCGCGCCCATGTGCTGCCCCGCTGGCCACGCGACCGGTGTGCCCGGCGCGAGCCCGACGAGCCTGGGAGAGCGCGCGGCGGCCGCGCTCGAGGCCCATCGTGCCGGGGACAGCGCCCCGTTGACGGCCCTCGTGCGCGAGGCGACCCCGATGCTGTGGCATGTCGCGCGCGCCCAGGGGGCAGGACGCCAGGATGCGGAGGACGTGGTGCAGGGCGTCTGGCTCGCGTTCGTGCGCAACGTCGCGGCGATCCGGGAGCCGGAAGCCCTGCTCGGGTGGCTCGTGGTGAGCACGCGGCGGTCGGCTTGGCAGGTCGTGCGTCGGCGGCGGGAGGAGGAGCGCCGGACGCAGGCCATCCCTGAGGACCTCGGACGGGACGACCCGCTGCTCGCCGACCCGGCACCCGCCCCCGACGTCCGGCTCCTCACCGTCGAGCGGGACCGGGTCCTGTGGAGCAGGTTCGCCGAGCTCTCCGAACGGTGCCGCCGGATCCTCACGATGGTCGCGATGGCCGACCGGCCCGACTACCGCGCGATCGCCGAGCTCACCGGGATGCCGGTCACCTCGGTCGGGGTGACCCGTGGGCGGTGCCTGGCGAAGCTTCGACGGCTGCTCGACGCCGACGAGAGATGGGTGGAGGCATGAGCGACGACCGGAACGCCGAGGGGCCGGGCGGGGGAGCCGACGAGCCGCTGGACGCCGTCGACCTCGCCCTGCTCGACGACCTCTCGCGGATCCTCGGGACGATCGACCCGGTGCCGGAGGGCCTCGTCGACCGTGCGCTGTTCGCGCTCACCCTCGAGGGCCTGAACGCGGAGGTGATGGCCCTGCACCGCCAGGAGCCGGCCCTTGCCGTGCGTGGCGAGCCGACCCGGGTCGAGATGCGGACCATCACGTTCAGCTCGGACCCGCTGACCGTGATGATCAGCCTCTCGGAGGGGCCGACGGGCGTCCGCATCGACGGGTGGACGGCACCGGCGGAGAGGTACGTCGTCCAGGTCTACGGACCCGACGGCTTCGTGAGCACCGAGTCGGACGACGACGGCTGCTTCGTCTTCCCGGACGTCGCGCCCGGCCCGGCGAGCCTGGTGCTCCGTCGGGCGGCGGGCGGCCCCGTCGTCAGCACGCCCGTCCTCGGTCTGTAGGGAC
>NZ_JBFHHB010000261.1:0-4249 GCF_041597215.1 Actinotalea sp.
CTCCGGAGGGGTCGACTCGGCCGTCGCCGCCGCCCTGGTCCAGCGCGCCGTCGGCGAGCAGCTGACCTGCGTGTTCGTCGACCACGGGCTGCTGCGTGCGGGGGAGGCCGAGCAGGTCGAGGAGGACTTCGTCGCCGCGACGGGCGTGCGGCTCATGGTCGTCGACGCACGCGAGCGCTTCCTCGACGCCCTCGCCGGGGTGACGGACCCCGAGACCAAGCGCAAGATCATCGGCCGCGAGTTCATCCGGGTCTTCGAGCAGGCAGCGCGGGACGTGGTCGCGGAGTCCGGTGCGCACGGTGAGGAGGTCCGCTACCTCGTGCAGGGGACCCTGTACCCGGACGTCGTGGAGTCGGGCGGCGGCGAGGGTGCGGCGAACATCAAGTCCCACCACAACGTCGGCGGGCTGCCGGACGACCTGCAGTTCGAGCTCGTCGAGCCGCTGCGGACCTTGTTCAAGGACGAGGTCCGGGCCGTGGGCCTCGAGCTCGGCCTCCCGGGCGAGATCGTCTGGCGTCAGCCGTTCCCCGGCCCGGGGCTCGGCATCCGGATCATCGGAGAGGTGACCGGCGAGCGCCTGGAGGTCCTGCGCGCCGCCGACGCGATCGCCAGGGCCGAGCTGACGAAGGCCGGGCTCGACCGGGAGATCTGGCAGTGCCCCGTCGTCCTCCTGGCGGACGTGCGCTCCGTCGGGGTGCAGGGTGACGGCCGCACCTACGGCCATCCCGTCGTCCTGCGGCCGGTGAGCTCGGAGGACGCCATGACGGCCGACTGGACCCGGGTGCCGTACGAGGTGCTCGCCACGATCTCCACGCGGATCACCAACGAGGTCCCCGAGGTGAACCGGGTGACGCTCGACGTGACCAGCAAGCCGCCGGGCACCATCGAGTGGGAGTGAGGCCGGGGGACGCCCCCCGCTGACCCTCAGCCGAGGGCGGCAGCGGGGGTCCCGGTCGGCGGGGTCGCCTCACGGCCGGCCCGACGCAGGCGCTTGACCTCGTACATCGAGCCGTCCGCGCGAGCGAGCAGCGACTCGGCGTCGGAGCGCTCACCGGCGAGGTGATGCCGATCGAGGCCCGCGCCGTCGCGCGGATCCCGTCGAGGTCGACCGGCCGGGAGAGGGCACGGTCGATCGACGGCACCACGGTGGACTCGATCGCCGAGGGGTCCCCTTCCAGCACGACGACGAACTCGTCGCCGCCGAAGCGTGCCACGAGGTCCGAGGAGCGCACGCAGCTCAGGAGGCGGCGGGCCACCTCGCGCAGGAGCTCGTCGCCGGTCGAGTGGCCGTAGGTGTCGTTGACCGCCTTGAAGTCGTCGAGGTCCAGGTAGAGCACCACGGCCCCGGTGACGCTCCCGGCCCCGACTCGCTCGAGGACGCCTGACAGGTGCGTGCTCATCGCCCGGCGGTTCGCCAGCCCGGTCAGCTCGTCGAGGGAGGCGAGGTCGTGCAGGCGCCGGGCCGCGTCGGCATGCCACTGGGCGAGCAGGCCGATCCGGGTGACCACCAGCGGGACCATGAGCAGCGTGCCGATGCTCAGCAGGACGACGTCGGCCGGGCGACCGGTGAGCGATTGGATCCCGACGACGGTCGGGTTCACGGCGAGGGCCGCCCCGAGGAAGGCCAGACGCGCCCGCGTGAGGCCGCGGGGTCGAGCCTCGGGGCCGGCGATCGCCAGGGCCGAGGGGTGCACGATGGCCGCGCCGAACGCGACGTAGGCGACGACCCACAGGCTGCCGACCCAGCCCGCGTCCATGTGCAGCACGGGGTCGGTCGTCAGGGTCGACCCGATGTCGGCGAGGTTCACCGAGGTGATCGACAGCACGAGGTACACCGCTGCCGGCCTGGCCGCAGGCGCCACGACCGCGGACCGGACCACCGCGCCCGAGAGGGCGCTGATGCACAGCACGAGAGTCATCTCGTAGACCACCGTCGGAGCCGAGGAGTCGAGCCGCAGGTGGACCGGGTAGAGCACGGCCGACCAGACGACGCTCGCCGCAGCCAGGCCGACGAGCCCGGCGTCCAGCATGCCCCCGCTGTCGCGCCGCGCGTACGGGACGGTGACCAGCAGGCCGCCTGCCAGCAGGACGGCGTAGCCGAGCAGGAGCGTCGCGGCGCCGGCCGGACCTGCCGCCGGTGTGCCGACGAGCGCGAAGCTCACGAGGTTCTGGACGTTGTGCACCGCGAGGACGCCGGTGCCGGCGAGCATCACCGTGTACCCGAGCCGGTCGGGATGGGTCCCCCGGTGCAGCTGGACCGCCAGGGCGGCGAGCGGGACGAGGGCCGCCGCCGTGATCGCTCCGTAGCGCCAGGCCCCACCGAGCAGGCACAGCGCGGCGAGCGGCACGGCAAGGGCGATCACCGTCACGTGGGCGTGCTGCCGACTGCCGTGCACCCGGTGGTCTCCTCCCGCTCCGGACACCGATCGGCCGCAGGGCGCCCGGCGTTAGCCTTAGGGGTGCGCATCGTCCACGTCTCCGACTGCTACCCCCCGCGGATGGGCGGGATCGAGACCCAGGTGCGCGATCTCGCGGCGGCTCAGGCTGCTGCCGGGCACGAGGTGCACGTGCTCACGGCCACCCCGCTGGAGTCCGGTGTCGATCCGGGCGGCGAGCAGTTCGGTCACCCGGCGGTCACGGTGCACCGGATGGGCGTCCGGCTCCCCTTCGACGTGCCGGTGAACCCCGCGGCGCCGGCGGCGATGCGCGAGCTGTTCGACCGTGCCCGTCCCGACGTCGTGCACGTGCACGCCGGCGTCGTCTCACCGTTCGCCTTCGACGGGGCGCGCGTCGCCCTGGACCGCGGGGTACCCCTCGCGATCACCTGGCACTGCATGCTCGACGGAGTGGTCCCGGCCCTGCGGCTCGGGGTCCGTCGCACGCGCTGGGCCGAGGCCCCGGTCGCGCTCTCGGCCGTGAGCACGGCGGCGGCCGAGCGGGTCCGGGAGGTCTTCGGGGGGCGGGTCGACCTGGTGCCCAACGGCGCGGACCTCGCGAGGTGGGCCCCGAGCGAGCCCGTCGCCCCGGTGCCCCCGGTGCGCGCGGTGGCCACGATGCGCCTGGCGCCGCGCAAGCGTGGGCCGGCGCTCATCGCCGTGGTCGAGGACGCCGTCGCCCAGGTCGGCCACGAGGCGCTGCGGGTGGACGTCGTCGGTGACGGCCCGATGCGCGCGCCGATGCAGCGGTCCGTCGACCGCAGGCGGCTCGGCGACGTCGTCACGCTCCACGGACGGCTCGAGCGCGACCGCCTCCCCGAGCTCTACCGCCGTGCGCACGTGTTCCTCGCACCGGCTGCCCTCGAGGCCTTCGGCATCGCGGCGCTCGAGGCGCGGGCGGCAGGGCTCGTGGTCGTGGCGCGCAAGGGGACGGGGATCGAGGAGTTCGTCAGCCACGACGTGGACGGACTGCTCGTCGACGACGACGCCGGCATGGCCAGGGCGCTGGCGCGGCTGGTGCACGAGCCCGGTCTGCTCGGCGCGCTCGGGTCCCGTGCCCGCGGTGTGCCGCCGGTGTTCGGCTGGTCGCACACCCAGCGTGCGGCCGACGCGCTGTACTCCCGCGCCCGTGCGCTGCGAGGCCTGACGGCCTGAGGGGGCGGGTTTTCACGGCCATCCGGGTCGACGACGGGACCCCGTGACGGTGAACATCCATGCGTGCCCGGACCATCGGCCTATACGACGGTGATCACCGTCGGGCATATTCATGGTCGAGCCCGTGCGAAAGGGCTCTCGGGTTCCGGGAGGGCCCGGCCGTCCTGGAAGGGGAACTTCATGAGCACCGTCAACGCCAAGCCCGTCAAGATCGTCAGCTACGTCCTCATGGTCGTCGGCCTGCTCATGGTCGTCGCCGGTGGCGTCACCTGGGGCCTGGTCAGCTCGCAGCTCGCGGCGGAGAACATCACCGTCTCCGACGACGCCACCGCCTTCGCGGGCAGCGCGGTCGACGGCCCGCTGCAGGCCTTCTACCAGGCCGACGTCATCAACACCCACGCGCTCGCGTCGACCGATGGCAAGACCTACGCCGAGCTCGACCGCGAGGACCCGCTGCGCGCCACGGCGATGAACGCCTCGTTCCTGCGCGCCTCGCTGTTCACCTCGGTCGTCGCCTTCGGCGTCGCAGCCTTCGCGATCGGCGTGGGTCTCGTGCTGATCCTCATCGGCTACGCGTTCACCGCGGTCCTGCCGAAGAAGGTCGAGGCCACCGCGCCCACCGCGGCGGTCTGAGCCCGTACGAACGAACGACGGCGGTC
>NZ_JBFHHB010000262.1:0-4234 GCF_041597215.1 Actinotalea sp.
GCACCCGGTCCGGTGAGCAGCAGGCTCGCGGTGGCGACGAGCCCGGCTCCGAGCGCGACGCGGAGCCCGATGTGCTCGTGGAAGAAGGCGGCGGCGAGGACGACGGTGAACGCCAGCTCCAGGTTGAGCAGCAGGGACGCGCTCGCGGCGCTGGTGTGCTGGAGACCGGACGCGAGGAGGACCGGGCCGACCGCACCGCCGAGAACGACGGCCGTGCTCAGCCGACCGGCCCCTCGCCGCAGCGCTGCGGGATCGGGTCGATGCCGCAGGCTGGTGGGCAGGACGGCAAGGGCCGCCCCGAGGTAGAGCAGGCCCGCCAGTGTGAACGCGTTGGTCTCGCGAGCCAGCTGGGCCGCGAACGGCGTCGAGGCGCCGAAGAGCAGCGCGGCGAGGCCGGCCCGGAGGACACCCCTACGCATCGGGCGCCCGCCCGTGCCCCGGTGCCTCGGCGGCGACGGGCACGTCATTGGCGGCATCAGGCATGGGCCGAGCGTAGGTGCTGCGGGGCTGTCCACCGCCCCCGAGCGGGCACCGGTCGGGGACGGTCGGCGGAGCGCGTTCCGATCGTCCGGGCCGCGCGAGCGGCTCAGAAGAACTGGTCGATGAGGATCGGGTTGCCGTCGGGGTCGTGGAGGACCAGGTGCGCGGGGCCCGTCCCTGTGGGGTCCGCCCGTTCGACGAGCTCGAGGCCGGCGTCCTCGAGCCGCGACTGGATCTCGCGGACGTCCGTGAAGCTCCGCACGCGCTGCATCTGGCCGGTCAGGCCGGGGTTGAACGTGAGCGTCGGCTTCTCGATCATCCCGTGGAACAGGCCGAGAGTCGTCTCACCGTTCTTGAGGATGAGCCAGCCCTGGTCCGCAGCTCCGCCGGTCACCTCGAACCCGAGCTTCTCGTAGAACGCGCGGGAGGCGTCGAGGTCGGCGACGTCGAGCGAGACGGAGAAGGCGCCGAGCTCGATGGTCCCCGGCATCCCCGCGGGCACGGAGTCGACCACGGGCAGGTCGTCGAAGGGGTTCATCCCCTCAGGCTCCGTCCGGTGGCCCGTGGCGTCAAGGTCTGCCGGTCCACGCCCGGATAGGGTGCCGTGAGATGAGCGCGACGAACGAGGGACCCACCACCGCCGCCAAAGTGATCTTCCTCGACATCGACGGCACCTATGCCGATCGGGGCCGGGTGCCGCCGGCGCACGCGGAGGCGGTGCGGAGCGCGCGCGCGGCAGGGCACCGGGTGCTGCTCTGCACGGGACGTCCGACCTCCATGCTCACTCCACGCATCCTCGACGCCGGGTTCGACGGCGTCGTCGCGGGAGCCGGTGCCTATGTCGAGGTCGCGGGCAGGGTGCTCGCCGACCGACGCTTCCCCGCCGCGCTCGCCGCGCGGACGGTCGAGGTCCTCGACACGCACGGCCTCGCCTACCTCCTCGAGGCACCCGAGGTGCTCCACGGGCTTCCTGGCCTCGACCGGCGTCTCGGCTCGCTGCTCGCCCACAGGTTCCGGGGGGACGGCGCGGAGAGCGCCGGCTCGCTCGACATCCTGGAGTCGCTGCAGATGTCCGCCGACCTCGCGGGCGCCACCTTCGGCAAGGTGACCTACTTCGACTCACCCGTGCCGGCCGGGACCCTCACCGCGCAGATCGGGCCGGGTGTCCAGGCGTTGCCGAGCTCGATCCCCGGCATGGGGGAGTCCGCCGGGGAGATCTTCCTCGCGGGGATGACCAAGGCGATCGGCATGGCGCTCGTCATCGAGGACCTCGACCTGCGTCGCGAGGATGTCATCGCCTTCGGCGACGGGCTCAACGATCTCGAGATGCTCGAGCACGCCGGTCTGGGCGTCGCCATCGAGGGGGCCGACCCCCGGGTCCTCGCCGTCGCGGACCGGACGGCGCCGGGGCCCGGGTCGAGCGGTCTCGCGACGGCCTTCGCCGAGCTGGGGCTGCTGTCGTGGGAGCCGGGCACGCTCCGCCGGACGGAGTCGGCGGGCCACGCCTGAGCCGTGCGGACCGGAAGGTCCCATGACTTAGGTCCTCGCCGAGGCCCTCCTCGGCGGGGCTACGGTTCAAGCATGGCTGAATCAATCAGGATTGAACCGAGGTCGGTGGAGCACCGGGCCGAGCGGTCCGTTGCCGTCCTCGTCGCCGTTGCCGACCCCATTCGCTGGACGGTGCTGGAGCGCCTCGCCGACGGCACGCACTGCGTGTGCGACCTGCAGGCCCATGTGCCGATCGCCGCGAACCTCCTCAGCTACCACCTCAAGGTGCTGCGGGAGGCCGGCCTGGTCACCTCCGCTCGACGAGGACGATGGATCGACTACAGCCTCGCGGCCGACGCGCACGAGCGGCTTGCTGCCGCGCTGCCGACCGCCGCGCTGGTCTCCGCCCGATGAGCGCCGTCCAGGCGGTGCGCTCCCGGCCCGTGTTGCGCCGGTGGCTGATGGTCGGCAGCGCCGCGATCCTGTGGGTCGCGCTGTACTCGGTGAACCTGCCGTGGTGGGACTGGTTGGTCTACGACGTGGCCGGGCTGGACGAAGGGTCCCGGCTCGGCTCCGGGGTGCACTTCTTCTTCTACGACTCGGTGAAGATCGGGCTGCTCCTGACCGGGATCATCTTCGTGGTCACGGTCCTGCGCTCCTTCATGTCGGTCGAGCGGACGCGGGCGATGCTCGGGGGCAAGCGGGAGGGGTTCGGCAACGTCCTGGCGGCGGGTCTCGGCGTGGTCACGCCGTTCTGCTCCTGCTCCGCGGTGCCGGCGTTCATCGGGTTCGTCTCGGCCGGCGTGCCGATCGGCGTGACGATGAGCTTCCTGATCGCCTCGCCGATGGTCAACGAGATCGCGATCGCCCTGCTCCTCGGCCTCTTCGGGATCGGTCCGACGTTGCTCTACGCAGGGGCGGGCCTGCTCATCGCGATCGTCGGCGGCTTCGTGCTCGGTCGCCTGCACGTCGAGCGCTGGGTGGAGCCGTTCGTGTTCGAGACCCGGCTGCGTGGCCGGGTGATCGACTCGACCCTCGGGCTGACCTGGGACGACAGGATCGCGATGGGGGTCGAGGAGGTCGGGTCGATCCTGCGCAAGATCTGGCCGTACCTGCTGGTCGGGATCGGGCTGGGCGCGGTGATCCACGGCTGGGCGCCGGAGGACTTCTTCGCCCAGTACGCGGGCGCGGACAACCCGTTCGCGGTGCCGCTGGCCGTGCTGCTCGGCGTGCCGCTGTACTCCAACGCCGCCGGGGTGCTGCCGCTGGTCGAGGCCCTGCACGACAAGGGCCTGCCGATGGGAACGCTGCTGGCCTTCATGATGGCCGTCGTCGCGCTCTCCCTCCCCGAGCTCATCCTGCTGCGTCGTGTCCTCAAGCCCCGGCTCATCGCCACCTTCGTCGCGGTCGTCGCCGCCGGCATCCTCGTCGTCGGTTACCTGTTCAACGCCGTCCTGGCGTGAGATCCCCAAGGAGAGAGCAATGCTGATCAAGATCCTCGGTTCCGGTTGCGCGAACTGCGTCAACCTCGAGCGCGTGACCCGCGAGGCGGCCGACGACCTCGGCGTCGTGGCGGAGTTCGAGAAGGTCACCGACTACGCGGACATCGCCTCCTACGGCATCATGCGCACCCCGGGGCTCGTCGTCGACGACGAGGTGCTCCTGTCGGGCCGGGTGCCGACGCGCGAGCAGGTGCGCGAGCTGCTCGCACCCTTGGCTCCCGCCTCCGCCTGAGGCCCGGTCCCTGGTCGGTGCGGCCCCGGTGGGAGTCCCGCCGGGGCTGGCCCGACCCGGACCCGTGCCGTACCGTCGGGAGACCAGCCGGCGACGACGTGGTCGCGGCGAGTCAGGCAGGAGGTCCTCCGTCATGCGCATCACCGAGGTGCTGAGACGTAAGGGCGACACGGTCGTCACGATCGCTCCCGACCGGACCGTGCGGGAGCTGCTCACCATGCTGGGCGAGCACCGGATCGGTGCCTTGGTCGTCTCCCGGGACGGCAAGCACGTCGACGGCATCGTCAGCGAGCGGGACGTGGTGTGGCGCCTGGACACCGACGGGGACGGGATCCTCGACACGGCGGTCTCCGCGATCATGACGACGGAGGTGCACACCTGCGGGCTCCAGGACAGCGTCGAGGAGCTCATGAGTGCGATGACCGAGCGACGTATCCGGCACGTGCCGATCCTCGTGGACGGTGAGCTGCACGGGATCGTGAGCATCGGGGACATGGTCAAGCACCGGCTGGCAGAGCTCCAGGCGGAGCGC
>NZ_JBFHHB010000263.1:0-4220 GCF_041597215.1 Actinotalea sp.
CGGCCAGGACGTCGAGCGCCGTGCCCTGGCCCGTGCGGTGCGCTGGCACGCCGAGCACCGGGTGCTCCTGGACGGCAAGCGGACGATCGTCTTCCGCTGAGACCCGCCGCGCGCCAGGCCTGGCAGGCAGACCAGGCAGGGCAGGGCAGCGCAGAACTCAGCGATCGGCGACGTTCACCCGACGGCGGCCGAGAGCGTCGACGGTGACCGCGAGCGCGAGCACCATCCCGGTGACGATGTAGCGCGGTGCCGCGTCGAGGTTGAGCAGCGTCAGCCCCGAGGAGATCGAGCCGACCACCAGCGCCCCGAGCAGCGCCGACCAGGCAGAGCCGCGTCCCCCGAACAGGCTCGTGCCGCCGATGACCGCCGCGGCGATCACCGTGAGGTTCGTGTCCGAGCCACCCGTTCCCTGGTTGGCGGCAGCGAGCCGGCCGGCGGCCAGCACACCGCCGAGCCCCGCGAGTGCGGCGCAGGCGGTGAACGTCGCGACGTACACCCGGCGCACGGCGATCCCCGCGCGGTGCGCCGAGCCCACGTTGGAGCCGACGGCACGGACCGAGCGCCCCCATCGGGTGCGCCGCAGCAGGATGTCCGCCGCGAGCACCAGGGCGAGGAAGAGCGCGAAGGAGGCGCCGATGCCACGGTTGAGGTTGAGGTACCACGTGGCCGACCCGGCGACGGCGCCCAGCAGGGACCACCGCACGAGCACGGGCCGCAGGGGGTCGACGGGGAGCTCGGCGAGGACGCGGCGTCGACGTTCGAGCAGGCGAAGGCCGAGCCCGCCGACCACCCCTGCGGCCACGAGCCCGTAGGCGAGCGCCGGCGCGAGGAACGACTGCTGCGAGAACCGCACGAGGGGGGAGTCGAAGGGAAGGGTGATGGACCCCGACGACCCCAGCACCCGCTCCTGCAGGCCCTGGGCGACGAGCAGGCCCGCGAGGGTGAGCACGAACGACGGCACCCCCACCCGGGTGAACATCCACCCGTAGCCTGCTCCGATCACGCCGGCGGCGACGATCGCCACCGCCACCGCGACGGCGAGCGGCCATCCCTGGTGGACGGCGCCCACCGCGACGATCGCCGCGGCCAGCCCGCTGACCGCGCCGACCGAGAGATCGACCTGCCCGACGAGCAGGACGAGGACCATCCCGAGCGCCATCACCCCGATCGCCGAGACCTGGAGACTGAGGTTGACCAGGTTGTCGGCCGACAGGAAGTGGGGGTTCGCCGCCTGGAAGACGAGGGCGAGCACGAGCAGGGCGGCGAGGACGGGCACCGAGCCGGAGTCGGCCCCCGGCCCCAGCAGCCCGCGCCAGGACACCCCGCCCTGGCGCCAGGCGCGCGAGGCTGATCCGGGGCCGAGCGCGTGCGTGTCGACCCGGCCACCGGGCGGGCTCCAGCTCATGACCGGCCCTCCCCCGGGTGCGGCGCCGCGCCGGTGATCGCCGCGATGATCTGCTCGTAGCTGGCCAGGTCCGCGTCGAACTCCCCGTTGAGCCGTCCGCGCCGCAGCACGACGACGCGATCGGCGACGGCCTGGACGTCGGTCATGTTGTGGCTCACCACGACCACCCCGTACCCCTGGTCGCGCACCCGCTCGACGAGGTTGAGCACCTCGGCCGTCTGCGTGACACCGAGCGAGGCGGTCGGCTCGTCCAGCACGAGCACGCGCGGCTCGCCCAGCAGGGCGCGCGCGACGGCGACGGCCTGCCGCTGCCCACCGGACAGTGCCGACACCGGAGCCCGCACCGAGGGCAGCCGCACCGCGAGCTGTCCGAGCAGGTGCCACGCCTCCCGCTCCATCGCGACCTCGTCGAGCAGCGGTCCCCGACGGATCTCCTGGCCGAGGAAGAGGTTCTCCACGACGTCGAGGTGCTCGCACAGCGCCAGGTCCTGGAAGACCGTGGCGATCCCGAGCTGACGGGCCAGGCCCGGCGAGGTGAGCTGGATCTCCTGGCCCTCCACGACGACCTCGCCCGTGTCCGGGACCAGCACACCGGACAGCACACCGACGAGGGTCGACTTGCCGGCACCGTTGTCCCCGACGACGGCGACCACCTCGTGCGCGCGCACGTCCAGGTCGACGTCGATCAGGGCGCGCACCGCCCCGTAGGCGTGGCTGACCCCCCGCAGGGCGATCACCGCCGGCTCGCGCATCACGTCGGTCATCCTGCCTCCACACGGATCAGGTCGAGGTCGAGGCAGGCCTGCCGGTAGGGCTCGACGCAGATCTCCTCCACGGAGTAGACGCCACCGTCCACGAGGACCGAGCCGACGTTCCCGCTGGTCACCGCGACCGGGGCGAGCAGGATCGCCGGCACGCCCTCGACCTCTGCCGTCGCGGCCGGCTGCTCCCCGCGAGCGAGGCGCACGGCGATCTCGGCCGCGGTCCTCGCCTGCTGCTCGATGGCCTTGTAGACGGTCATCGTCTGGTCGCCGGAGATGATCCGCTGCACGGCGGCGAGGTCGGCGTCCTGCCCGGTCACCGGGGGGACCGGGTCCAGCCCCGCGGCGCGCATCGCCGAGATCGCGCCACCGGCCGTGCCGTCGTTGGCCGCGTAGACCCCGACGACCCGTCCCTGGTACTGGGTGAGCTGCCCCTGGACCCACTCCTGGGCCTTGTCCGGGCTCCAGTCCGGGGTCGAGTAGCGCGCCAGGACCGTCAGCCCGGTGCCCTCGAGCGCCTCGGCCAGCCCGGACTGCAGCAGCGCGACGTTCGGGTCGGTCTCCGCCCCGTCCACCACGAGGATGCCGCCGTCGGCATCGACCCGACCGACGGCGCGCACCAGCGCCTCCCCCTGGAGCTGCCCGACGCGCTCGACATCCGATCCGACCATGAAGTCGAGGGGTGCGTCGGCGACGAACCTGTCGTACGCCACGACACGCACCCCACGGGCCGCGGCGGAGGTGACGATGGACCGCGCCGCCGAGGCGTCGACCGCGTCGATGACGAGCACGCTCGCGCCCTGCGTGAGGGCGGACTCGGCCTGCTGCTGCTGGCGGGCCGCGTCCTGGCCCGCGTTCGCGTAGAGCACCGTGCAGTCGGCGCAGCGGGCGGCGACGACCCGTTCGAAGACCGGGCGGTCGATCCCCTCGTACCGGCTCGCCTTCGCCTCCGGCAGCAGCAGGGCGATGACCGGCCCCTGGCTCTCGGCCGGTGCGCAGGCACCGAGGCCCGCGAGCGCGAGGAGAACGGCGAGCAGCGCGCGAGCGCCAGCCCTCATGTCAGCACGCTCAGCGGGCCCGTGACACCGACCTCGTAGGCATCGAGGGCGAGCGCGAGCGCACCGCGCAGGGGTGCGTCTCCCCCGAGCGCCGCGAGCTCGACGCGCAGGCCGGGCGGGTCGGTGGGCAGGACGTCGGCCTCGAGGGTCCGGCGCAGCGGGCCGAGGAAGGCCTCCCCTGCGCCCACGAGCTCACCGTCGAGCACCAGCAGGTCCGGGTCGATCACGGTGCACACCGAGGCAAGGGCCCTGCCGAGGCGACGGCCGGCCTCGCCGACGACCCGGGTGCACGCCGCGTCCCCCGCAAGGGCGCGCGCGACGACGTCGCGCAGCGCGAGGTGCCCGTGGGTCGGGGCGAGCCGCGCGGCGAGCGCTGCGGCGCCGATCGAGCCCTCGAGGCAGCCGGTGAGCCCGCACCGGCAGGCGGGGCCGTCCTCGACGTCCCGCACGTGACCGAGCTCGCCGGCAGCGCCGCGGCGACCGCGGTGCACCACCCCACCGATGACGAGCCCCATGCTGACCCCGTGCGAGACCCGCACGAACACGAGGGAGTCCGCGTCGCGGGCAACCCCGAACCGCGACTCGGCGAGCGCACCCAGGTTGGTGGCGTTGTCCACGACCACGGGGAGCCCCAGCCTCCGGCCCAGGACCTCCGGCACCCGCACGCCACCCCAGCCGGGAAGGATCGGGTGGGCCGAGACGATGCCCGTGCGGGAGTCGACCGGGGCCGGTACCCCGACGCCGACCCCGAGGATCTCCCCCAGGCCGGCGCCGACGGACTCGGCGAGCTCCTCCACGAGGATCGCCACGCGATCGAGGCCGGAGTCGGCGCGGTGCGCCGGAGGAAGCGGCAGGCGCTGGTCGGCGACGATGCGCTGGCTCACGTCGGCGAGCGCGACGCGAAGGGAGCGCTCGCTCACCTGCACCCCGGCGACCAGGCCGAGGTTGCGGGCGAGGGTGACCTCCTGCGCGCGGCGGCCGGAACGCGAGGTCGGC
>NZ_JBFHHB010000264.1:0-4220 GCF_041597215.1 Actinotalea sp.
CGGACGAGGTGAGGATCGACGTCGTCGACGACGCGAGCGCCGGTGAGCTGCTGACGGTGCGCCGCGCGGCCTTCGTACGCGAGGCCCAGCTCTACGACGACCCCCACATCCCCCCGCTGACGCAGACGCTCGAGGAGCTGAGGGCCGACCTCGCCGACCCGGCGGTCGTGACCGTCGGCGCCTGGATCGGGCCCCGGCTCGTCGGGTCGATCCGGGTCGGCGTCGAGGGCTCCAAGGCCACGCTCGGACGCCTCGCCGTGGTGCCCGACCTGCAGGGCCAGGGCATCGGGACGCAGATGATGCTCGCCGTCCCCGGGTACCTGCCGGACGGCATCACGGAGGTCTGGGTGTTCACCGGGAAGGACTCGGTGCACAACCTCGCGATGTACGCCAAGCACGGCTACGAGCACGAGTTCGACCAGACCGCTGGTGACCTGACCTACGCCTACCTGCGCAAGATCCTCGGCGAGGGCGGCTCGTTGCCCGGCGCAGAGGCGGCAGCCGCGTCCTCGGCCGAGTGACCCCGCGGCGCTGAGCACCCGGACGTCCGGCCGGTCGGGGCGCGCCCCGACCACCCAGCGGACCGCCGACGGGCGGTGGACGCCGCTTGCTAGTCTTGCCCCGTCGCGACTGGCGAAGGTGGGCAACCACCAGGGAGCGGCAGTACTGCGGACGCCTGGAGCCCCGCAGTGACGTCGGGTCGAACGCCTGGGCCACGGGTCAGCACACCGGTTGTGCGTGCCCGGACAGACCCGGGGTCCCCGCGTGCACCGCTGAGGCGAGGAGCGTCATGAGCGACAACGTCATGAACCAGTCCCTGTCCGAGCTGGACCCGGAGATCGCCGCGGTCCTCGACGGCGAGCTCGAGCGCCAGCGCGGGACGCTCGAGATGATCGCGAGCGAGAACTTCGTGCCGCGGGCCGTCCTGGAGGCCGTCGGGTCCGTCCTGACCAACAAGTACGCCGAGGGCTACCCCGGTCGGCGCTACTACGGCGGCTGCGAGGTCGTCGACGTCGCGGAGACCATCGCGATCGAGCGCGCCAAGGCGCTGTTCGGCGCGGAGTTCGCCAACGTCCAGCCGCACTCGGGTGCCACCGCGAACGCAGCGGTGCTGCACGCGCTGGCCCGGCCGGGGGACACGATCCTCGGCCTCGCGCTCGACCAGGGCGGTCACCTGACGCACGGGATGAAGATCAACTTCTCGGGTCGGCTCCACGACATCGTCGCCTACGGGGTCGACCCCGAGACCTCGCGGATCGACATGGCCGAGGTGCGACGCCTCGCCGTGGAGCACAAGCCGAAGGTGATCATCGCCGGCTGGTCCGCCTACCCCCGCGAGCTCGACTTCGCCGCCTTCCGCGCGATCGCCGACGAGGTCGGTGCCTACCTCTGGGTCGACATGGCGCACTTCGCCGGCCTCGTCGCCGCCGGTGTGCACCCCTCGCCCGTCCCGCACGCGCACGTCGTCTCCTCGACCGTGCACAAGACGATCGGCGGCCCGCGCTCCGGGTTCATCCTGACGAACGACGCCGAGCTGGCGAAGAAGATCAACACAGCGGTGTTCCCCGGTCAGCAGGGCGGCCCGTTGATGCACGTCATCGCGGCGAAGGCCGTGGCGTTCAAGATCGCGATGTCCGAGGAGTTCCGGGACCGTCAGGAGCGCACGCTTCGCGGTGCGCGCATCCTCGCCGAGCGCCTGATGGCGCAGGACGTCGTCGCCGCGGGCATCGGCGTCCGCTCGGGCGGGACCGACGTGCACCTGGTCCTCGTCGACCTGCGTGACGCGGCGATCGACGGCAAGCAGGCCGAGGACCTCCTGCACGAGGTCGGCATCACGGTCAACCGCAACGCCGTGCCCAACGACCCGCGCCCGCCGATGGTCACCTCCGGGCTACGGATCGGCACCCCGGCCCTGGCGACCCGTGGTTTCGGCGACGCGGAGTTCACCGAGGTGGCCGACGTGATCGCGCTGGCCCTGGTCGGCGGGCAGGCAGCCGACGTCGAGGCGCTCAAGGCACGGACCGCTGCCCTGGCCGATGCCTTCCCGCTCTACCCCGGCCTCGACCGGTGAGTGGGCTGACCGCATCGGGCGCGCAGCTCCTCGACGGGAAGGCGACGGCGGCGACGATCAAGGCGGAGCTGGCCACCCGCGTCGCGGCGCTCCGCGAGAAGGGGGTCGTGCCGGGGCTCGGCACCGTGCTGGTCGGCGACGACCCGGGCTCGCAGGCCTACGTGGCAGGCAAGCACCGCGACTGCGCAGAGGTGGGCATCGCCTCGATCCGGGAGGACCTCCCCGCGGACGCGAGCGAGGCCGACGTCCTGGCGGCGGTGGACCGGCTCAACGCCGACCCCGCCTGCACGGGCTACATCGTCCAGCTGCCGTTGCCGAAGGGCATCGACACGAATCTCGTGCTGGAGCGGATCGACCCGGACAAGGACGCCGACGGCCTGCACCCCACCAACCTGGGGCGCCTGGTGCTGCGGGTCAACGAGCCCCTCACCTCCCCGCTGCCCTGCACCCCGCGCGGGGTGCTCGAGCTCATGGCGCGCTACGGGTTGTCCGTCGCGGGCAAGCACGTGGTCGTGCTCGGTCGGGGGACGACGGTCGGTCGGTCGATCGGCCTGCTCCTGACCCGCCGGGAGCACAACGCGACGGTCACGCTCACCCACACCGGGACGACCGACCTCTCCTCGCACCTGCGCATGGCGGACGTCGTCGTCGCGGCGGCGGGGGTGCCAGGGCTGGTCCGGGCCGAGGACGTCAAGCCGGGCGCCGTCGTGCTCGACGTGGGCGTCTCGCGGCAGGTGGACCCGGACACGGGCCGGACCCGACTGGCGGGTGACGTCGACCCGGGCGTCCGGGAGGTCGCGGGATGGCTCTCGCCGAACCCCGGCGGGGTCGGGCCGATGACGCGCGCGATGCTCCTGGCGAACGTCGTGGACCGGGCGGAGCGGCTCGCGGCGAGCTGAGCAGGGTGTGACGCACGTCACACGACGAATTGCTCAAGTATGTCCGGTATCGACCGATGTACGTCGTGAAGGCCCCACCAGGACCACCTGGGAGGGGCCTTCCGTCGTCCCTGGCAGCAGCCGCTTCCGGCGGGCCGCACGAGGTGGACGGGCCGATGCGGCCGGGCGAGATCTGTGGGGCATGTCACCCGTTGGGGTGATCAAGTCTGTCCGGTTTGGGCCCGATGTCTGGTCTGGAGGCTTCGCCCGGGATGTCCGGGCAGGCCCGTCACGACAAGGGCAAACCCGCCGCGAGGCGGGGACGCAAAGCCAGGGGCCCCCAGGGTCGCCCAGCTACCGACGACGAAGAGGAAGTCCGATGAACCCCCAGCCATCCGCCCCGTCCTCCACGAGCTCCGCCGCGCAGCCCCTCCCCACCCCCGCGCCGCGCACCTCCTCCGCGCGGACGGCGCAGGCGCTCGGTGTCGACGCCCTCCTGACCCCCGCCGAGGTCGCCAGCCTGTTCCGCGTCGACCCCAAGACGGTCAGCCGCTGGGCCAACGCCGGCAAGATCACCACGGTCCGCACCCTCGGTGGGCACCGTCGCTTCTCCCAGCGGGAGATCCGCGGTCTGCTGTCCGCCGTCCCCGGGCAGCGCCTCCAGCTCGGCTGACGCGGGGGCCGTCCCCCCCGCTGGACAGCAGCGCGCGTGTCGGCGAGGTGAGCGAGGATGCTCCGGTGCAGATCGCGAGCGTGAACGTCAACGGGATCAGGGCGGCCTTCCGGCGAGGGATGGGCGCGTGGCTCGACCAGCGGGCGCCCGACGTCCTGCTCCTGCAGGAGGTGCGTGCTCCCGACGAGCTCCTGGCAGGATTCCTCCCGAACGACCGTTGGCACGTGGGCCACGCGGAGGCCGAGGCCAAGGGCCGTGCCGGAGTGGCGATCGCCTCCCGGCTCCCGGTGACCGCCGTGCGGATCGGCCTCGACCAGGGTGTCCCGACCAACACCGGGCGGTGGATCGAGGCGGATCTGGAAACGCCGGACGGCGGCGCGCTGACCGTCGTCTCGGCGTACATCCACTCCGGCACGGAGAACACCCCGTCGATGGATGAGAAGTACGCCTTCCTCGCGCTGGCGACGGAGCGGATGGATGCGCTCCTCGCAGGTGGGGGGCACGCGGTGGTGGGCGGGGACCTGAACATCGCGCATCGCGACCAGGACCTGAAGAACTGGAAGGACAACCGGGGCAAGGCCGGCTGCCTGCCGGAGGA